>NZ_JEMA01000674.1 GCF_001589285.1 Sorangium cellulosum | reverse complement strand
GACGTGGGCGTCGTGCAGCGCGAGCGCGCTCGCGTAGTGGCCCCGCCGGCCGAGCAGCTCCTCGTGGGTTCCCCGCTCGGCGATGCGGCCCCTGTCGAGCACGATCACCTGGTGCGCGCGGCGGAGCAGGTGGGCCCGGTGCGTGGCCATGATCGTCGTCCGCCCCCGGGTGGCGCTGAGGATGGCGTCGAGGATCTCGCGCTCGGTGCTCGCGTCCACCGCGGCGGTCGGGTCGTCGAGCAGGAGCAGCGGCGGGTCGAGCAGCACGGCGCGGGCGATGGCGAGCCGCTGCCGCTGCCCGCCCGAGAGGTTGGCCGCCGACTCGCCGAGCTCGGTGTCGTAGCCCTCGGGCAGCTCCCGGATGAACTCGTGCGCGCAGGCGATCACCGCGGCGCGCTCGATCTGCTCCCGCGTCGCGTGCGGCGCGCCGAACGCGATGTTCGCCGCCACCGTGTTGCTGAAGAGGAAGTTGTCCTGGAAGACGACCCCCATCCGCCGGCGGAGGTGGTCCAGGTCGTGGCGCCGGAGGTCGACGCCGTCGAGAAGGACGCGCCCGGCTGTCGGATCGTAGAAGCGCGGGATCAGGCTGAGCAGGGTGCTCTTGCCCGCGCCGGTGGGGCCGACAACGGCGACGAGCTGCCCGGGCGCGACGTCGAGCTGGATGTCGTGCAGGACGGGCCTCGCCGCGTCGTAGCCGAACGTGACGCGCTCGAACACGAGGCGCCCCGCCACCTCGGCGGGCCGCGCGGGCGCCTCGGGGCTCGCGATCTCCACCGGGGTGTCGAGCACCTCGAACACGCGCCGCGCGCCGATGAAGCTCTGCTGCGCCGTGTTGACGATCGTGGCCATGCTCGCGACCTGCCCGGAGAACTGCTGCAGGATGCCGGCGAACACGACGAGCTGCCCGAGCGTCATCCTGTCGCGCGCCACGAGCAGCCCGCCCATGCCGAGCAGGACGACCTGGTTGATCTGCCCGAGCAGCTCGATGGTCGGGCTGAGCACGCTGACCTTCCGGAACGTGTCCTGCTGCTGCTCGCGCACCTCGCGGTTGCGCTCGTCGAAGCGGCGGTGGGCCTCGCGCTCCCGCCCGAGCCCCTTGATGACCTGGATCCCCTGCAGCCCCTCGGTGAAGCTCAGCACCATCCGGTCCACGAGCTCCCGGTTGCGCAGGTAGGCGGGCCGCACCCACCGGGCGAAGAGCGTGCTCGCGATCCAGATCAGCGGCGTCGGCGCGAGGCACGCGATCGTCAGCAGGACGTGCGCGCGCAGCATGTACGCGACGTACACGCCGAGCGACAGGACCATGATGACGCTCTGCAGCAGCACGCCGTCGACGAACGAGCGCACGAGCTGCACGTCGCTGGTGACGCGGTTGATCAGCGAGCCGCTCCTGTTCGCGTCGAAGAACCGGAAGCTCAGCCGCTGGAGCTTGTCGTACACCCTCGCCCGGAGATCCGGGACGATCTCCATGTGGACGAGGTGGCCCACGGCGAGCGCGTACCCGTAGTTGAGCACCGCGCGCGCGGCCGCCATGGCGAGGATGGCGCCGCCGATCGCGCCGACCGCGAGCATCGGCTCCCGCTCGACGTCGATCAGCCGGCCGAGGCCGAGCGGCAGCGCGGGCGCGCGGACCGATGGATCGAGCCGGTGGCGGAGGATGTCGATGGCGAGCCCTGTCAGGCCGAGCCCCGCGAGCCCCAGCGAGAGCAGGACGATCTGGTAGCCGAGGACGCGGGCGACGCGCCCGCGGTACGCCCACGCCAGATCGAGGAGCCGCACGAGGAGCGAGCGCCCGGCGCGGGGGCGCGCTGTCGCGGGGGCCGAGGGGGAGCCGAGGCCGAGACGTGAACCGGACAACATCGAAGCGGAGGACCTGCCAGGCCGGCCACGCCGGGGGGCCGTAACCTACCGGTTCGCGCGGCGTTGGCCAGCGGCCGCGACACGCTCGCTCCGCCAGCGCGCCCCGCGCGACAGCGCTCGCCGCTAGTACATCAGGTTCCCCCTGCCGAGCCGGTAGGTGATGTTCTTGCCGAACTGATCGCGCGCGTTCTGGACGCGCGCGATCGCCGCCGAGAGGCGGGCCAGGCGCAGCGGCCAGCGCGTCGCCTCGACGCCCGCCGCGATCTCGGCCTTCGCCAGGTGGAGGCGATCGAGCGCGACCGGGTGCAGCGGCGCGGTGGGGATGGACATGACCTTCAGCGCGTCGTCGATCTCGACCTCGGCCAGCTCCATCAGGCGCCGCTGGACGTCGGGCCGCGTGTCGTGGAACCGGAGGGCGAGCACCTGGGCGGCGTCCAGGCGCTGCCGCGCGAGGTCGAGGTTGAACGCGGCGTTCAGGACGCGGAGGAAGCGCCCCATCTTGATGATGTCGGAGTCGGGGAACGCGATGGGGCTGCCGAACCGCGCCTCCAGCTCCTTGCCGGCCGGCGAGTTCTTGAAGAAGCTCAGGGTGTAGTAATGGACAGCGCCCTCGATGTCGGGCCCGAACGCGTTCGAGTGGAAGAACGGCGGCGTGTCCACGGCCTCGATGATGGGCGGGACGTTGAACGTGCCGTCGCCGTACCCGTTCAGGAACTTGAGGTCGAGGACATCGAAGTCGGGCTCGGCCTTGCCCTTGCCGCCGAACCCGCCGTCGAACACCCCGAAGCGGTCGTTGGTCCCCGGAGCCGTCCGGGTCCCGGTGTCCAGGTTGCGGTTTCGCCCCGTGTCCATGTGGTTCGCGCCGGCGTTGCTGTGGCACACGTTGCAGCGGCCGCGGTTCGGGTCGAGGAACGCGAGCCGCCCCTCGTTCGCCTCGGGGTCGGCCAGGTCGACCTTCGTCAGGTCGAGCTCGTTCGTGCGGCCGAGGCTCATCTGGTAGGCCAGCACGAGGTCGAGCTCCTGCTCGGTCGGGAGCCGGAACGCGACCCCGGGCTCGCGCCCGAGATCCTTCGGGAGGTGCTGCGTGATCCCGCCGGTGAGGAACTCGCGCAGCGAGCCGTCGCCCGGGGCGCCGTCGCCCGACCAGCCCGTGCGCTGCCGCGGCACGTCCGCCGTCCCGTTCACCGGGTCCGGCGCGATGGTCGTCGCCAGCGACAGCGTGTGCTGGACCCCGCGCATCACGTACTTGCGATCGAGATCCTCGAAGCCGTCGACGTTCTCGCGGACCAGGGCGTTCGTCTTCAGCTCGAACGCCTCGAGATCGGTCAGCTCCGGGTCCTGCTCGAAGATGAAGAGCGGGTCGAGAGGGTTGCTGTCGATGAGAGCGTCGATGAACGGGATGTCAATCGTGAAGTTGTTTTCGACAGGATGGCATGATCCGCAGGTCCGGCCGTTGCCCTCGAACGTCTCTCGAAAGAAGATATCCGCGCCTGCGCAAATTTCCCTCGTGACGAGCCCGGCGACCACCCGGGGATCCTGTTCGCACGCCTTGAGCCGATCCCGGACGGTGAGCGCGCTCGACGCGGCGTTGTGGTGCTCGCCCTCCGGCGCCGGCGCGCAGGAGGCGAGGAGGGCGACAGCGGTGAGCGGAGCGAGGATCAACGAACTCAATGTGCGACTTGGCATGGCGCTCTCATTTCCTGTGACCGTTGTTCCGTACAGTTGCCAAAGCGCGCCGCTCGTGGACGCGGCGCGCGCTCCGCGGGGATCGCCCGCGAAACGCGGAGGAAGCCGGCCCGTCGGGGGGCGAACCAGCTCGAACCGACCGCTGCAGCGGCCCCCTGGCGGCGAGATGGCGAGTTCAGGCCATCCGACATCCAGGCGGCCTTCGAGGCGCGTCGAAGGCCCATGATCCGCGCCCGTGGGAGCCTGTGCGAGCTCGTATGAGCTGGAGCTCTCTGGCTGCCTCGCCCTGAAGCGGGCCGCGCGGGGGCTCGATTTCAGGGCGATCTCAGGAGCCGGACTACTTAGCGGACCAGACCAGGACCATCAATCTTCACCGGGCTCACAGCACAATTCTGACTTCTGCAGGGTTATTTACAAAGACGACCACGTGACGACATGCACCGCCTGCACGCACAGCACCCCGGCGCGATCGCGGCGGCGCGGCCGCCAGGAGGAGCCGGAAGCGAGGCTCCGCGGGCGTGCTCTGACGATCGAAGCGAGACATGGGCGCGGCGACCGGCGGCATTCCCTCGCCTCCCCAGGCGGTCCATCCTGCCGGTTCAGTCAGGAACCTGTAGGGCGTCCGATGGCGCGCCTCCAACTCATTAGTAGCATGGGCCACATGCATCCCGTGCATCTTGCCTCGATTGACCTGAACCTGCTCGTCGTGTTCGACGCCCTGCTGGCGGAGGGGAGCGTCACGCGCGCGGCGGCCCGCGTCGGGCTGAGCCAGTCGGCGATGAGCCACGCGCTCGGGCGCCTCCGCGCCCTGATCGACGACCCCGTCCTGGTGCGCACGCCGAAGGGGATGATCCCGACCCCGCGCGCGCAGGAGCTCGCCGGCCCCATCCGCGAGGCCCTCGCCAAGATCGAGGCGACCGTCGCGCGCAGCCCGCGCTTCGATCCCGCGACGGCGCGCCGCTCGTTCTCCGTCGCCACCGTGGACTACGTGGAGCTCATCCTGCT
This sequence comes from Sorangium cellulosum, assembly GCF_001589285.1. Lineage (GTDB taxonomy): Bacteria > Myxococcota_A > Polyangia > Polyangiales > Polyangiaceae > Sorangium > Sorangium cellulosum_G. The sequence goes on along the minus strand of NZ_JEMA01000674.1, from coordinate 14,191 downwards.
GCCGCGCCTCGTGCACAAGCTCTTCACCGACGCGCCCTTCGTCGACCTGATCGCGCGCCCCTACGACAACGACATGTGGAGCTCCATGGAGACCGGCAAGGTCGATCTGGCGATCGGCCTGCTCCCGACCGTGCCCGCGGGGTTTTACCGGCAGAGGCTCATCGAGGAGCATTACATGTGCGTCGTGCGGAGGGACCACCCCGTCGTGCGCAGCAAGCTCACGCTCAAGATGTACGCGAGCCTGCCGCACGCGCTCATCAGCCCCCGCGGCGACGGCGGCGGCCGGGTGGACGAGGTCCTGGCCCAGCAGGGGCTCTCGCGCCGCGTGGCGCTGCAGATCCCGCACTTCCTCGTGGCGGCCCACATCGTCGCGCAGACCGATCTCGTGCTCACCGTGCCGGCGCGCATCGCGCGCGTGTTCGCCGACATGGAAGCGCTGCGCGTCATGAAGCCGCCCGTGGAGCTCGGCGGGTTCTCGCTGGATCAGGTGTGGCACGAGCGGCAGGCGAAGGACCCGGCGCACGTGTGGCTGCGCGGGATCTTCGCCGAGATCGCCCGCGACTCCTGAGCTGCCCCGCGGCGCCGCCGCTACGCCTGAGCGCCGGCCGGCGCGACGATCTCGACGCCCTCGCTCTCGGCGAGCCGCCGGTGCAGGGCCGTCAGGCGGGCGGTGACGGGGCCGCGCTCCCCGCCGCCGATCGTGCGCCCGTCGAGGCTCCGCATCGCGATCACGCCGGCGCCGGTGCCGGTCAGGAACGCCTCGTCGGCGGCGAAGAAGTCGAGCCGCCCGAGCGAGCGCTCGACGACGGTGAGCCCGACGCTGCGCGCGACGTCCATCACGGCCGCGCGGTTGATGCCCTCGAGGCACCCGTCGGTGACCGGCGGCGTCGCGAGCACGTCGCCGCGGAGCGCGAACACGTTGGCCACCGACGCCTCGGCGACGTGGCCGCGCGTGTTCAGCAGGAGCGCGTCGTCGGCGCCGCGCTGCCTGGCCTCGAGCTTCGCGAGCGCGGAGCCCAGGTAGTTCAGGCTCTTGACCCGCATGTCGAGCGCGTCCGCGTCCGGCCGCCGGTGGCTCGACGTGATGAGGTCGAGGCCGCGCCGCCGCTGCTCCTCGCTGAAGAGGCGGATCGACCCGACGATGCAGAACAGCCCGGGCCGCTCGCAGGTCGTGGGGTCGACGCCGAGCGGGCCGACGCCGCGCGTCACCACGAGGCGGACGTAGGCCTCGCGCTCGCCGTGCGCGCGCGCCGTCTCCTCGACGATCGCGCGGAGCTCGTCGGGCGAGCGCGGCAGCGCGATGCCGAGCGCCTTCGCGCCGACAGCGAGCCGCGCGAGGTGGCGGTCGATCCGGAAGACCCGGCCCGCCGCGACGCGCATGCCCTCGAACACGCCGTCGCCGTAGAGCAGCCCGTGGTCGGTCACGTTCACGGTCGCCTCTGCCACGTCGACGACCCGCCCATCGATCCATGTCTTCATGCCGTTCACCTCCTGCTTTCACCCTGGAGCGCGCGCGCGACGCGCTCCGCGACCTCGCGCGTGTGGCGCACCGCGGCGTCGAGACGATCGCCGCGCAGGCTCTGGGCCGCGGCGGCGCAGGCGATGCAGCCGTGCAGGCTGCCGCGCGCGAGCACCGGGGCCGCGATGACCGTGAGCCCGTCGATCCACTCCCCCTCGTTGACGTCGTGGCCGCGCCGCGCGGCGCGCTGCGCGGCGGGGCAGGCGGGCGGGGCGCCCACGAGCTCGGGCGCGTGCGCGAGGTAGAGCCGGCCGCTCGCCGTGAGGTCGACAGGGACCTCGGCCCCGACCGTGGGCGCCGCGCGCAGGAGCCCGGTGCCCTCCGCCTTGTCGAGCACGACGAGCCGCCCCGCGCGCGCCGCGACGAGGAAGAACGTCTCGCCGAACGCGCGCGCCGCCCGCTCCAGCTCCGGCCTGGCCACGCGCGCGACGGGGTCGAGCCCCTGCGCCCCGAGCCCGAGGCGGATGAGGCCGACGCCGAGCCTGTAGCGCCCCTCGCCGTCCTGCTCGACAAGCGCGTGCGCCGCGAGCGACGCGAGCAGCCGGTGCAGGGTCGCCTTCGGCATGCCGAGGCGCGCCGCGAGCTCCGCGAGCGACGCGCTGCCGCCGCTCTCCCGCAGCGCCTCGAGGGCGCGCACCGCCTTGTCCACCGTCCCAGATCGTTCCATTATCCGGAATTGCGTTCCGATACAGGATCTACCCCGGCCTCGGGCCGCCGTCCAGGGCTCGCCCGCAGCGCGACGTCGTGCCCGCGCGCTTCGATGCGCGCGCCGCTGTCCGAGGTGCGCGGGGGCGGGCCCGGAGCGCCGGCGAAGCGCGCGCTGGCGGGAATTACGCGGAAGCGGGAATCACGGGAAACAAGCGCGGGAAACAAGCGCGGGAAACAAGCATGGGAAAGCGTGGACCCGCCACTCCAGCCCTTGTTCACCACGGACATCCCTCTTGACAGCTCGAACCGGCGTGTGGTCCGTTTATCGTGGACGACGCGTGTGCTGCGTGGAGGCTGGACCGGTTGTAGGACTCGCGTACCTGCTCTCGGTATCGTGCTCACCTACAGCGCCAGTCACCCCGACGATGCAATCGTCCTCCGGAGCCTGTTGCCCTACGAGGAGCAGAGTCTCCCCCGGTGACGTTCACGTCGGGCGCACAGACGAGGAGGGGTCTCATGCTGACGATCGGACGATGGGGGATCACGGCGCTCGGGCTCACGCTGATGACGGCGGCATGCGGATCGAGCGATGCCCCCGGCGCGGGTGAGCGGACCGCGCCCATCCAGCGGGCGCCGACCCTCGCGAGCGAGTTCACGCCCATGGAGCTCGAGGAGACGATCGACAACCTCGTCGCCGAGATCAACAAGAACGCGACCCAGCCCATGCAGATGGCGATCCTGCTGAAGGAGGCCGACGGCTTCTGGTCGCCGGTCGTCAGGGCCGCGAACCAGGCCATGGGTGAGCTCGACGTCACGGGGAGCGTGCTCGGGCCCATCGAATCGAAGGGCGATGAGGAGGAAAAGGTCGAGTTCCAGAACCAACAGATCAAGCAGGCGGTCGCGGACGGCGCGGAGGGGATCGGCATCGCGCCCTTCGGCAACACCCAGACAGCCGCCGTCGATGAGGCGGTCGCGGACGGCGTCGACGTGGTGACGCTCGACACCGACGTGCCGACCACGAAGCGCTCGCTCCACATCGGGACGCTCGACAGGTCTGCCGGCGCCACGGCCGGGGAGACCTTGCTCGCGGAGCTCCTCCCGGCGCCGGGGACGGTGCTCATCCACGGCAACGAGGACGCGGGCTGGGTCAGCGGATTCGAGCGGACGCAGGGCGCCGTGGAGGTGCTCGAGGCCGCCGGGTACGAGGTCCTGGTGCGCGCAGCCAGCTGGGAAGAGGCGGGTGAGACCGAGGACGTCGACTGGATGAAGGCCCAGATCGAGACAGCGGACCCGCCCGTCGTGGGGATGATCGGCCTGTTCAACATCTCGTATCGGTGCGCCATGGCCGCAGAGGCCGCGGGCGAGAACGACTTCCCCATCGTCGCCTTCGACTTCGATCCGAGGACGGTCAACTACATGCGCACGGGGCACATCAAGGCCACACACATCCAGCGGCAGTACTACCAGGGCTATCTCGTGCCCTACATCCTCTACGGCATCAAGAGCATCGGCCTCGACGCGACCAGGGAGATCCTCGCCCCGCATCGGGTCGACGACAGTCGGATCAACACCGGGCTCGACGTGGTTCGAGCGGACAAGATCGACGCCTACAACGACTTCCTCGACCTGATCGGCTCGAACCAGTAGCGGAGCCGGGCCCGAGGGGCTCCACGGAGCCGCCCTCGGCCGGCGGCGCTCGGCCGGGAGGAGCGCTATCCGTCGTCCGGCAGGTACAGCTTCACGTCGTCGAACTCGGCGGTGCCCTCGTAGTAGTTGATGTGCGGATCGCCGAAGAAGAAGTGATCCGGATAGGCCGACCCCGCCGGCCAGGTCTCGAACGTCTCGCCGTGGTCGACCGTCTCGTTGTGGACGGGAGGCTCGTACTCCTCGGGGCGCTGGTTGTAATGCCAGGTCACCGGCGGCTCGCGGAAGCCCCTCCGGGCCGCGTACGTCGTGCGGCCGCCGTGATGGAACCTGCCCGCCGCGGACATCGCGTAGCCCTCGCCGTCGCGCTCGACGGTGAACACGTACGCCTCCCCGTCGAGGTACTTGTCCACGAAGACCGGGCCGACCTTCCACCCGCCCGGCGTGTACGACGTGAAGCCGTTGCCGTTCCAGGGGCTCCCGAAGGCGTCGCCGCGGAGCCACAGCATGCTCACGTAGCGCGAGCCGTCCTGCTCGGCCCGGCCGGTCAACGGGTTCCAGACCGACGACCAGGGGCCGCCCTCGCCGAAGTTGTTGTCTGTGTCCATCACGACCTTCCGGTGATGATGGATGAAGACGTTGTTGTGCGGCGCCGGGCGCGCGTAATCGGTGATGCAGAGAAAGTAAACACCGTTTCCGAACATCGCGGACAGCGGCGTCGTGCTCAGGTCGCTGAACCGCCAGGGGTCGGCCGCCTCGTCGCCGTCATAGCCGTTGACCTTGCCCCCGTGCGTCCAGCTCCCCTCGACCATGCCGCCGAAGGCGATGTTCGAGACGGTCACCTCGACGCGGTACCGCGCCGGCAAGGGCGCTGTCGAGCGGAGGATGGCGCCGTCGTGATGACGGGTCGAGACGAGCCGCGCCCGGCCGCCCACCGCCTCGAAGCGGCCGCCCGTCTCGGGGACGCCGTCGCTGTCGCTGTCGCGGCCGTACAGCTCGACCGTGAGCCAGCCTCCTTCCCCGTACGTGAAGGACTTCCGGAACGAGCGGAACTTCCTCAGCCCCTCGCGGAACACCTCACCGCCACGCGCGAGGAAGAACGCGCCGTCTTCATCGAAGGAATCGACGTGATAGGGGCTCCCGTCACCATAGGAGTCCTCGGTCCACGCCGCGGGCTCCCGGAACGGCGCGTCGAAGGTCTCGTGGTGCACGAGCTTCCACCGCGTGACGGCGTCCCGCGTGTCCCGCGCCGCAGGCGCCGACGGCCGCGGCGCGCCGGCGCTCGTCCCGGGTGCCTCGCGCGCCGGCGCGCGGGAGCACGCCGGGAGCGACAGGGCGAGCAGGACGAGCAGCCGGGTCATGCGTCTCGCGCGGGTGTGCCTCACGCAAGGAGCAGCGCGCGGGCGGCGCTCAGCGGTTCGGCTGGGGGGTGAGGCGCAGGTACGGGCGGACGGCGTTGTAGCCCTTCGGGAACTTCTGCGCGAGGACCGTGGGATCCTGGAGCGAAGGGACGATCACGACGTCATCGCCGTCCTTCCAGTTGGCCGGCGTCGCCACGGAGTGGCTGTCCGTGAGCTGGAGCGAGTCGATGAGGCGCAGGAGCTCGTCGAAGTTGCGCCCCGTGCTCGCCGGGTACGTGAACGTCGCGCGGACCTTCTTGTTCGGGTCGATGACGAACACCGAGCGGACCGTGAGCGTGTCGTTCGCCTGCGGGTGGATCATCCCGTAGAGGCTCGACACCTTGCGGTCGACGTCGGCGAGGATCGGGTAGTTCAGCTTCGTGCGCTGCGTCTCCTCGATATCCACGGTCCAGCGCTTGTGCGAGTCGACGTCGTCGACGCTGAGGGCGATCGGCTTGACGCCGCGCTTGTCGAACTCCGCCTTGAGGTTCGCGACCGCGCCGAGCTCGGTCGTGCAGACCGGGGTGAAATCCTTCGGGTGCGAGAACAGGATCACCCACGAATTCCCGGCCCACTCGTGGAACCGGATGGTCCCGTGCGTGGACTCTTGCTCGAAATCGGGCGCGATGCTTCCGAGTTGCAGGCTCATGACAGTCCCTCCTGGCCGCGGCCATATGTCCGCTATGGCGGAGGAATGTCTGCCAAGCTGCTCATGGTGTCAAGCCGGTCGCTGCGCTCTTTCTTCGACGCGGCGCGACGCCGGGGGCCGGCCCGCCGGGCAGCGCAGGACCGGGCGGGCCTACGGCGCCCGCGGCAGGCCCACGATCGCCTCAGAGGGCGCCGATCTCGCGCCGGAGGCCGTCCCAGCGGATCTCGCGCGGCGGCGCCGGGCGCCGCTCGCCCGCCCCGACCGGCTGCGCGGGGCTCGAGCACTCCCCGCGCTCGAGGAGGTGCAGCGCCTCCGCGAGGGCCGTCTCGTCCGGGTCGCCCAGCTCCGCGTTGAGCGTGTCGCCGGCGGGGCAATCCGGGGTGAAGCCGTCGTAGTAATCGCCCTCTTCCCTGGCGTTGAGCACCCGGAACGAGATCGGGTTGATGAGCTTGTCGCAGTAGTCCCAGCCGTGCATGCCGACGGGCTTGCCGTGCGTTGTCGAGCCGACGAGCTTGACGTCGATGTAAGGACGGAGGCTGTTGATCAGCGTCTCGCTGGCGGAGGCCGTGCCGCCGGAGGTGATGACGACCAGCCGGGACAGGGGGAGCGCCGGCGCGTCGAGCTCCTCGAACGAGGCGCGCTTGTCCCAGTCGCCGTGCCTGTCGTTGTGCGCGGTGATGTCGAGCAGCGCGCCGGCCGTCGCCGGCTGGTGGATCAGGCTCGCGAGGTGCCGCTCGACGTCGAGGCGCCCCCCGCCGTTGTAGCGCAGGTCGAGGACCAGCTCGTTCACCTGGCCCTCCCGGAACGCCGCGAAGGCGCGATCGAGCTCTCCCGCCGAAGGCTCGATGAAGGTGGTGAGCATGAGGTAGCCGACCGTCGACGAGCCGACCTGGAGGACGCGCGGGTTCAGCACCGTGGTGACGGCATACCAGGCCTTCCGGACGGCGACAGTGGCGACCTCCTCGCCCGGGCGCTCGACGGTCAGCGAGATCTCGTGTCCTTCCTCGTCGGGGCCCGTCACCTCTGCCCAGCGGTCGTCGCGCGCGATCTCCTCGACGTCGATGTCGTTGACGGCCAGCACCCGGTCGCCCCGGCGGAGGCCCGCCGCGCCCGCGGGCGAGGCGGGGTGGACCAGGGCGAACCGGAGGCTGCCCTCCTGGTCGAAGCTCCACCGGAAGCCGAGCCCCAGGGTCTGTCCTTCACGGAAGTACGCCTCGTAGTCGCTCTTGGGCGTGATGTAGCTCCAGCGGTCCCGGCCCTTGTCGACGAGGTCCTCGAGCAGCGCCTCGGGCGAGGGGTAGCTCTGGAGGTCCAGATCCGGCACGCCGTCGTACCAGAGATAGACATCCTTCATCAGGTTGAACAGAAACTCGTTCTGCCCGGCCGTGGAGCAGTCCGCCGCCTGCGCCACCGTCCCCTCGGACGGGGTACAGCCCGTCGTGACGGCGACGGCCAGCGCGAGGGCACACGGGGAGAGGACCGCGACAAGCTTCGAAGCGACCATGGCCTCAGCTCACCACGAAACGGAAACGGCGAGCAACGCCGATCTGGGGCGGGGTCGTGCCGGACGCCGCCCCGGGCGCGCTGCGGGGGGATGGAGGGAGCGGGGGGACGCTAGTCGCGCATCATCCAGCGGCGGCCACGGAGCAGCGGGCGCAGCGCGGCCTCGGAGGGGCGGGAGGGGGTCACGCCCGTCCAGGCAGCGAGGGCGCCGAGGGCCAGCGCCTGATCGGCGGGGGCGAGCGCGAGGATGACGGCGCCGTGGGTGCCGCCGGGCGCGATGAAACGGTGGGAGTCCCGGGCAGCCCCGACGTCGAAGGCAGCGGCTGTGTACGGGTCGTTCTCGCCGTAGATGAACAGGAAACGCTCGCCCTCGGCGGTGAGCCAGCCGGAGACGTCCTGCATCGCCCCGGGATCGAAGACAGGCGTGCTGTCAGGACGGGGCTGGACGAACGAGGTGGGCACGTTCGCGCCAGGATACAGGAGGAGATCGGCGAGGTGCGCCTCCGCGAAGCCCGGATAGCCGAGCTCCGCCGCAGCTTGCCAGTGGTACGGCTCGACGTTCAGGAGCCAGGGGTCGGACCAGAGATGAGGAGCGTTCGCCTCGTCGAGGAAAGCCCAGACGTCGCCGTCGTCCGACGCCGCGGTCGGCACGCGCTGGCAGAAGCTCGAGTCCCGGTACTGCCAGAGGGAGAAGACAGACTCGATGACGGCGACGTCCAGCGCCCTGTCGGCGCCGAGGAGGTCATAGGTGACGCCGCGCTCCTCCGCATCGGCCTCCATCGCGTCCACCATGGCAGGGCGACGCAGCAGCACCTCGCGCTGGAAGCGCTGAAGGGCCTCGCGGCACGCGGGGTCGCCGCGCTCGGCCACGAAGTCGACGTAGCGCGGGTCGGAGACGCCAGCGCTGTGCGGGGCCACGTAAGCCACGGTGCCGTCCACGTCGGCCGGATAGAAGCGGCGATGATAGACCGAGGTCATGCCGCCCTTGCTGGTGCCGGTGGAGATCCATCGGCCGTCGTAGAGCGGCCGGATCGACGCGATCACGCGGTGAACGTCCGCGGCGGCCTGCTCGATGGTGAGCAGCGACCAGTCCCCTGGCTCCGGGCGGGAGGGGGTGAAGAAGCGATGCTCGACCCGGATCTGGTTGGCGGCGAGCAGCTCGGTCGGCTCCTCGAGCCACTGGACTTCAGGGTAGATCTCGTACCCCTCGGTGACGAGCACCACGGGCGCCGCACGATCCCGGTGGTGCAGCACAACGCGCTGCTGGAAGCGCACGCCGTCGGGGTCGGCGTGATCCGCGGGCTGGTCGAGCTCCATGACGAAGTAGCGAGTTCCGGGAATGCTCGACTCCTCCTCCGAGACCGTGAGGCCTTCGAGGTCCCGAAGCTGATCGAGGAGATCGCGCGGGCCCGCGCCGCCGCCGCCCGCGCCGCCGCCGCCGCTTCCGCCTGCATGGCCGCCGCCACCGCCGTCGCTTGCGCCCGCGCCGCCTCCTCCGCCGCCCGCGGCGCCTTCGCCGCCGGAGCCCCCGGAGCCCCCGGAGGGCGGGCCGCTGCCGGCTTCATCGCCACAGGCGACGGCCGCCAGGGCGAACAGGGTGAAGGCGAACCAGGAGAGGGAAGGAGCGCGCATGTCGGACCCAAGTACATGAGCCGGAGCTCCGCTGAGCCGGAATCGAACAAGAAAAGCTCGCGGCTGTGCGCTGCCGAACGCGATCTTTCGTTGATAGCGAAAGCGGGGAATGTCCACCAACCTGTATGACATTGCTTCGCGCCAGGTCTGTCTTCACGGCAACCCTCGTCGCGCTCTTGCTCGCGGCTTGCGGTGGAAGCGGCGAGGATCCGGGTGGCTCCGTCGGCGAGCGCGGCACGGGCGGATCCTCCGGCGGCCGCCCTGCCGCGCTGTCCGCCGAGGCCGGGTTCATCGAGGTCCCGGGATCGGAGACGCTCGGCCCGGGCTGGCCATCACAGATGTTCTATTCCTTCCTGCCCGCCGAGGAGCGCCCGGAGCGCGCGCCGCTCATCCTGTTCTTCAACGGCGGCCCGGGCGCCGCGACAACCAGCATCCTGCTGCCCTACGGGACCGGACCCCACACGCTGGACCCCACGGCGCCCGCCGACGCCGCGCCGATCGCGAACGACGCGTCGTATACGCGCTTCGCGAACCTGCTGTACGTCGACGCGCGCAGCACGGGGTTCTCGTACGAGCGCGCGAGCCCCCGCCCGTCGGACTGCCACGGTCGAGCGCAGCTCTACATCGCCGACGCCGCCGACTTCATCCATGTGCTGCTCGAGTTCCTCGACGCGCACGAGGCGCTCCGCGACAACCCGGTCGTCGTCGCAGGAGAGAGCTATGGCGGCACGCGCGCTGCGATGATGCTCTACATGATGCAACATTACGCGCTCCGCGCGGACGGGCTCGAGGTGATGGGGCTCGCGCCTCCCTGGCTGAAGGACAGGATGCAAGCGCACCTCGACGCGGCCTTCCCGGCGCGCGCCGGAGCCCGCCAGGAGCCGTCGCAGGTGGCCGAGCAGTTCGGGTGGCAGGTGCTGATCCAGCCCAACCTCTTCGGGCTGCAGCAGGCGATGTACGAGGAGCCGCTCGCGCGGGCGGACCCGGACCTCGCCGAGCACTTCGCGGCCCCGGGGGCGCGGGACCGCTTCGACGTGCGCAGGACTGTCGAGGAAGGAGCGCGCGTCGCGGAGCACGCCGCGAGGTCGATGCGCAACCCGGAGCACCTCGAGACGCTCCTTGGGGTGCGGCTGACCGAGATCGCCGGGCTCACGCCGCCGGAGCGGTGGCCCTCCTCGCGGTACTTCTGGAGCGGCGGCGAGGCGGCGAGGGCGACGGCGAGCGAGGGCGCGCTCCGCGCGGAGCTCGGCAGGCTCGGCGCAGACGACGCGTACTGGCTGCCCGAGGGGCTACCGTGCCAGGGCTACCTCGGCGACCACGGCTCGCTGCGCGCGCTCGGCAAGGTCCTGCCGCACACGGCGACGTTCATCACCAACGCTCGGTACGACGCGGCCGTCTACACGGAGGCCTTGCCTGTCTTCTTCGCGGAGCGCTCGGTCTACGAGGTCGAGATCGACATGTCGCTGCCCGCGGGCGCCGCCCGGCCCGGCGTCGTTCGCCTCACCAGCGACGAGGCGGACATCGCGCTCCGGTTCCCGACGTACGCGTCAGGGCACGCCGTCTCGGTGAGCGCCCCGCGCGAGCTCGCCGAGGACATCGCGGCGTGGCTCGCCGAGACCGGCGCGTCGGGTCGGAGGTGAGCCACGCAGGCAGCCGAGAGCCCGGCGACAATTTGTTATTTATATTACACAATACCTCGGCCGGGCCCTGACCGAGGTTGAGGTTCGCCCGACCGAGGTTGAGGTTCGCCCGACCGAGGTTGAGGTTCGCCCGACCGAGGTTGAGGTTCGCCCGACCGAGGTTGAGGTTCGCCCGACCGAGGTTGAGGTTCGCCCGACCGAGGTTGAGGTTCGCCCGACCGAGGTTGAGGTTCGCCCGACCGAGGTTGAGGTTCGCCCGACCGAGGTTGAGGTTCGCCCGACCGAGGTTGAGGTTCGCCCGACCGAGGTTGAGGTTCGCCCGACCGAGGTTGAGGTTCGCCCGACCGAGGTTGAGGTTCGCCCGACCGAGGTTGAGGTTCGCCCGACCGAGGTTGAGGTTCGCCCGACCGAGGTTGAGGTTCGCCCGACCGAGGTTGAGGTTCGCCCGACCGAGGTTGAGGTTCGCCCGACCGAGGTTGAGGTTCGCCCGACCGAGGTTGAGGTTCGCCCGACCGAGGTTGAGGTTCGCCCGACCGAGGTTGAGGTTCGCCCGACCGAGGTTGAGGTTCGCTCAATACGTGATGCAGATTACTCTGCCGCCTCGACCAGGTCCCGACCGTGGTTGAGGTTCGCCGGCCGCGGGAGGCCGTAGCGGTCGCGCAGCGTCCTGCCCTCGTACTGCGTACGGAACAGGCCGCGCTTTTGCAGGATCGGCACCACGTGGTCGACGAACGCCGCGAGGCCCGACGGCAGCACCGGCGGCATCACGTTGAAGCCGTCGGCGGCGCCCTGCTCCCACCAGTGCTGGATCGCGTCCGCCACCTGCTCGGGCGTGCCCGCGAACGTCCGGTGCCCGCGGCCGCCGCCGAGGCGGCCGATGAGCTGGCGCACCGTCAGCCGCTCGCGCCGGGCCAGCGTCACGATCAGCGTGTAGCGGCTCTTCGCGCCCTCGATCTGATCCTCGCTCGGCAGATCCTTCGGCAGCTCGGCGTCGAGGTCGAGGTCCTCCGGCTTCACGCGCAGCGTCTGCGCGAGCTGCCGCTTCGCGTACTCCGGCTTGATGAGCCGGTCGAGCTCCGCGTCGAGCGCCTGCGCCTCGGCCTCCGTCGCCCCGATGACGGGCACGATCCCCGGCAGGATCTTGATCCCCTCCGGATCGCGCCCCAGCGCGCGCACCCGCGCCTTCAGGTCGCCGTAGAACTGCTGCGCGTCCGCCAGCGTCTGCTGCGCCGTGAACACGGCCTCGGCGTAGCGCGCCGCCAGCTCCTTGCCGTCGTCCGACGAGCCGGCCTGCACGAGCAGCGGGTAGCCCTGCGGCGGGCGCGGCACGTTGAGCGCCCCCTCGACCTTGAAGTACCGGCCCACGTGCCGCGGCGGGTAGATCCTGCGGTCGTCCCCCCAGACGCCGCTCTCCTTGTCGCCGAGCGGGGCGTCGTCGCCCCAGCTATCCCAGAGCTTCAGCGACACGTCGATGAACTCGGCCGCCCGCGCGTACCTGTCGCTGTGCGCCGGCAGCTCGTCGAGGTTGAAGTTGCGCGCCGCGTCCACGCCGGCCGTCGTGACGATGTTCCAGCCGGCCCGGCCCCCGCTGATGTGATCCAGCGACGCGAACCGCCGCGCCAGGTTGAACGGCTCGTTGTACGTTGTCGAGGCGGTGGCGATCAGCCCGATGTGCTCGGTCACCCCCGCCAGCGCCGCCAGCAGCACCGTCGGCTCGAGCGTCCCCGCCGGCCGGCGGCCCACGTTGTTCCAGAGCACCGGGCTGTCGGCCAGGAACAGCGAGTCGAGCTTCCCCCGCTCCGCGATGCGCGCCAGGTTCTTGAAATGCTCGACGTTCGTGTTCGCGAACGGGTCGCTCCCGGGCAAGCGCCACGAGGCCTCGTGGTGGCCGACGCTCATGAGAAACGCGTTGAGATGCAGTTGTCCAGGCCGATGGGTCACAAGGCACTTCCTTCCACGTCAGATTCCACGTCAGTTTCCACGTCTGTTTCCACGTCAGATTCCAGCTCAGGATTCCAGCTCAGGATTCCAGCTCAGGGCTCGACGCGACGTCCCCGGCGACGGCGGCGGCCGGCGCGACGCCCAGCGCGGCCAGCAGCGACTCGCGGTGCGCGAGGAAGCGGGGGTGGCGCAGCGGGCGCGGCGCCGGCAGATCGATCCGCCGCTCCTCGGCGATGCGGCCCTCGACGAGCACGAGCACCCTGTCGGCGAGCGTGATCGCCTCGTCCACGTCGTGGGTGACCAGCAGCACGGCGGGGCGGTGCCGCACGCACAGCTCGCGCAAGAGGTCGTGCATGCGCATGCGGGTCAGGGCGTCGAGCGCGCCGAACGGCTCGTCGGCCAGCACGAGCTCCGGCTCGCGCACAAGCGACCGCGCCAGCGCGACCCGCTGCTGCTCGCCGCCGGACAGCTCGACAGGCCACGCGCGCTCCCGCCCGGCCAGCCCGACCTCCGCGAGCGCGGCCAGGCCGCGCGCCCGCGCCGAGGGCTCGTCGAGCCCCAGGATCACGTTGTCGAGCACCCGCGCCCACGGCAGGAGCCGCGTGTCCTGGAACACGACAGCGCGGTTCTCCGGCGCCCTCAGCTCGCCCGAGCCTGTCACGTCGTGATCGAGCTCGGCGATCGCCCGCAGCAGCGTGCTCTTGCCCGAGCCGCTGCGACCGAGCAGCGCGACGAACTCGCCCTTCTGGATGTCGAGGTCGACGGCGTCGAGGATCGTGCGGGCGCCGAAGCGGCGGACCAGGCCGCGGATCCGCACCGTGGGCGGGGCCGCGATCAGCCGGCCAGGATGCGTCGCCATGACAGGGTCTTTCGCTCGATGAGCCGGACGGCCGAGTCCGAGGCCAGGCCGAAGAGCCCGTACACCACGAGGCCGAGGAGGATGATCTCCGTCTGGCCGTACGAGCGGGCCAGCGACATCATGTGACCGATGCCGCTCGTGGCGTTGATCTGCTCGACGACGACGAGCGCCAGCCACGCGCCGGTGACAGCCAGCCGGACGCCCATCAGGAAGCCCGGCAGCGCCCCCGGCAAGGCCACCTTCCGGACGAACTGCCACCGGGACAGCCGCACCGTCTCGGCCAGCTCCACGTAGCGCGCGTCGATGGTGCGCAGCGCGGCGTGGGTGTGGACGTAGACAGGGATGACGACGCCGAGGGCGATCGTGAGCACCTTCATCTGCTCGCCGATGCCGAACCAGAGGATCAGCAGCGGGATGAGCGCGAGCGTCGGGATCGCGCGCTTGATCTGCACCGGCCCGTCGACGAGCGCCTCGCCGACGCGGGTCAGCCCGGCGAGCAGCGCCAGGACGGTGCCCAGCCCGACCCCGAGCGCGAGCCCGAGGAAGGCCCGCTGCGCCGACGTGAGCAGGTTCGACAGGAGCCGCCCGTCGGCGATCAGGTCGCGGGCCGTGGCGACAACGGTCCAGGGCGCGGAGAGCACGCGCGCGTCGAGCGCGCCTGTCGCCGACGCGACCGCCCAGCCCGCGAGCAGCAGCGCCGGGCCGATCGCGAGGCCGTACGGGAGGCGCCGGCCCGGGCCCAGGCGGCGCCGCGGG
>NZ_JEMA01000673.1 GCF_001589285.1 Sorangium cellulosum | reverse complement strand
CGGCGCTCGGGCTCGCGCGCGCGACGCTGCGGACCATCCGGCAGAACCTGTTCTGGGCGTTCANCTGCGGACCATCCGGCAGAACCTGTTCTGGGCGTTCATCTACAACGTGATCGGCATCCCGATCGCCGCGGGGGCGCTCTATCCGCTGACCGGCTGGCTCCTGTCTCCGGTCCTCGCGAGCGCCGCCATGAGCCTGTCGAGCGTGTCGGTGCTCCTCAGCTCGCTGCGGCTGCGAAGGTTCCGGCAGGCGGGGTGAGGGCTGTGGCAGATGGGCGCGGAACCAGGGACGAGCTTGGGCAACGAATTTGCGGGGGCGAACCGGCGCGATCCGTCGCTTTTCCCGGAGTTTCAGGGGGGCGTGACGACGGATCGCACCGGTTCGAAGGGCATGGCCCCAACCCGGGCCCAAGCGCCGGACCTCGGGCCCGGGGAACTCGCGATGGTCGATCCATCGCCTCGGGCGGCCGTCGTCGCCTCGCTTACGGGCACTCTGAGCCGAGCCGTCGCCCTCGGGGACGTGGAGGCAGCCCGAGTCGTGCACGAGGCGATAGGTCAGCTGCTCGGGCTGCCGGCGCTACGGGAGGGGCAAGCAAGCTCGCGCGGGCAGTAGCCCGGCGCATCGGGAATGCCTGTCTCCGTTCCCCCGAAATCGGCTGCCTTAATCGCCGTGCGCCCACGCAGAGGACAGCAGCGTCAGTTCTGCGCTGCGAGACGAGGGGCAGTTGTCCGCCGCGGATGTGCTGGCCCACGACGCCGGAAGGGAGCGGGCGCCATCCCCTTCGGGGACGTCGAGGAGCGCGCCCTGCTTCGAGCCTGCGAGATCGACCGCATGGCCACCACCGCGCTGCGCGAGGCGGCGCGGCGCAAGAAGAAGCTCGTCGAGCGCGAGGAGGTGTCCCACATCGTCGGCGACCTGGGGACGGACGGCAGCTGACGCCGACCGCGATGACGGGTGCGTCCTCGGCGCCAGCACAGGAGCTCCTCGCCGGCGCCGGCGTCGGCGGTAAAGCGATGATGGCCATCACGAGGCTGCCAGCGGCGCACGCCTGAGGGATGGCCATCGCGCTCCTTAACCTCAACCGCGCACGCCCGCGATGGCCATCAAGGAGCCTGCTCGACGAGCTATCAGTCAGCCTAAGCGTCAACACGACGCCGTGTACCCCAAGGGACCCTGCTCAGCCAGCGGTAGCTTTTTAGCAGGACTCAGCAGGCTCACTCCGAACCTCAGATGGAACGGGCGCCGGCAGCTTAGGCACCACTTCGTTCAGTGCGTAATGCACGAAATCTTTGCCCAGGTCGGTCAGAACATACTCGTCCTGATCATCAAAGGCTGATTTCATGACACGGCTAGTACTCTTCCGGCGCGGCGACTTTTTGATGAAGTTTCCGTACGGATCTGTCTGCCGTGCTTGTCGAATCACCCCTCCCGTACTCAGATCCCTAATCAACAGCTTGAAAAGGTCTGCCTCTGAGGAGTCCTCGCGCACATCCTCGTTATTCAGCTCGCCCCAGATATCTGATCGAGTGCTAAACGGGGACCTGAACAAGGTCCGGATTACGCGAAAGTGCAGCTCGTTGTAGTAGTCAATCCATTCGATGAAGCGACGGACGAAATCGTCACTACAAAGAGAGTCGCAAGCGGCGTTCGTTAGTACCCGGCGCACCAGTTCGCGTTTTTCAGGTGTTTCACTTTTGTCCCACACTCGAAAGCCCTGACGGGCAAGCGGAAGATACTTGTCGTCGTTCAGTCGGGCCTGCGCGACCGGCCCAGCTTGAGTCGCCTGATCGACGATCTTTTGGGTAACCGCTTCAAGCTCTCGCAGACGGTCCTGGTGTTCCTCCAGCCAACCCCTGAAGATGGCGTTGGTCCGGTCCTGGTCCCGCTCTGCCCAGCGCGCTATGCTCGCCGATATCAAGACGCCAACCCACGGAAGGACCCCAAGAACTGCAAGGTAAAAGCGGAGATTGGCGTTGGACGAGGTATCCTTCCTCTTCGCCTCCGTAATAGCATCTGATAGCTCTGCTTCGAGCCCAGCTGACCGTGCTGCATTTAGGAGTCCGCTCTCAGACATAATTGCTCATTCTGGTTAACCCGCTGCATGTAGGGAACGGAGACGGCCGTTAGTTTAGAATCCGCTCGGTACGGTACTAACCACAGGTGCGGGCATCGCAAGTCCGCTTACTGTATGGTACTTCCTTCTAAGTGAACTTCCTGACAGTCTTCTGGTGAGTCTTGCCATCGCACCCGACCGACGTGATCCCGGCAAACAGCTCCTGGGAGGGCTTTCCGCTGTGGGCATACGTGCCTCGGCTTGCCACCTGCCGCGTGGCAAAGCATCACGCCTCGCCGATCTCGACCACCGGCCACTGTTGACGCTCGCGCTAGATGATGGGTGGGGGCCGCTTTTCGCTCACGCAGGATGATGGTTCGCTCACGCGCGCGATGGCCATCGCCCGCCCATCCGGTGCCCGGAGCCCCCGCCGGAGGCTCCGTCCGCCCATCGCCCGCGCGACGTGGCCGCCGGGGCGCGCAGGGCGCGACAAGGGCGGCGCAGCCGCCGAGCCCTGCGAGGGAACCCTCGACGCGTCCGAGCACCCCGGCACCCTCAGGACACGATGGGCCGACCATCACGCCCGTGACCGGGGCCCGCTCACCGTCGCGATGGTCATCAGCCAGCCCGAGCGAGAAAGCATCAACCACCTTGATTCTCAACACCATCCCACCTGAAGACGAACACAGACAATAAGGCGGACGAACGGTCCCCCTTATATCACCCACGTTGACACACAAATTCGCACATTGGTGGTCGACCCGAGAGGGCTTGCAGTTGCGCCCCTGCGACGCCCGGCCGGCTTGATCCCCCGTCGGATGTGGGCGTAGCCTCGATCGACGCACTCTATGACCACGCAGCCTCCTACCGACGGGCCCATCGATTTTGCTATCCTCACCGCCATCGAGGTCGAGCGCCGGGCGGTGTGCGCCGCCTTTGGCCTGACCGATGAGAATCGGGTTCCGATAGGCGCCCGCGTCTATTGGCGAGGGAAACTGCCGCTAAGTACTGGGGGAGCATACGAGATCGTCGTGGCGCAGGCTCCCGACATGGCCAACGTCGACTCAGCGATCCTGACCAATGACACCCTCCGTGACTGGAAGCCCGCTGCGGCTTTACTGGTTGGGATCGCGGCGTCGGCAGACGAGAAGGTTCGAATGGGTGATGTCGTAGCTGGCAGCGACGTCTACTACTATGAACGCGGCAAGGCAGTGGGAAAGAGAAAGATTAAGCCAGAGCCCAAGATGATTTCAGCCGATTCCGCACTCTGGGGCCGGGTAACTACTGTTCGAGCCTGGGACGGAGCAATTGCTGCTGACCGGCCAGAAAAGAGTGAAGCCCGCCCGGGGTTGCGTTACGGCGTCATCGCCTCGGGGGAGAAGGTCATCGCCGAGGCAGCGGTGCGGGACGAGATCGCGTCCGGACACCGGAAAATTCTCGCCATCGAAATGGAGGGCTACGGGTTCAGCCGGGCCGTCTGGCAGAGCTTCGAGCGGGTGCGCCACCTGGTTATCCGTGGGATCTGCGACGAAGCAAGCCTCGCCAAAAATGACGACTGGCACAAGTATGCCGCAGCGGCTGCGGCAGGGTTCGCGAAGCACTTCTTGTTAGATCGCCCGCTTGAACCTAAGGGAGACACCTCTAAGGCTATCTCAAGTGCTCAATCGTCGAGGGTGAAAGGTCCATCCCAGACAGTCATGGCTCAATCGGGCGGAGTCGCCATTCTGGGAAGCGTGACTCGATCGGTCATAAAAACCACCGAACCATCGTCGCCACGTCGCCGTTCGCATCGACCTAAGAAGCCATGAGCGCAGCACACACGAACGATCCCCACGATGTTCTTCATCGGTTACTGGCACAGCTCGCCTCTTCTACATCAAGAATATCAGCAACGGGTGAGCCGCCGCGAGGTGGTGAACCAGCGCTGGTCACGCTCAATTCGTCTACCGCGGAAAGCGGCGGCATAGCCGTCCTCGGATCGATCGCCTCTAGTTTAGTTTTGGCTGGCGGCCTTTCGGTTAACCTGCTGTTGGGCACCACCATGCCCGAGCCACCGCACACAGATGCGGTTCTCATAACTGAAGAAACCGTAAAGAAATTTGTCTCACTTCTTGCGCGACAGCTCGCGACTCAGGAGACTAGTGCGGCGCATGGCAACGAACAACGTCGATCGGTGGGGCGTGCACCGGTCCCGCTCGTGAGGGAGGTTCACCTCAGGGCTCTTCGTCTAATATCTATCTGTCCGGTGCCTCTCCGACCAAAGGATATGGCAACAATCTTTCCGGACAACGACTGGAGCAGCATTTGCCGCGACTTGATCCGAAATGGCTGGCTTAAAAAGCGCCGTGGGGGACTAACGGTACCTATCGCGGTTAGGAAGCAACTGAGAGAAGATGCCCTGGAGATGTCAAATGCTCAAGAGGCATGGATCGCCACATTGGAGCCTTTACGCGCTCACTGCGACACAGCCATAATTCTAAGTGCGATGTACGTCCGCAAGCGCGAGTGGGACAAATCTGTATCTGTACTTAGTGATGTCGTGGATTCGCTTGAGCCCGGTCCTTGGAACTCTCTGTATCTAAGTGTGCTGACCGCAATGCGCCATCGAAAAGTAATCAGTAAACTTCAGTCGCATTCGGTTGTTCGGCTGCAAAATTCGATAGGTCTATGTCTCTCCCGTCTCCGCAGATGGCCTGAGGCCATAAAATATTTTCTTCGTTTACGTCGCTATAGCGTGCGCATGCAAGACAACTGGGGAATTGGGCAGTCGTACATAAATGCTGGTGTTGTTTACTACAATATGGAGCGCCACGACTTAGCGGAAAGTTGCTATCGAACAGCAGTGTCGCACGCCAGAGAAACCGGCGACAAGTGGCTGCTTGGCAGGTCGCTTCATAACTTGGGTATGACAGTTTTGGATCGTGACGTCGATGCCGCCGTCGCACTTATAGAAGAAAGCATAACTGAAAAGGCGAGCGCTGGAGATTTCATAGGTTCTGTTAACGCGATAGTTGCCCAGGCGCGCATATTTGCGACACAGGAAGAATACGATAAAAGCATAGGGCTTCTCCGGCGCGCGGAGATTGCTGCGCGTGAATTTGATCTCCGGCACCTTCGGTGCAACATACTCTGGGACCTAGCGCGAGTTCACGCCGATTTGGGGAGGCATCAGGAAGCGTGGCCACTTTTTTCTAAGGCACGAAAGCTTGCTTCCAAGGAGCGATTTGAATACGAGCTCGAGGCGATAACTACAGGCGAAGCCGTAGCAAGCGCAAACGCGGAGGATTTTTCTCGCGCTGAAAAGCTGTTTAAGGAGCTTGCTTCACTAGCTGAGAAGCACCGGACTCTAGAGCGCCAGATTTCAATCTATCACGATCTCGGCATCGTAAGACTCAAGAGCAATAATGCTGCTGGCGCTAGAGTAGCGCTCGCTAAGGCTTTGGAGCTCTCTTTGGTGTCTGGTGATCAAGACTGGATCTACCGATGCCGGTTTGCCGAATCGCTGACTGTCGGTATAGATGGCGGTGCGGCCGCGGTCATTGAATCCATACGAGAATTCGCCAGGAGCGAAGAGCAAGAGAGTCGAAATGATAGCGCTGGGCAGCTGTGGTTTGCGTGCGGAAGCATGCTGATAAAGCAGTCTGCTTCGAGCTCTGAAATAGGCTCTACGATCAGATCAGCAGAGAGGTGCTTCAGGAGAAGCAACAACAGGCGCTTGTTGATTGATTTGATGAAAATGAAATTTGTCTGGAGGCGGGAGGCCGGACGTTATCGAGATGCGTTACAAATTGCGCGACAACTTGAGCGAGTTGCTGCTGGACGTGCTTGGGTGGAAGAACGCATTAGGGCGATCGATGAGCAGGGAGTTTGTCTGCAACGGTTGCTCAAGTACCGCGAGGCAGAGGTCCAGCATCGCCGGGCGCTTAGTTTAGCAGAGCAGGTTAAAATTGAAGAATGTGTCAAGACTACGCTTAACAATCTAGGTTTGCTTTTTCGTAGTACCGGAAAAATTAAGATGGCGCTCAGGTTTTTTGCCAGGGCCGCAGGGCTTGAAAATCCGGACATCGATGCTGCTTCGTGGGTCACATTATCTATCAACTATGCGCTTGCGCTGTATGACGCAGGGAATGCTCAAGCCGCTGAAGGGCTGCTGCTGGATTGCGAAACACTAGCGCGACGAGCCTGCTTGTGGGATGAACTCGTTCGAGCCGTTCACACGCAGGCGAACCAGGCCTGGCGTGACGGAGATGCAAAACGTGCGAGGCGATTGTATGTGAAGGCGCTCAGGTGTGCTAAGAGTCACAGTGTGATCACGGCAGTGAACGACGTGGTGGCCAACTACACGTCGTTAATCATGGAAGAGATCAGTGAGGCCTGGGAAGCGGGTCGGACGCAGGTTGCACTTGCTGCTCTTCGTCGTGGCCAAAGCTTGTGCTCGGAGTACAAGATGCCTCTACGAGGCGTCGAGTTGTTTGTTCATGCTGGTGATTGTTGCTGGCAGCGTGGAGAAAAGCATCAATTTAAGGCATTGCAGATGTATGTATATGCCATGAATGTTGCTGCTACTGTTGGTCTTGATGAATTTGTAGATGTCGGCGCAAGGGCGTCGCGGATGGTGCTTCACTGTGATCGCAGTATTCGGTTGCACAGGATCGAGCAGCTTGAGGAGCAACTAAGGCGATGGCTTAAAGATGGAGAAGAGTGGAATTTTGACAACGATCTTGTTGACTTTGCCTTGTGGCCATTAAGGGTAGGCCGATCGTTGGCGGTGGCGTTTGAAAAGCAGGGAAAGTTGTCGACTGAAGCGCAGGTTCAAATTGTCCAGCGTGAGATGTTGGCGTCTGCTAAGCGGGCTACTGCGTCGAAAGCTTAATGCGTCTTTTGATGCGCCCGGGTAGTGGTGGTTCCCGCGAGCAGCGTACGCTCAAGGCGCCGACTCCAACTAGTCCGACCTAGCACCACTGCGTCGCAGCCCGTCGAACCCGGCAATGACCGAACGGCGGGAGCTGCATGCTCGGGCGGATATGCCTGTAGATCGAGGAGTCTTCTCGTCGCGCCGGGGTCGACGCGGCGCCCGCGCGACACAGCCTTCATGGCCATGGAGTACGTAATGGACCCCGCCGCGGAGCAGCGGCTGCAGGCCTACTTGTCCGAGATTGGCGACGTGCTCGGCCATCCACTGCGGCGCGAGTCCTTCGCGACGTATGCGTTGGGGCTGCTCGGCGAGGCGGAGCGCAAGAGCGTCGAGCCGATCGCGGCGCGCGCCTGCCCCGATCCCGAACGCGTCGAGGTGGCGCATCATGAAGCGAGCCGTTCATCACCATCGACGGGAATCGATCATACATTCGATGCAGCAGGGCATGCCAGCGCTCGTCCTTAGCCGCGCTCCGCCGCGCGGCTACCAGCCGGGCGTATTCTTCGGATTCATTGTAGCGATCGATATCAGCCTGTTCAATGAGATCGATCCCACGCGGATAATACCTGTAGACGACGTCCAGCAGCTCTTTGACGCGGTGCTTCACGGATTCATGATCCTCGCGCCCCGCTTCATGAGCGCCTGTTCCTGCCGCGACAGCTCCACCGGCGGCGACCATCGTTCCATCCGTGCACCTCCGGAAGCGGACGAGACCATGAACCGGCGAGACCGTCGAGCCTTACATCGGAGCGCCATGGATTGTCACAACATCAACACAAACGATGTTTACACCGGTTCCACCCAAGTCCAGACGCCCGAGAAGAGGCACACGTAGATCGTCGCCTCGCCCATCGACGCCCAGTCCATGGCCACATCCGGCACCACCTCGTTCCCGAGTTCCGGCGGGATCGACTGGTAGCCGGGGTACGTCGCCTCGATCTCCCGAGCGATCTCGCGCGCCACCGGCTCCTCCTCGGAGAGGCCGGGGAGGTGGATCCCATAGTATGGCCCGAGCAAGGACACGTGGAAGCTGAGCGCCGTTTCGTCGGTAAGCCAGATGCGGGCAGAGTACGCGGGGTCGCCCCCCCCCGACAACAGGTGGAGCGACTCGTTCTGAAGGCGGTATCGATCCCCCAGGCGGCGGGTCATCACTTTCCACGTCGGGTACTCCGCCCGGCCGCGGTTTGCGGCTTCCACCAAGCGGCGGTGCTCCTCCGTGTCGTCGTAGAAGGGCTCATTGGGAGGTACGTGAACGCGCGCGAAGTTATGCACGCCCCGCGGGTAGAATCGGTAGACGACGTCGAGCAGCTCGGAGCGAGTTACCATCGTCATTTCGTCACCGTGGCCCCGAGCCCCTTGTACTTGGATTTGAACGCCGCCCGCGCCGCGAGGATGAACTTTTCGCAGAAGATTCCCGGCGGTAGCTCGTAATCCATGCGGTTTGCGACCTCCTCCGTAACATCCTCGCTGAAGCTGGCTGCAAGGCTTGGATCGATTCGCCCCATCAACACGGTCCGCAGCGGCATGCCGATGGTAAAAGCACAGGACCAGCTCGTGACCTTATGCGGGATATTGAGGCTCTTGAACTTCAACTTAGCTCTAGCCTCTTGCCACCCGCCGCCCTCATCCTGGCCGTCATCCTTGATGGTCGTGACAAAGTTGAAGTCCGACGGATCAAAATCTACGTAGACAAAGTGGGCCATTCCAGGCTTCGGACACTTCGAGCTACATGCACCGCTGCAGCTCAAGAAGGTCGCTCCGTCTCCCCATGCATCGCCGAATCCTGGGCACTGGTCTCGGGGGGTCTCCGGGCTATATGTCGT
>NZ_JEMA01000672.1 GCF_001589285.1 Sorangium cellulosum | reverse complement strand
CGAGGGCCGCCAGGAGCGCGCAGCAGAGGAGGGCACGCGCCGGCGCGAGGGGGCGCCGCGGGACGGCTGACGAAGGCGGAGTCGGCATGGCGCCCGCAACGCCGCCGTGCGCCGCGGTTATTCCCGCGCCGTCGCTGTCGCCGTCGCGGCGGTCGGCGTGCCCGCGGCCGGCGCCGCCTCGATCCCGCCCTCCGCGTAGTCGAGGTCGATCCCGACGATCTTCATCAGCCGCAGCGCGTTCGCGCTCGTCACCACGCCGGGCTTCAGCGTGTAGTCGAACGTCATCTTGTCATCGACAACGAGCTCCTCGAAATGCATGTTGCGCACCCGGCCCGAGGTCTCCTGCTCCAGCACGGCGAGCCCCATGTCGTGCGACGACACAGCGCCGATCGCCCCCTGCTC
Source organism: Sorangium cellulosum (assembly GCF_001589285.1). Classification (GTDB taxonomy): domain Bacteria; phylum Myxococcota_A; class Polyangia; order Polyangiales; family Polyangiaceae; genus Sorangium; species Sorangium cellulosum_G. Next base: position 16,857 of record NZ_JEMA01000672.1, on the reverse strand, counting down.
CACGAGGTGGCGCACGACAGCCCTCGCCCCGATCTGGCGCTCCCGCGCGTTCGTGCCGTGGAGGATCTCGTCGAGGAGGAACAGCACCCGCTCGCCCGCGTTCACCCCGTCGACAACGCGCTTCAGGCGGGTCAGCTCGGCGTAGAAGTGCGAGACGCCGTGCTCGAGCGAGTCCTTGATCCGCATGCTCGTCCGGACGCGGACAGGCGACAGCGCCAGGGACGACGCGCAGACAGGCGCGCCCGCGAGGGCGAGCGCGGCGTTCACCCCGATCGCGCGGAGGAGCGTGCTCTTGCCCGACATGTTCGAGCCCGTCACGAGCAGCGCCGCGCCAGCGCCCTCCAGCGAGACGTCGTTCGTCACCCGGCGGTCGCGCGGCAGGAGCGGGTGCCCGAGGCGCGTCGCCGTGAAGCGGGGCGCGCCGTCCCGCACCTCGGGGTAGGCGTAGTCGGGGTTCTCGTGCGCGAACGTCGCGAGGCTCGCGAGCGCCTCGATCTGCCCGAGCGTCCGCATCCACGCCTTCACGTGCCGGCCCGCGCGCAGCTTCCACCGCTCCAGGGCGAGCGCGCACCAGACGTCCCAGAGCAGGAAGATGTCGGCGACCAGGTGGATGAGCCCGCTGTGGCGCAGGTCCGCGTAGCCCACCCGGGTCTCGAGCGCCGTCATCTCCCGCGAGGCGAGCGCGCCCGAGGGCCCCGCGAGCGTCGCCTTGAGCTCGTTCAGGAGCGCCGACGAGAACGCCTGCTGCTCGATGCGCGCGAGCAGCGGCCGGTACCGCGCGAACGGCGCCTCGCGCGACGACGCCGCGGCGATGATCGGCGCGATCGCCGGCCGCAGCATCACCAGCACGACGAACTGGGCGCCGAGCGGCAGGAGCCACGCGTGGCGCAGCAGGCCGAGCTCGGCCGCGGGGAGGAGCCGCGGCGCCGCGAGCAGCGCGAGCGTCAGCGGCACGAGCACCTTCGCCGCCGTCACGAGCGCGCCCACCGGGAGGCCGCCGGCGCGCGCCCCGTCGCCGATCAGCGCCGAGGGCGCCTCGGCCCACGCGATGAGCGGGGCGGCCTCGCGCCCGCGCGCCCCCGCCTGCATGCCCACCACGGCGAGGTCCTCGCGGAACGCGCCGAGGCCGGCGAGCTCGCGCACCGCCTCCTGCCGCGCCGCCACCTCGGGTGCCGGGGCGGGCTCCGTGAGCCAGGCCGCGAGCGTGGCCTCCCCCTCGCCTGTCTGGGCCACGTCGAGGAGCTGGAACAGCGACGCCTGCCCGAACACGTCGAGATCGCCCGCGTAATCGTGGTCCGGCGCGGCGAAGCGGTCGCCCCGCTCCGGGAAATCGGCGAAATCGCCGGCCACGCGCCGCTTGCCGCGCACGTAGAGCCCGATGCGCTGCTCGACCTCCGTCATCCGGGTGACGAGGCGCGCGTGCGCCACGAGCAGCCCGAGGAACAGCGCTGTCACCGCCCCGGCGGCGTACGGGACCCACGGCGGCACGCCCCCGAAGAGCGCGTACCCCCCGGAAACGGCCGCGGCCACGAACGAGACCCCGCGCAGGAGCGAGAACGTCCTCGATCGGCGCTCGAGCGCGCCGGCCTCGGCGCGCAGGACCGACAGGCGGTCGTCGTAGGCGGACAGGACGCGTTGCGCGACGGAGGTGGGGGGCGGCTCCACGGGGCGCTGTCCATAGGCCACCCCCGGCCGTGCTTCCAGCGGGAGGGGCGGCTCCTCACACGATGGTCACGAAAGCCTGGGGGCGTCCTGCCCGGCTGCTCGTACAATGGCGCCATGGACCAGAACCTGCTGGAGCGCCTCAAGGCGTACACCGTCGTCGTCGCGGACACCGGCGACATCAACTCGATCGAGAAGTTTCGCCCGCAAGACGCGACGACCAACCCGTCGCTCATCACCGCGGCGGCCCAGATGGCCGAGTACACCGACATCGTGGGCGGCGCGCTCGCGTGGGCCCAGAAAGAGGCGGCGCGCGGCAGTGAGCCGGGCGACGCGGTGAGCCTCGCCTTCGACCGGCTCGCCGTCGACTTCGGCCTGCGCATCCTCAAGATCATCCCCGGCCGCGTCTCGACCGAGGTCGACGCGCGCCTCTCCTACGACACCCAGGCGACCATCGAGAAGGGCCGCCGCATCATCCGCCTCTACGAGGAGGCCGGCGTCTCGCGCGAGCGCGTCCTCATCAAGATCGCCTCGACCTGGGAGGGCATCCGCGCGGCGGAGGTCCTCGAGAAGGAGGGCATCCACTGCAACCTGACCCTGCTCTTCGGGCTGCACCAGGCGATCGCGTGCGCCGAGGCGGGCGTGACGCTCATCTCGCCGTTCGTCGGGCGCATCCTCGACTGGTACCTGAAGGACACGGGCCGCGCGAGCTACGCGCCGGCCGAGGACCCGGGCGTCGTCTCGGTCACGAAGATCTACAACTACTACAAGAAGCACGGCTACAAGACCGAGGTCATGGGCGCGAGCTTCCGCAACATCGACGAGATCAAGGAGCTCGCCGGCTGCGACCTCCTGACGATCTCGCCGAAGCTGCTCGCCGAGCTCTCCGCCGCGCGCGGCGAGCTGCCGCGGAAGCTCGACCCCGCGGCCGCGCGCGCCATGAACATCGAGAAGATCACGATGGATGAGGCGACGTTCCGCGCGATGCACACCGCCGATCGGATGGCGAACGACAAGCTCAGCGAGGGCATCGACGGCTTCGCCAAGGCGCTCGCCGCGCTCGAGGTCCTGCTCCGCGAGCGCCTCCAGAAGACGGCCGCTTCCTGAGGGCGGGCGAGGCGCGCGCGGGCGCGGGGGCCAGGCCCGGAGGGAACGGGCTTGACGCTTCGTCAACCCGCGCGCGACGCGCGCACCTCACCGTAGACGCGCCGCGCTGGAGACGCGCCGCGCTGGAGACAGAAGAAGGCGGAGGGCTCGCTTGCGTGCCGCCCTTGCGGTCTTCTAGGATTCCTCGACCTGGATTGCTCTCGGGGCCGCATCGGGCCGCGCGCGACGGCGAGCGCGGCCCGACGCGGTTCTCTATCCCGGTCGCCGGTGGAGCTGTCCCCGGCGCAGGTCATCGAGGAGGCGGCGCTTGAGGCTCACGTCACAGGAGTACTGGGAGAATCACTGGAAGGGCTACCTCGGCACCGAGGACCTGGGCGGCGGCTGCGAGATCTACGACGACGTCGCTCCCTTCCTGCCGCGCGGAGAGGGTTTGTCGTTCCTCGAGATCGGGTGCGCGCCGGGCCGCATCCTCGCCGACTTCTGCGGGCGCCTCGGGTACACGGCCAACGGCCTCGACTACGCCTGCGACCCGGCGATCGTCGAGCAGGAGCTCACGAAGCGCGGCATCCGGGTCGGCCGGATCGAGAAGGGGGACTTCTTCTCCTGGAAGCCCGCGGAAAAATTCGATATTGTTGCATCCTTCGGGTTCATCGAGCACTTCCAGGACGCGGGGTCGGTGGTGGATCGGCACTTCGAGCTGGTGAAGCCGGGAGGCACCGTCGTCGTGGGGATGCCGAACTTCGCCGGCGGGCAGAAGGCGCTCCACTGGCTGTTCGACCGCAAGAACCTGAACGGTCACAACACCCGCATCATGAACCTGCCGTTCCTCGAGGCCGCCGCCCGCCGGAACGGCGCCGAGATCGTCCAGGCGCGCTACACGGGCGGCCACTTCGACTTCTGGCTGGACGATGAGGCGCCGCTCCTGGCGCGGCGTGTCGTCCGGAAGCTCGTCTCGGCCACCAAGGTGCTCGCGCGCCGCGTCGTCCCCGGCGAGACGAACCCCTGGTTTTCTCCCTTCCTCTTCGCCATCTACAGGGCACCGGCGTCGGCCGTGAACGCGCCTGACGCCTGACCTCCCGATGACCGAGACCACCGAACCCATCATTTCCCCGCCGGCCGTCCTGGACGCGGACGCCGACCGTCGCTTCCGCGAATGCGCGCAGCGCCACGGCTGGGATCCGGAGGACGCGTGGGTGGGGGGGTACGTCGACTGGGAGTGGCGGCACAGCCGCCACGCGTTCGACGACCTCTTCACGTCGGTCCGCGGCAAGAAGGTGCTCGAGTTCGGCTGCCACCTGGGCGGGACGTCGGTCGTCCTCGCCGCCCTGGGCGCGGACGTTACAGCGATCGACGTCGACCCCCAGTACGTCGAGCTGACCCAGCTGAACGTCGAGCGCCACGGGGTCGCGGACAAGGTGCGCGTCCTGCACGTCCCCGACACGACAGCGTTGCCGTTCGCGGACAGGGAGTTCGAGCTCGTCTCGTGCAACAGCGTGCTCGAGTACATCCCGCCCGCGGTCCTCGGCGCCGTCCAGCGCGAGCTCGACCGGGTGCTCCAGCAGTGGGGGTTCATCGTCATCCTGGGCACGAGCAACCGCCTCTGGCCGGTCGAGCAGCACAGCCGCCGCGTGCTGATGAACTACGTGCCTCGCCCGCTGCGCCCGCTCTTCCCGGGCAGGTCGATCTACAGCGTGTTTCCCTGGGAGCTCCGGCGGGGGTTCGGCGATTATGCGGACATATCGCAGCAGGATCGGGGCCGGCTCATCGTCGACCTCAAGGCCAAGATGGGCATGTCCGGGCCGAAGCTGATGGCCTTCTCCGGGGCGAACCGGGTGCTCGGCCCGCTCGGGATGCACGTGGGCTACGTGGCGCCGACGATCACGATGATTCTTCAGAAGCGCGGTGAGGGAGGTACAGGCGATGTCTGACGGGAGGACGCGGGTATACATTACCGTGGACGTGGAGTGCGCCGAAGAGCGCATCACGGGCGACAACGTCTCTCCCGCGATGGGCTACGATCTCCGCATCTGGGGCCGCTTCGTCAACCAGCGCGACCCCCTCGGCATCGAGCTCATCATGCGCGAGCTCGAGGCGTACGGGCAGCGCGGGACGTTCTTCGTCGAGGCGATCGGCTCGTACAGCTTCGGGATGGAGGGGCTCACGAACGTGTGCCAGGCGCTCCACGGCCGCGGCCACGACGTGCAGCTCCACGTCCACCCGGTGCAGCGGCGCGCGGACTGGCACTCCCGGGGCGAGGCCCGCGTCTCGGACGACATCGCCGACTACCCGGTGGAGGAGCAGACGCGGCTGCTCCTCGAGGGGCGCGACCTGCTCGTGCGCGCGGGCGTCCCGGAGGGCGAGCTGCTCGGCTACCGCGCCGGCAACTTCGGCGCGAACAACGACACATGGCGCGCGATGAAGCGCGCGGGGCTCGTGCTGAGCAGCAACTACAACCCCTGCTACTTCACCAAGAACTGCAAGATGCAGTATCCCGGCGCGCGCCTCGGCCTGTTCGAGACGCCCGAGCCCGGGGTGTACGAGCTGCCGGTCACGAACTTCATCGAGCCGACGAGGCGCTTCAGGCACCTCCAGATCACGGCGGTGACGCTCGACGAGATCAAGCATTGTCTCCTGCGCTATCGCGCGCTCGGGGTGAAGGAGGTCACGCTGGTGACCCACTCCTTCGAGTTCTACTTCCTCGACTCGGCGGCGGAGCGCCGCGGCTACCCGAACCGGCTCAACGTGGAGCGGCTCCGCGGGCTTTGCCGCTTCCTCAAGGAGAACTCGAGGGATTTCGAGGTCGACACCGTGGGCGCCCTCGCGCGCCGGCTCGCCGACGCGGCGCCCGACGCCGACGAGGGCGCGCCGCCCTCCCTGCAGTTCCCCCAGTCGAACGCCATCCACCACGCCCGCCGCGTCGTCGAGCAGGCGTACAAGCGCGTCGCCCAGCGGTTCAACTTCGGCTGACCGCTGCCCGCGCGGCGGCCCGGCGGCGCCCGGGCGAGCGGCCCGGCGGCCAGTCCGGCGCCGGTCCGGCGTTGGTGCGCCCTCGATCGCCCCGCCGGTGCTAAGTAGCGCGCATGCGGCTGATCGGACAGATCCACGTTTCGCTCAAGGGCAGCATCATCCAGCGCAACCCCACCGTCTGGGAGCGGCTGAAGCGCGGCTTCGGCGCCACGGTGGACCTCGACACCGATCGCATGCGCGTCGAGCTCGAGGCCACGGCCGTCGTCGACCAGGTGCGGCGGGCGCTCGGCCAGCTCGGGGTCGGCAACGCCCTCTCGCTGGTCATCGACGATACAGTCATCTTCCAGGACACCGACGGCAAGCCGGACGACCTCCCCGATCTCGTGCTCGCGCTCTCCGAGCACTCCGCCGTGTTCGGGCGCGGCTTTCAGGAGCTCCGGTTCGCCGCCGAGCACGAGGAGGCGGGGCTGCACCTCGTCATCGAGACGCGGGCGCGCACCGAGCACGCGGACGAGGAGCCGACGGGGATCATCTCCGTCGGCGGCCGCGTGCGGGACCTCGAGCCGCGAGCCGGCGAGTCGGCGGACGATTACCGCCGCCGCGTCGAGCCGCTCGCGAAGGATCCGGCGCTGTTCGAGACGGCGCGGATGCAGTTCGAGTCGTTCGTCGGGCGGCTCGAGGGCGCCCTCAAGGCGGCGATGCCGGAGGCGAGCGTGGTGCAGCACCACGCCGACGCGCGCGTCGTGCACGCGCCCTCGGGCGACGGCGCGGCCGCGCCGCAGCCTTCAAGTCCCACGCATCCGGCCTATGACCCGTTCCTTGTCTATTATCCGCCCAGCCCCCTCGGGATGATGCTGGACGTGATGCTCATCTCGTCGTTCATGCACATGATGATGCCGCCTCACGTGGTCTTCGTGAGCCCCGTGGGCACGCCGCTCGGCACGGCGCAGGAGGCCGCGGCGGATCCTGGCCTCTTGAATGCCAGCGATCGCGGCGGCGACGCCGATGACGCGGGCGGCGCGGGCGACGGGGGAGACGACGGCGATCCGTGGGGCGATGACGGCGGCGGCGTCGATGACGGCGGCGGGTTCGACGGCGATCTCGGCGACTTCGGCGACTGAGCCGCGCGGCGCTCCGACATCGAGGCGCCGCGGGCGCCGGCGAGCGCGCTCATCCTTGATGGACGACGAATGGCAATCATGGTACGGCCTATTACGGCCGTGGCCCGCGCTTGCGTGGAGTTCCTCTCGCTGGCGCGCTGAAGGTCGCGCGCGCCGAAACCGGAGCAGGAGATCGCATGAACAAGAGCGAGGCGGCGCTGGGCAAGCAGCCGCAGGTGGCGGGCGGGGGAGATCCGGAGATCGCCCGTGAGGTCCGCGCCATCATTGCAGAGCGATGCGGAATGAGCGTCGATGCCGTGACTCCCGACCTGTCGCTCGAGAGCGGCCTCGGCGTGGATTCGCTGGCGCTCATCGAGGTCAACGTCGCGCTGGAGGAGCGATTCCAGATCGTGGCGCCGGATTTCGCGGCGCCCGATCAGGCGCATATCAGCACGGTGGGCGACGTGATCGCCTTCGTGGAGGCGCAGCTCGCGGCGCGGGGCGGCCGGGGAGGGGCGCCGTGACCGCCCCGCGCACGCGCGCCGAGCGCGAGGCAGCCGCCCGGACGCCCGAGGAGCAGCGGGAGCACGAGCGGCGGGAGGTGGCCGCCCATTACCAGAACGACCCGGAGATATTCTCCCTCGTCCTCGACAGCCGCCTGGCCTACGCGACGGGCATCTTCCTCGATCCCGGCGAGAGCCTCGAGGCGGCGCAGGCGCGCAAATACGACTGGGTCCGTCGCGAGCTCGACATCCAGCCCGGCGAGCGCGTCCTCGACGTGGGGTGCGGCTGGGGCTCGAACCTCATCTATCTCGCCGAGCACACGGGCGGCAGCTTCCGGGGCGTCACGCTGAGCGACAAGCAGCGGCAGGAGGCGCTCCGCCGCGCCGACAGCGCGGGCGTCGCCGGGCGGGTCCGCATCGATCTCGCGCACATCGAGGACATCGACCTCGAGCCCGAGTCGCTCGACGCCGTGCTCTTCGTGGGCAGCATCGTCCACATGCACAACCGCGAGCGGATCCACCAGAAGATCGCCGCCGCGCTGCGCCCGGGGGGCCGCCTGCTCATCTCGGACTGCTACTTCCCGGCGCGCGCCCGCGGCGACCGGGAGAGCGCCGCCACGCAGTACATCTTCGTCCAGGCGCTCGGCTACTGCCGCCTCATCTCGCTCGCCGAGGAGCTCGGGCTCATCGAGCAGGCAGGCCTCGACGTCCGGCGCGTCGAGGATCTCACGAGCTCGTACGTGCACACGGTCGCCCGGTGGATCGACAACGTGCGCGCGAACCGCGCCCGGATCGACGCCCGCGCGCCCGGCTTCTCGCGGCTGCTCCAGACGTACATGACCGTGGGCCGGCTCTCCTTCGCGCGCCGCACCGCGCTCGAGTACATGATCGTGGCGACGAAGGGCGGCGGCCGCGAGCGCCTCGGCGTCGCGCCCTCCCCCGAGCCGAGGCGCGCGCCGTGAGCCGCGGGCCCTCTGCGCGGACGGTCGCGGGCCTGCTCAGGGCGCGGGCCGAGGCCACGCCGGAACGGTTCGGGTTCCACCACAAGCAGCAGGGCGAGTTCGTCGGCTGGTCGTGGGCGGAGTACTGGCGGCGGGCGTGCGCGGCGGCGTCGGGGCTCATCGAGGCGGGGGTGCGCCCGGGCGACCGCGTGCTGCTGCTCGTGACGGACGTCGAGGTGGCGGTGCCGTGCCTCTTCGGCGTCTGGGTGCTCGGCGCGGTGCCGATCCAGGTCGGGGTGCCCTACCGGCTCACCGACGTCGCGGCGTTCCTCGGCGAGCTCCGGCGGACGGCCGCGCGCGTCGGCGCGCGCGCGCTCGTCGTCTCGTCCGCGCTCCTCGGCTTCGCGCAGGGCGAGGGCGGGGCGGACGACCTGCTGCAGCTCGCGGCCGAGCCGCTGCTCGACGCGCCCGTCGCGGGCTCGCTCCCCGATCCGGAGGGCGCGCCCGGCCCCGCGCTGATCCAGCTCACGAGCGGGAGCACCGGGCACCCGCGCGGCGTGGTCATCCCGCACGAGCGGCTGATGCTGCACCTCGACGCGATGAGCCAGCGGCTCCCTGTGCGCGGCGAGGGCGCGGGGGGCGTGTCGTGGCTGCCGCTCCACCACGACATGGGGCTGGTCGGCGGGCTGCTCTTCCCGCTCTTCAACGACTTTCCCGTGCACATGCTCTCGCCGCTCGAGTTCCGGACGCGGCCGTTCTCGTGGCTCGCGGAGATGTCGAGCATCCGGGGCGCCATCTCGCTGGGGCCGCCGAGCGCCTACTCCATCTGCATCGGGCTCGCCCGCCGCGCCGTCGAGGCGGGGCTCGACCTCGGCGCGTGGCGGTGCGCAATGATCGGCGCCGAGCCGATCTCCCCCGCCTTGCTCCGCCGCTTCGCCGAGGCGTTCGCGCCGTGCGGCTTCCGCATCGAGGCGTTCTTCCCCGTCTATGGGCTGGCCGAGGCGACTGTCGCCGTGACCTTCCCCGACCTGCTCGCCCCGCCCCGCGTGCTCACGGTGGACCGCGGCCTGCTCGAGCGCGAGGGCCGCGTGGAAGAGGCAGCGCCGGGGCCCCTCTCGCTGGAGCTCACCGGCGTCGGCAGGCCGATCCCGCGCACGGAGCTCCGGATCGTGGACGCGGGGCGCGCCCCCGTGCCCGAGCGCACGGTGGGGGAGATCGAGGTGCGCTCGGAGACGGTGATGGAGGGGTATTTCAACGAGCCCGAGGCGACGGCCGAGGCGCTGTCCGACGGGTGGCTGCGCACGGGCGATCTCGGGTTCGTCGACAGCGGGACGCTGTTCGTCACCGGCCGCAAGAAGGAGGTGATCATCAAGGGCGGACACACGATGATCCCCGCCGTGATCGAGGAGATCGCGTCCCGGGTCGACGGCATCCGGGCCGGGTGCGTTGTCGCGGTCGGGCTGTACGTCGAGGAGCGCCAGACCGAGTCGGTCTACGTGGTGGCCGAGACGCGGGCCGAGGCCTCGGAGCACGCCGGGCTCGCGGAGCGCGTGCGGGAGGCGCTGCGGGCGAACGGGGTCACCGTGGACCAGGTCGTCCTGGTCCCGCCGGGGGAGCTGCCCAAGACGACGAGCGGGAAGCTGCGGCGGCGCGAGGTGGCGGAGCGGGTGCGGGCGGGGGCGATGCGCTGAAGGGCGCCCACGGCATTGGCGCTTACGGGGGGAGCGCCGGTCTGTCGATGAACCGTCCCGAAGCGGGCTTTTCCGTTCTCCTCAACGAGGGACAGACTTGCCGTGATCCGGCCGATTTCGCGGGCGTCGCAGGGCTGCGCGCGATAAATCCCGGAATCGCTCTCCGGAGCACAACCGAACGGGAACGTCCATGTTGAGCCGGCCGAGAGACCACAAGTCCACCTGTCCCGCGCCGCTTTCGCCCGAGGCGCGCGCATGGGAGCTGGAGCAGCTCCGGGCGCTCGGCCTCGAGGACGACGACTGGAGCTCGGACGAGCAGTGCCCCTTCTGTGCCGGGCGGCCCCTGTCCGCGGACAGCCAGCGAGAGCGCGGCTGAACCGCCCGCGGACCCCGCGCGGATCACTCGGCCATCTTCGCCTTCACCCACTTGCCCGACTCGGTGAGGTCGTTGTCGGTCCAGTTGCCCGAGGGGTTTGACCTGGGCTTGAGGGCGGAGCACGCCTCGTTCTTGTCGCCCAGCGACCAGTTGGCCCAGCTGATGTCGTGCGAGTCCAGGAAGTTGAGCCATGTCTGCGACTCGCCGAGATCGAGCGTGCCGTTGCCGTCGGCCGAGCAGGTGCCCCACTCGGTGACGAAGAGCGCCAGCCCCTTGTCGATGGCGCGCTGGGCCTTGTCGCGCAGGAAGCCCTTGTGCGTGCTGGCGTAGAAGTGCAGGGTGTACGCCACGTTCGGATCGCGGAGGGGGTTGTCCGCGGCGATGTCCACGTCCTGCGACCAGTTGGGCGAGCCGACGATGACGAGGTTGTTGGCGCCCTGGCCGCGGATCTCGGCGATCACGGCCTCGGCGTACGACTTCACGTTGGACCAGCTGTTCGTGTTGAGCGGCTCGTTGAAGACCTCGAAGATCACGTTGGGCACGTTCTTGTAGGTCTGCGCCACCTCGCGGAAGTAGCTCTTCGAGAGCTCCAGGTGGTCCTGCGCGTTGTGATCGTGCCAGTCGAGGATCACGTAGAGGCCCTTCGCGATCGCCGCGTCGGCGACGGTCTTCGCCTTGGCCTTCTGGCCGCCCTGGTCCTCGAGGTACCCGCCCTCGTTCTCGATGCCCATCGCGGCGCGGATCACGGTCGCGTTCCAGTTGTCCGCGACCGACTTGACGACGTCGGCGTTGTAGTAGTTGCTCCACTGGCTCCAGAACAGGCTCATGCCCTTGAGCTGGACCGGCGCGCCGTGCTCACCGACGATGTTGCCGTTCATGACCCGGAGCTGCCCGTGCCGCTCCACCGGCGTCCCGCTCGTGGGCACCATCCCGGAGCTCGTGCTCGTCGTCGTCGTCGTCGTCATGTCCCCGGTCCCCGTGGTGGTCGAGCTCGCCGAGGTCGCCGTGGTCGTCGTGCTCGTCGCCGTGGTCCCCGTGGTGGTCGAGCTCGCCGAGGCCCCCGTCGTCGTCGAGGCCCCCGTCGTCGCCCCGCCGCCGCCGGCGCCGCCGGCGCCGCCCGCGCCGTCGTCCGTCGACGCGTCACCGCAGCCGATCGTCATGGCTGCCTGCAGCGCGACCACCGCCAGGCCGAGTGACCACGTCGACCTGCCAAGCACACCTCCAAGCGAAACGCTCTTCATCATGTCCTCCAAGGGAAGTTCCGGATGGCGCGGCATTCAACGGGCAGTCCAGCTCCATGGCAAGCCCTCTGCGTCATCATGGTTAAGAGAATTGACTTACTCTCGATATGGGGTGCAGCGCATAATTTTACAGCGTGCATCTCTCGACGAAGGGCGGCCGCCGGTCACCGTCGCGGCGCGAGGCGGAGCCTTCACGGGCGCCGATCTGGCCGAGCCGTGGTGTGCAAGCAATTGAAAATTTTTCCGCAAGACGCATGCCAGCCTTCGCGCGCCGCGAGCAGGCGCTTGCTGCGCTGCGTCTGCGCCCATCGCGCGGCGCCCGTACCGCGTGGATCCACGCAGACTACGGCGTTCCCCTCGGTGGTCAGGTGACCACCCTGGTCAACCGCCCATCCATGCGCAGAGCGTCACTGTCGCTCGGGATATAGAGAACGAGCGCTCCCGGAATGTCAAGCGTGTTGCTCCGGCCGAACGCCACGACGTCCCCGTCGAGAACCCCCTCTCCGGAGGCCGGGCCACTCGGTATCTCCTCTCCTCCGCGCCCCACCGCGAGAGCCCTCACCGCGGCACAGGCACGGGCGGCGGCTCGTCGTCCGGCGTGATGCACGCCGACAGATCGAACAGCATGAAGAGCAGCGCCTTCTCCTGCGCCGTCAGCTCGTGCAGCTCCCCGTTGCGGTCCTCGCACCCGCTCGGGAACGGCGCCCCGGCCACGTCGGTCGCCGCCACGTGGATGTCCGTGTACACGAACCGGCCGCACTGCTCTTCCTCCGGCGACCCGATCGGCGTGTTGAACGTGAAGTACTTGACCCCCGCCGTCGCCTCGAACTGCGCATTGGCCTCGTTGAAGAGCCACCGCGTCGCGATCTCCTCGTTCACCGAGTTGACCCAGTGCTGCGGGTCGACGATCTTGATCTGCCCGGGTCTGCTCGACGCCCCCACGGTGACGAGCCAGTCCCGGAGCGCCTCGCCCTTCGGGAACGTCGTGTCCACCAGCACGGGGAGGTTGTCCTTGGGATCGCTCTCTTCCTCCCAGTCCGCCGTCTCCGGGAATCGTCCCGGCCCGCGCCGGAGCCAGGTGTTGTGCCAGTGCGACGCGAACACGCGCCCCCCGGCGGAGGCGTAGTCGAACATCGCTTGCAGCGCCGCCTCCGGCTTGTCGTCCTTGAACTCGGACCCCTCGCACGACAGGATCACCATGTCGTACTGGCTCAGGTTGTCGAGCGAGCGCCAGAACTGCCGCGCCGTCGAGAAATAGGCCCCGTCGTTCAGCCCGTCGCGGTACCGGCTCGTCGCTGTGTCGCCCTCGATGGCGCGCCCCGTGAACAGGTTCACCCGCCCGTCACCCGTCTCCGGCGTGAACTCCGACGCGTCGATCCCCATCTTGTAGAGCAGGCACTCCAGCACGTCCGCGCCCCCCGTCGTCAGCGCGATCTTCGGGAGATGCCCCTCCGCCTTGCTCCGCGGCAGCCGGATCGCCCCGTCCTCGGTCGGGTTGTCGACGCACGCCTCCACCCGCGGCAGCGTGATCTGCCGCCGCCATTTGCCGAGCTGGACGACGAGCGGGATGTCCTCGCCGACCGGCACGTTCTCCAGCACGAACCGCCCGCTGGTGTCCGTGAGCGCTGTCGCGATCGGATCCCCGGAGAGCGCCACGCCGCACCGGTCGCAGCTCGCTCCGTCGGTGATCGGATCAAGCTCCCTGTTCGGGACATAGACGATCACGTTGAACAGCGGGAGTTGGCCCGCGGGCTCGTACACAGTGCCGCTCACGGTTGTCTTGCGACCGCCCTCGCAGGCGAGCTGCTGGCACTCGAGCCCCTCGCACCCGGCCCCGACCCCCGATCCGCCGGTCCCCGGATCAAAAGGGATCCCCCCGAGTCCGCTCCCCGCGCCCTGGCCGGCCCCGCCGGCGCCGGGGCCGGGGCCGGCGCCGGCGCCGGACGTGCTTCCGAGCATCCCGCCGGAATCGCCGCAAGAGCATCCGGCGATGACGGCCGGCGCCATGGCAGCCGCCGCCAGGAGCCACGCTGCGCTGTGCAATCTCCCCATTCGAGCCTCCAAGCGCGGAGGGGCGAGCCTGCCCTGTTCCGCCCATTGCCAGGGTAATCGAGGCGAGGGCGAGCCGGGAAGGGATAACCCTGCAAGGCTGCGAGCAGGAACACGATTTGCCGTCTCACCTCCTGTGAGCGCGGCTCTCCGCTTCAGCCGCGGCGCCGCCCGGGCGAGCCGCCGCGCCGCGCCCCACGCCCAGCGCGGGCGGCGAGCAGCGCGCGATGTGGGAATCGCTCTCACTCAGCCGCGTTCCGTCATGGCGAGACGCGTTCTGGCAGAGTAGGATGCGGCGCCTTGCAATCGGTCATTCCTGCTCCGTCTCTTCCTCGCCCACGCCTGCTCGACATCACCTGGCCCATCTTCAGCGAGCACCTGCTGCACATGCTCGTCGGGGTGTTCGGCGTGTGGCTGGTCAGCCGCCTGTCGGACGAGGCCGCCGCCGCGTACGGGCTGTCCAACCAGATCATGTTGACCTTCATGATCACCTTCCGCTTCGTCAGCGTCGGCGCGAGCGTGGTGGTCACTCAGTACCTCGGCGCGCGCGACCGCGCCGGCGCGGAGCAGGTCGCGCGGGCGTCGCTGGCCGCCAACGTCTGGCTGGGCGTCGCGAGCTGCGCCGTCATCGCGATCGGCGCGCGGCCGCTGCTCGAGCTGATGCGCCTGCCGCCGTCCCTGTTCCCGATCGCGCAGCCCTACCTGATGGCCGTGGGCGTGATGCTGGCGTTCGACGCGGTGAACTTCTCGATGGGCTCGGTGCTGCGCGCGCACACCCATACCCGCGACACGCTGCGCCTCATCGTCATCATGTACGTCGTGCAGCTCGCGCTCAGCCTGCCGCTCATGTTCGGCTTCGCCGGGTGGCCGGGGCTCGGCATGAACGGGCTCGCGCTCGCCGCGATCATCGGGCGCATCCTCTCGTTCTGGATGCACCGGCAGATGTGGATCACGCGCCTCCGCATCCGCCCGAGCCTCGACGACTTCTGGCGCATTCGCCCCGATCGCCTCCGCGAGATGCTGCACATCGGCCTCCCGGGGGCCGGCGAGAACGTTGTCTATCGGATCAGCTTCATGATGATCCTCGCCATGGTCGCGGACATGGGGAAGACCGCCCTCACCACGCACACGTACACGATGCAGATCGTGCACTTTCTGCTCCTCTTCGCCATGGCGGTCGGCTTCGGGACCGAGATCGTCGTCGGGCACCGCGTCGGCGCGGGCGAGCTGCACGGCGCCGATCGCCAGGTGCGCGGCGGCCTCGCCGTCGGGCTCTGCGTGTGCGTGACCGTGGTGCTCGCCACGGCGCTGGCCGGCCCCCGCCTGCTCGGCCTGTTCACGAGCGATCCGGAGGTGATCGCCACCGGCTCCACGCTGCTCTGGCTCAACCTCCTCGTCGAGCCGGGCCGCACGATCAACCTTGTCGTCATCAACGGGCTACGCGCCGCCGGCGACGCGCGCTTTCCGGTCGGATTCGGCGTCTTCTCGATGTTCGCCGTGGCCGTCGGCCTCGCGTGGCTGCTCGGCGTCCGCCTCGGCTGGGGCCTCGCCGGCGTCTGGGTGGCCTACGCCGCGGACGAGTGGGTCCGCGGCATCGCCATGTCCGTGCGCTGGCACCTCCGCGGCTGGGTGCCCCACGCGCGGCGCACCCTCCGCCGCGTGCGGATGCACAGCCGCCCCACGTGACCGCTCCTCCCGCAAACTCCACACATCACCTGTCTCCGCGTTCGAGGTGGCATGTCGCTTGCTGCGACCTCGCGCGAAGGAGACACGCCATGGCTCAAGACGAGCGCACGAAGGAAGGACGAGCGGCGGAAAGCCCGGCCGCCAGCCCGCCTGGCTACGGTGGAATTTCCGAGGGCACCGTGGGTGACCAGGGCGGAGCGGGGCAAAATGCATCCCCGGCGGGCCAGAAGGCGCCGCCGCAGGGCGGCGCTGGCGCCCCGGGAGGGCGCGAGAAGGCGGCGCGCGGCGAGGACGTCGACGAGGGCGACGCGGGGCTGGACGCTGTCGACACGCCGCGCGGGGGCGGGTCGAGCAACGAGGCGATCCCCGGCGTGCTCGACGAGAGCAAGCCGCTGAACCTGGAGTCGAGCGCCGAGCACAAGAGCAGCTGGCCCGACGAGGGCGCGACAGGCGAGGCGGGCGCGGGGTGACGGGCGCGGGGCGCGCGGGGCTGTCGAAAGTGCCCGCCTGGCGCCCGGGACCCACGAGATCTGGATCGGCCTGGCAGAAGGCGTGAGGCCGACAAGGCGGGAGACAGGCACCTATCACCTATCCTGGCGGGGTGCTCACCTTGTCGGTCACGGCCATGCAGAGCGCCGCCACGCCGCGCCTCGGCACGGTGACGAGCTTGTCGCGGAACGCGGCGCGCTGATCGGTGTAGAGCTTCGAGACCTTGTGCGAGAGGATCGTCGAGCTCCAGACCGCGACAACGTCGGCCCAGCGGAGATCGGCGTCGGCCTTTGTCGCGTTGCGGTGGCCCTCCCCGTCGACGATGCGGATGTCGACCTCGCCGGCGAGGAGCTGGCGCAGGTCCTCGGCCGTGCCGGGCCCCCCGCCGACAACGAGCAGCCGCCGGAGCCCGCGCGCATGGAACGCCCCGATCATCGCGAGCGCCGCCCGCTTGTTCGCAGAGCTGCCGCACATGTCGCAAACTGCATCGGCGCCCACCTCGATGAGGCGCACGCCGGGCTTCGGGGGCAGCTTCGCGCACCCGGCGCAGCGGCGCTCGACCGGCTCGGGCTCGGGCGCCGGCGGCGGCGCCCTGCCGAGCGCCTGCTGCGCCCGCACAGCGATGTCCGCGGGGAGGAAGTCCGCGGGGTGCCGCAGGTCCGCGGCGGGCGCGTTCTCCGCGAGCCAGACGAGCAGCTCCGTCTCCGAAACGTTCAGGGATCTTGCGAGGTTGCGCACACGGACGGGTCGCGCCATTTCGAGGCGACTGTGACATGTGCGGGGCGGTGGCGCCCTGTCCGATCGCCGCGCGGCCGCCTGGGACGCGCCGCGGCCCTGTGTGGCGCGGCGCTGCTCAGTCGAGGGCGGCGGCGCGGCGCAGCCCGTGCCGCTGGAGGAGGCGGTGGAGGTACATGCGGTCGAGCCCCGCCTTGCGGGCGGCGCGGCTCACGTTGCCGTTCGACCACTCGAGCAGGGCGGCGAGGTAGTCCCGCTCGAACCTGTCGATGATGGCGTCCTTCGCCTCCTTGAAGGGCATCTCGATGCT
>NZ_JEMA01000671.1 GCF_001589285.1 Sorangium cellulosum | reverse complement strand
ATCCGCCTTCATTGCGCCCCGGCGGCCCGCCGCTCTGGCGGATCGCGCGCGCGCACTCGTCGACAGTGAGGCGGCGCGGCCCGTAGGCCGAGGCGTTGGCCGCGTCGGCGTCCATCAGCCGGGTCGGGGTGTCGATCCCGAAGTCGTCCGGGTGCCCCGGCTCGTCGAGCAGCACGTGCCCGAGCTCGTGCGACAGCGCGAACGACGCGCGATCGGCGCGCAGGCCGGCGCGGTCCTCGATGATCGTGTTCCGGATCGCCCCGCCGTCCGCGAAGATGAACGACTCGCCGATCCGCCCGCCGCCCGCGAAGCTCGGGACCATCACGACGTCGACGGTGGCGGGGTCGCCGTCGTCGAACGCCTTGAGCAGCGCGCGCTCCTCGACCGTGCCGGCGATCGCGTCCGTGTCGCTGAAGTGCTGGAGCCCGTCGTCGAGCTCGACGGCGCCGATGCACGCGGTGAGCGTGGCGTCGGTGCTCAGCGCGCCCGACGCCGGCGGCTCGATCGTCGCGAGCGCGCCGCCCGGCCGCCGCACGAGCACGTCGGTGGTCCCGTGGGCGCCCGCGCCGATGACGGGGTTGTCGGAGAGGCGCACCGAGAACCCCGCGGCGGCGATCGCCGCGGCGACGGCGCGGGCGGCGGCGTCGGGGCGCATGCGGGGCGCGATGGCCGCGGTCACCTCGTGGCCGTCGACGCGCACCCGGATCGCGCCGCCGCTGGCCGGGAGCCCGTGGTCGCAGCCGATCGCGAGCAGGTGGGGTCGCGGGGGGTCGACGAAGGAGATGTCGAGCTCCTCCGGCGGGCCGAAGCTCACGCCGCACGCGCCCCAGAGGGCGTTCGCGCGCTCGACCTCCGCGCGCGCGATCGCGAGGGCGCCCGCGTCATCCCCGCCCATGGGCGGCGGCCCGCCCGCGCGCGGGCGCACCATGAGGATCCGGAGGCGCGCGCGCGTGCGCCCGAGGGGCCCGAGCGGCGAGGTGCGCGGGCCGGCGACGCGGATCGTCTGGAGCTTCGTCCCCCCGGGCAGGGCGACGACGAGCGCCCCGCCGACCTCGCCCTTCACGGAGCGGTCGGCGATCATCGGGTGGTTGCGATCGATGTCGTCCGCGACCGCGCGGAGGGGGCGCGTCGAGCCGCACACGAGGCCGGGCGGGACGTCCTCGGGGCACGGCACGTGGCCGAGCGGCACGCTGGAGAGGCGGTCGATCACCTTGCCGGACGGCGCCGCGGAGTGGACGTCGAGGGTCACCGGCACGTCGTCCGGCGCGCCGATCACGAGCAGCCGGATCGCGTCGGGGTCGTCGAGGTTGCCGAACGGATCGTCGCCGAGCCGGTCCGGGGGCGTGCGCTGCAGCGAGGCGTGGGAGCGCGCCATGTCGATGCGCCGTCCGGCGCCGTCGATCGCGCGGATCTCGAAGGCGCTGATCGCCACCGTCCTTCCGGCGAGCGCGATCTCGCTCCGCCCGGCCCGGGTCGCCTGGAGCTCGACGCGGCGGGCGTTCGCGGGGATGGCGCTGCCGGGCTGGACGGGGCTGCCGTCGACGAGGAGCCGCACGCCGGCGGGGATCGCCGCGGGCGCCGCGCCGCGCGGCCCGCGCAGCGCGAGCAGATCCGGCGAGGGCGGCACGCGCGGCTGCTCGCCGTCGGGCACGCCGTCGGCGTCGTCGTCGTCGAGATCGGCCACGAGCAGCGCGGGCACGGGCTCCGCGGCGGCGGAGCTGGCCGGGCCGGCGAGGGCGCCGAGGAGGACCGAGAGTGCCGTCAGCCGCCGGTTCATGATCGCATCGCCCTGCCTGCTCGCCCCCCTCGGTCGAGTCTATCGCGCCTCCGGTCGGGCGCCGCTCGCGCCCGCGCGGCGGGCGCCGTCGCGCGNGCCGCTCGCGCCCGCGCGGCGGGCGCCGTCGCGCGGGCGGCGGGCGCGGGCCGTCGGGAGCCCTCCGATGGCGGTGCGTCCAGCCCTGCGCCACGTGCCCCCTCGTGGTCAGCGTCAGCGCGGTCATTTTCGATGTCGACGGGACGATCCTCGACACTGTCGATCTGCACGCGGCCGCCTGGCAGCTCGCCTTCCGCCGGTTCGGCCGCGAGGTCTCGCTGGATCGGCTGCGGCGCCAGATCGGCAAGGGCGCGGGCGAGCTCTTGCCGGTGTTCCTGTCGCCCGAGGAGGTCGGCTGGATCGGCGCCGGCGTCGCGTCGCTGCACGACGACCTCTACAGGCGCGAGCTCCTCCCTGGCGCGCGCGCCTTCCCGGGGGTGCGCGCGCTGTTCGAGCGCGTCGCGCGCGACGGGCGCCGGATCGTCCTCGCCTCCTCGACGCCGCGCGGCGAGCTCGACGCGGGCGTCGCGCTCGCCGGGGTGGGCGATCTGGTCTCGTGGACTGTGTCGGCCGACGACGCGGACCGGTCGAAGCCGCACCCGGATCTCTTCGAGGCGGCGCTCGACCGGCTGGGCAGCGTCGATCCGCGCGAGGTCGTCCTCGTCGGCGACGCGCCGTCCGACGCCGAGGCCGCGGCGAAGCTCGGCATCCTGACGGTGGGTCTCCTCAGCGGAGGCTTCCCCGAGATGGAGCTCCTCGAGGCCGGGTGCGCGGCGATCTACCGCGATCCGGAGGACCTGCTCGCGCGGTACGACGCGTCGCCGCTCGCGCCGCGCCGGGAGCGGATCGCGGTGTAGCCGGCGGCTCAGGAGGCACCGGAGGCGTGCTCGGCGCGCGCGGCCCGGGCGCGCTGGCTCTCCGGGGCAGCGAGCTGCTCGCGCAGGGCTCGCCGCTGCGGCTCGTCGACCGGGGACGCGGTGGTCGAGCCGTCGCGGAGCTCCACCGCGTGGACGGCGTCGAGGGGCAGCAGGTCGAGCAGCGCGGGGCTCTCCGTCGTGAGCAGGATGTGCCGCTGCGCGGAGGCGGCGCGCAGGTACCCGAGGAGCGCCGGCAGCGCGCCGCGATCGACGCCTGCGTCGGGGTGCTCGAAGCCGGCGAGCACGAGCGGGGGCTCCTGCGAGAGCGCCGTGACGACGGCGGCGAGCCGCAGCGTGGCGTCCGGCTCGTCGGCGGCGGCGCGCCAGCGCTCGCGCCCGTCGCCGTCGACGCCGTGGCGCAGCTCGGGGACGAGGAGCCCGCCGGACGAGGCAGCGCGGGTGCCGTCGACGTCGCCGATCACCTGCGACAGCCCGGCGAGGAAGTCGTCCTTCCAGCGCTCTTTCTCGAGCGCGCGGAGGACGGAGCCCCAGTTGTCGCCGCTCGCGCGGAGGCGCCGGGAGGCGCTGAGCTTCTGGGGCGCGCGGAGGGTGCGCGGCGCGAGGGAGTAGAGGACGGCGCGGCGCAGCTCGTCGAGCATCGGGGTGAGCGGCCCGTCGGAGAGCAAGGGCAGGACGAGCCTGGCGCCGCTCACGGCGATGGGCGCGACCCCGCGGTAGGCGAGCGTGCCGCTGCGCCCCTTGTCCTTGCGCGAGAACCCCTTCGGGCTGCCCTTGAGCCTGTCGAACGAGACCTCGGGCGAGTCGCTGCCCGCGTCGAACACGTCGCGCACGCCCGGCTTGACGAGCCGCGTGAGCGCGCTGCGCTGCCACCAGGCGGCGGTCTCGCTCTTGACGCGGATCTCGCCGTCCCGGTCCCCCGGCTCGATCTGCACGAGCCAGAACCCGTGGCCCTCGGTCCTGGACACCGCGACGCCGAGGGTGGTGAGCGTGCCGTCGCGGCGGGGCCGCAGCAGCGCGCCGCCGCGACGGCTCGACGCCGCCTGGTCGAGCGCCCCGCTCGCGCACTCGGCGAGGAACCGCACGGCGTCGAGCAGGCAGCCCTTTCCCGAGCCGGGCGGACCGACCAGCGCGGTCAGCGCCCCGAGCGTGATCTCGAGGCCGGCCCCGATGCTGCCGTAGTTGCTGACGTAGACGTGGGTGATCATCGCGGCACGGAGCCTCGGCTCGAGGACATCGATCGCCCTTTCCGCGCTGCGCGACCGCCGGCCGGGCCGGCTGGCTCGTGCTTCCGGGACACCGGAGCTGTCGCCAGGGACACCGGAGCTGCCGCCGGGGACACCGGAGCTGTCGCCAGGGACACCGGAGCTGCCGCCGGGGACACCGGAACTGCCGCCAGGGACACCGGAACTGCCGCCAGGGGCGCCGGAACTGCCGCCAGGGACATGGAACCCCGTTTCAGGGACTCGTCGCGCTGCGCTTCAGGGACACCGGAACTGCCGCCAGGGACACCGGAGCTGCCGCCAGGGACACCGGGGCTGCCGCCAGGGACACCGGAACTGCCGCCAGGGACATGGCGCTGCGCCTCCGGGACATCCGGTCGACGAGGGAGAGGATCGCTGGACGCTGCCACCGTCCCGCGACGGATAGGTCCTGACGTCAGGGCAGCTTGCCGCCCATCCCGGGCCGGCTCGACGCGGCCCTCCGTACTGCCCTGAGGATCTCCGATGCACCCCACCCGACGACGATCATCGAACGCCTCGTCAGAGGTGGCCGCAACAAGAACCTTGCAGAAGGAGCGCCGCCCCCACGCAGCGAGGCGGACGCGCTCGCAGGATGGTAAGGCCCGGTACGGAATCACGACGGCGCGCCGAGGGCCGCGCGGCGCAGATCCTGGTGATCATCGCGGCTCCCCCCCCAGCGCCCTCACGCCGTGCGCGCGAGCACGATCGCGAGCGCCTCGCCGTCGACGTTGACCTCGCGCGTCTCGACCTGCCCCCACGCCGCGGGCGCCCCGCCGAGCACGAGCTCGGCCGCGAGCGCCTCCTGCATGAGCATCTCGCGCGCCGCCTCGGCGACCTTGCGGGCGCGCTCGCTGCCGTCGAGCGCGAGCCGGATCCGCTCGGTGAAGCCGAGGTCGAGCTCCTTGCGCAGCCCCTGCACGCGGGAGAGGATCTCCCGGCCGAGCCCCTCGTCGCGGAGCGCGTCCGTGAGCGCCGTGTGCAGCACGACGACCCCAGCGCGGCCGCCGGCCGCCGCGAACCCGTCGCCCGCCTCGACCGCGACGTCGATCTCCTCGGGGCCGAGCTCGACCTGCTCGCCGTCGAGCGCGATCGCGATCTTGCCCTCGGTCGCGAGCGCCGCGCGCAGCGACGCGGCGTCGGCCTTCGCGAGGACCTGCTTCGCGAGCTGCACCTTCTTGCCGAGCTTCGGCCCGAGCGCGCGGAAGTTCGGCTTGAGCACGTAGCGCACCGCGCTCCCCTCCTCGCCGGGCTTCAGGAAGCGCACCTCGTGCACGTTGAGCTCCTCGGCGATGAGCGGCACGTGCTCGGCGACCGCCGCCGCGAGCCCCTGCTGCGACAGCACGATGTCCGCGCGCGAGAGCGGCTGCCGCACCTTGAGCTTGTTCGCTGTGCGCACCTGCAGGCCCAGCGACACGAGCTCGCGCACCGCGCGCATCTCGATCGCGAGCGGCTCGTCGATCGCGGCCGCGTCGGCCTCGGGGAACGCCACGAGGTGCACGCTCTCCGGCTGCGACGCCGGCCACGGCCGCCGCACCAGGTTCTGGTACATGGCCTCGGCGAGGAACGGCGTGAACGGCGCGCTCAGCTTGGCGATCGCGACGAGCACCTCGTACAGCGTGAAGTACGCGTCGCGCTTGTCCTGCGCCGCCCGCACGGCGCCCGCGGAGATCTCCAGCGGATCCGTCGCCGAGGGGGCCCAGAAGCGCGCGCGGCTCCGGCGGACGTACCAGTTCGAGAGCGCGTCCACGAGGTCGACCAGCCGCTGCGCGGCCTCGTACAGGTGGTACTCGTCGAGGTGCGCCGTCACCTCCCGCGTCGCGAGCGCGAGCTCCGAGAGGATCCACCGGTCGAGCAGCGACCGCTGCTTCGCCGGCCGGTAGCCGGCGCTCGCGGCGAGCGCCGCGGGCGAGGTGTCCTTCGCGTCCGGGTTCCCCTCGGCGGGCGAGAAGCCGTCGATGTTCGCGTAGATGGTGAAGAACGAGTAGACGTTCCGGAGCTTGACCGCGAACTCCTTCTGGTACGCGCGCACGTTCGTGAGCGAGTGGCGCGTGTTCGTCCACGGCGGCGAGGACGCGTAGAAGAACCAGCGGAACGCGTCGGCCCCGGGCGCCGGCGTCGCCGGATCCTCGATGGTGACGCGCTCGGGCTGCGGGAGCCGGGGCACGTCGTTCGGCATCACCGAGAGCGCCTTCTGGCCGGGCGACAGGCCCAGGCGGTCGAGATCCGCGTCCGAGAGCGCGACGATCCGCCGCGGCATGCCCTTCTGCGGCCGGAGCTCCATCGCGAGCGGCTGCGCCTCGCGGTCGGCGCGGTACATCCGCACCTTCGCGGCGTCGCCGGTCAGGTCGAGCCCCTCGTAGTCCTCGCGCGCGATGAACGCCACCCCGTCCTTCGCCTGGACGCCCTTCACATCCCCGGCCCTCACCGCCGCGAACTCCATCCGGACGCGCTCCAGGATGACCTCGGGCGGCGTGTAGTTGCCCTTCGACTTGCTCTCCTTCTTGCCCTCGCGGTCGCAGACGTGCCCCAGCACGACGCACGTCTGGTACGGGTGCGGGTAGCTCCGAACGCGCGACAGCCCGAGCTTGTCCTGCGTCGCCTCGTCGAAGACGAGCGTCGAGACCATCAGCAGCGAGTAGAACCAGCCGCGCGTCTGGTCGATCGCCTCGCTGATGAAGTCCGCCGGGAAGGCGCGGTCGAACAGCTCCTTCGAGCCCGGCGCGTGCGGGTAGCCCCACTGCGCGAACGGCATGCTCCCGCTGTCGAACCACGCGTCGATGACCTCGGTCACGCGCCGCATCTCGCCGCCGCAGGTCGGACAGGGGAACGTCACCCTGTCGATCCACGGCTTGTGGACGATGAGGTGGTCGTTCAGGCCCGGGTCCGCCTTCTTCGCCGCGTGGAAGTGGTCGAAGGCGCGCGGGTTCAGCGCCTCGATCTCGGCGACCGACGCGGGGGCGAGCTGGTGCTCCTCGTCGTCCTTGCAGATCCAGACGTTGAGCGGCGTCCCCCAGTACCGCTCGCGCGAGAGCGCCCAGTCGACGTTGTTCGCGAGGAAGTCGCCGAACCGGCCCTCCTGGATGTGCGAAGGGAGCCAGTGGATCGCGCGGTTGTTCGCGATCGCCTTGTCGATGTTGTCCCGCGTCCGGATGTACCAGGCCGGCCGCGCGAGCTGGATCAACGGGTCGTCGTCCGCGCGCCAGCAGAACGGGTACTCGTGGCGGTACTTCTCCTCGTGGACGAGCAGCCCGCGCGCCCCGAGATCCTTGATGATCATCGGGTCGGCGTCCTTCACCCAGATCCCCGAGAACGGCGTGAGCCCGGGCTCGAACGTGCCGTCCGGCAGGACCGCGCAGAGCATCGGGACCTCGCTCCCGGGGATCGGCTGGAACTCCTCGAGGCGCCTCTTGTGCGCGTTGAAGTCGTCCTCGCCGAACGCGGGCGCGATGTGGACGATGCCCGTGCCGGAGTCGAGCGTCACGAAGTCCGCGCCGAGGACGACCCAGTAGAGCGGCTCTTCCTTGCCGTCCTTCCGGCGCGCCGTGGCGTCGAACAGCGACCTCGAGAAGCTGTCGAACGGCGGGCGGTAGCGCTTGCCGATGAGGTCGCTCCCCTTGAGCTCGCGGAGCACGGGCAGGTCGCGCTTGAACTTCTTCGCGAGCTCCTCGCGCAGCGCCGCGGCGACGATGAGCTTCCCGGCCGCGCCCGCGTCGACGACGACGTAGTCGAACTCGGGCCGGACCGCGGCGTAGCCGTTCGACGGCAAGGTCCACGGGGTCGTCGTCCACGCGCAGAGCGCCGTGTCGGGCTCGTCCACGAGCGGGAACGCCACGAACACGCTGGGGTCGTCCACGGTCTTGTAGTTCGACCCGACCTCGGCCGCGCTGAGCGCCGTGCCGCCCTGCGGCCACCACCAGCAGACGCGGTGCCCGCGGTAGAGGAGCCCCTTCTTGTGGAGCTGCGACAGCGCCCACCAGACGCTCTCGACGTAGCTCCGGTGGTAGGTGACGTAGGCGCTGTCGAGGTCGACCCAGAAGCCGATCTTGTCGGTCAGGCTCTCCCACGCCTCGGTGTACCGGAACACGGAGTCGACGCAGCGCGAGATGAACGGCTCGACGCCGTAGCGCTCGATGTCGGCCTTGCCGTGGATGCGCAGCTCCTTCTCGACCTCGACCTCGACAGGCAGCCCGTGCGTGTCCCAGCCGGCCTTCCGCGGGACGTCGTAGCCGCGCATCGTCTTGTAGCGGGGGAAGACGTCCTTGACCGCGCGGGTGAGCACGTGGCCGTTGTGCGGCATGCCGTTGGCTGTCGGCGGGCCCTCGTAGAAGACGAACGTGCCCCTCGACGGGCCGGTGGCGCGGGTCTCGGCGCGGAGGGTCTTCTCGAAGATGCGGCGCTGCTTCCAGAAGGCGAGGATCTTCGCCTCGTCGGCGGGGAAGTTCAGCTCGGTCGCCACCTTGTCGAACAGGGGCTCGAGCGGGCCGTCGGTCGGTTTCTTCGAGGGGGCTTCGGACATGGCCCGGCCTAGTAGCAAGGTGGGTTGCCAGCGTCGAGGGAGGCGCTGGGGCCGGCGCCGGACGCGCGGCGCGCCGGATGGATGTAGGATCGGGGCATGAGCGCGCAGCACCCGCTGTTCCCAGGCAATGCGCCCGAGGTAGAGGCCGCGTTCCAGGCCGTGCCGGAAGAGATGGTCGCCGAGATCCTCGACGGGGAGCTCCACACGTTCCCGCGGCCGGCGCGACCGCACACGCGGGCGGCGTCGCGGCTCAGCCGTCGGCTCGGGCCGTTCGACGACGATCCAGGTGAGCCTGGAGGCTGGGTCATCCTCGTCGAGCCCGAGCTCCACCTCGGGCCGAAGCCGGACAAGGTCGTCCCCGATCTCGCCGGCTGGCGCCGCGAGCGCATGCCCGACGCGCTCGGGTCCGAGGACGCTCCCGCGCATTACGACGTCACGCCCGACTGGGTCTGCGAGGTGATCTCCCCGCGCACCGAACGCGTGGATCGCGGGAAGAAGATGCGGATCTACCGGCGCGAAGGGGTCCGTCACGCCTGGCTGATCAACCCGGTTGCGCAGACGCTCGAGGTGTACCGGCTCGACGATGGCCGCTGGTCGCTGCTCGACACCCACGAGGGCGACGAGGCCGTGCGGGCCGAGCCGTTCGACGCGATCGAGCTGCCGCTCGCCGACCTCTGGGCGCGGTAGGGCGCCGCCGAGCCGGGCGCGCGGCGCGGCTCAGCGCGCGATCGTCGGCAGCGCGCCCCCGAAGTCGGCGCGGATGGCGGCCACGCC
>NZ_JEMA01000670.1 GCF_001589285.1 Sorangium cellulosum | reverse complement strand
CGCCGCCGCCGACGCGCCCTCGCCCGTCGGGATCGCGGGCGCCCCCGCGAAGCCCGCCGAGCGCCGGGCAAGCCTCCTGTTCCACGTCAACGACCGGCCGTTCCCCTCGCCGCTCATCGACGCCGTCGTCGCGGGCCAGCCGACCGTGCTGCTCGTCGACACCGGCGCCTCTCACCACGTCCTCGCCCGCTGGCTCGCCGACGAGCTCGCGCTGCCCCTCTCGACCGCCGGCGACGTCGCCGTCGATTACGCGGGCAGGCCGCTGCAGGTCTCCCGGATCGAGGACGCGAGCATCGCGCTCTCCGGGTGGGGCCGCGTCGAGGCCCCCGCGCTGCTCGTCGTCCCCGTGCCCGACGTCCTCCAGCGCCTCGGCATCGGCGGCGTCATCGCGCCGCAGGCGCTCGCAGCGCCGGGCCGCGCCGTCGTGCTCGACCTGCGCGACGGCCGGATGACCGAGGCGCCGAGCGACGAGGCCGGCCGCGCGCTCCGGGCGCGGTTCGGCGACGCCGCTGTCGCGGAGCTCGCCCGCTGCAGCGGACCGAACCAGGGCAGCGAGCTCACCGCGAAGGCGACCGTCGAGGGGATCGCCGTCACGCTGAAGATCGACTCGGGTGCATCGCAGAGCTCGCTCTTCGCCGTCTCCCCCGCGGGGAAGACGCTGTCGCGCCGGGCGACCGGCGACAGGAGCGCCTACGCCGCCTCAGGCAAGCACACCGTTCCCGTCCTTTCCGGCGCTCGCCTCCGGCTGGCGGGGTTCGACGCCGCCGCCGAGCTCGATTTCCTCCCCGGCGCGCTGCGGGCGGCCTGTCCGTCGGACGGATTTGCCGGCATGGATGTGCTCCGCACGTGTGTGCTGGTGCTCTCCGAGGACGGCGGCCTCGCGGGCTGCGCCCCGCGGTGACGCCGTCGACGCGCCGCGCGCCGCCGCGTTGAGCGGCGCGGCGCGCGGAGCCGCCCGGCGGACCGCCATGCGCCAGCGGGGGCGCGAGGCGTCGTGGTAGAAGGGGCGCACGCGTGGACGTCCCCCGTCGCCGCCCCGGGGGGAGGGATCCGGTTCCCCGCGACGTCGACGCGCCCGCGTGGGGTCGGAGGCATCATGACGACAGGTTTCGAGTTCTTGACCCAGGATGACGAGCGCTTGCTGCTGGAGAAGTCGACCTGCGTCACCTACCGGCCAGGCGAGCAGATCCTCGAGGAGGGCTCGCGCAGGCAGGGCATCTTCATCGTGCGCAGCGGCCTCGTCGGCGTCGAGGTCGCCCACCTCGGGCGCGGCGTCGCGCTCCGCCAGCTCGGCCCCGGCGCCATCTTCGGGGAGATGTCGTTCCTCGAGAGCGCCGCCGCGAGCGCCTCCGTCGTCGCCCGCGAGGAGTGCACCCTCGACGTCATCGAGGGCCCCTATGTGCACTCCCTCCTTGCCTCCGTCCCCGGCCTCGCCGCGCGCTTCTACCAGTCGCTCGCGATCATGCTCGCCCAGCGCCTCCGCGAGAACACCGCGATGCTCCCGCCGCTCCTCGTCGAGGACGTGCCGCAGGTCAACCGCTTTCACGCGGCGAGGACGGGTCAGGCCGGCACCAACAACATCCCTCCCAAGCTCATCGACACCGTCGAACAGTTCAAGTTCGAGATGATGATCGCCGACAGGATGGTGAAGGAGGGCAAGCACCCCGAGGCGGAGATCCAGGAGAAGGTGAGCGCCGCGTGCCAGACCATCGTGTCCGCGCTCCGCGAGCACATCGAGCGCGAGCGCCACCTCGAGAAGGGCATCGGCGCCTACGTGTTCCGCGAGACCTTCTCGCTCTTCATGCTGAGCCGCACCGTCGACCGCTGCTACACGAAGCCGCGCGGCTACGCGGGCGATTTCTACACCATCGAGATGATGTACAACGACGAGCCCGCGGGCGACGGCCGGCTCGGCCGCTTCATCGACCAGTGGGGGCTCGCGATCGAGGCCTGCCGCGCCGTCAAGAACCGGAGGGGCGTGATGAGCCGCGCCATCCGCGAGGCCTGCAGCGCGCACGCGTCCGGCCCGGTCCTCATCACCAGCCTCGCGAGCGGCCCCGCCCGGGAGCTCTTCGACCTGTTCGCGGACGGGAGCGAGCCGCCCGACATCAAGGCGACGTGCATCGATATCGACAACCAGGCCCTCGCCTACGCCGCCGGCATCGCCGACCAGCTCGGCGTCATGGACCGCTTCAGCTTCGCCCAGGACAACGTCGTGCGGCTCGCCCACGGCCGCGGCAGGACGGTGCTCAAGCCCCAGCACATGATCTACAGCATCGGGCTCACCGACTACCTGCGCGACGACCTCGTCGTGAGCCTCCTCAACTGCATGTACGACAAGCTCCTGCCCGGGGGCATCGCGCTCGTGGGGAATTTCGGGGCGAACAACCCGAGCAAGGCCTTCATGGACCACGTGCTCGAGTGGGAGCTGATCCACCGCAGCGCCGACGATCTCAGGACCCTGTTCACCCGCTCCAAGTTCGGGAACACGCCCGTCGAGGTGCGCGCCGAGGAGGCCCAGGTCAACCTCTTCGCGTTCTGCACCAGGTCGTGACGCGCGCGCGCGGCGCGGCGCCCGCGCGGCGCGGCGCCCGGGTCAGCGGAGCCAGCGGACCTCGTACTCGCACGTGGGGTGTCCCTCGAAGCGGCACCTCGTGTGCAGGCTCTGCCCGCCGCGCGCGCCCGAGAGCCGGAGCGCGTTCTCCTGCCAGGCAGGCACCGCGTCCCTGCAGGTCTGGCGCCCCGGGTCGGCCTGCGGGTCGACGCCGAGATAGAGTATCAGGCGGAAGAACCGCTCGCCCTCTGCCAGGGGGGCGAGCCGGCCTCCGTTGAAATACATGCCCCACATCACGCCGGCCTGCCGCATGACGAGCGCGGGCGTGCCGAGCTTGAGGAGCACCTTGTGCGCGAGCGTCAGATCCTGCTCGGCCACGTAGGCCGCGAGATCGCGGATGACACCCGACTTGTTGGGCCAGCGCGAGATCTCGTCCGCGATCGCGTTCCAGACCGCGACGGGGTACCAGCTGTGCGCCACGAGATCGGGCGACGAGAAGACAGCGCGGACGCTGGCGGGCAGCTTCGCGTCGAGCACCGAGATCGCGTGGCTCCCCCACCGCGTCAGCAGGTAGGCCCTCGTGTGCATGAGCGCTGAGCCCCGGATCTTCATCGCGAAAGCCGCTCGTCCAGGATAGAGGCTCCCCCGCCGCCGGGGCCAGCGCCGAGCGCCGCGGACCGCCGCGCGCGTCGAGCGCCCACCCAGGCGCCGCCGCTGCCACGCGCGCGCCGTCGATCGCACACGAGCGCCCTCACTGCAGGCGCTCGGNGCCACGCGCGCGCCGTCGATCGCACACGAGCGCCCTCACTGCAGGCGCTCGGCGGCCGCGGCCGGCGGGGGCGCGTCGCCGGCGCCCTGCGCCCGCGGCGCCTGCGTCGACGCGTCGAGCACGGCGCGCACCGCCTGCGCGAGCTGCGTCGGCGTGTACGGCTTCGAGAGGAAGTGCACGGCGCCCTCGACCAGCTCGCCCGGCATGGCGGAGTCCTCGATGTAGCCCGATGTGTAGAGGACGGGCAGCGCGGCGCGCGCGCGGGCGAGCGCCGCCGCGACCTCGGGGCCGCGCGCGTCCGGGAGCACCATGTCGCTCACGAGCAGGTGGATGACGCCGGGGTAGGCGGCCGCGAGCGCGACCGCCTCCTTGCCGCTGCGCGCCGCGAGGACCGAGTAGCCGAACGAGCGCAGCGCGGCGACGCAGAGCTCGCGCACCTGCGCCTCGTCCTCCATGACGAGCACCGTCTCCGCGCCCCCGACCACGGCGGCCGACGCGCGCGCGGGCTGCTCGCACGGCGCGCCGCGCACGCGCGGGAACCAGATCGTGAAGCGCGTCCCCTGGCCGGAGGCGCTGGAGAACCAGATGTGGCCGCCATGCTGCTTGACGATGCCGTGGCACGTCGCGAGCCCGAGCCCCGACCCCTTGCCGGGCTCCTTCGTCGTGAAGAACGGCTCGAACACGTACTGCTGGATCGCGTCCTCCATGCCCTGCCCGGTGTCGGTGACCGTCAGCGCCACGTACTCGCCGGGCTCGATCTCCGGCCTCCGCTCCGCGTCGTCCGGGCTGACGTGCGTGTTCGCCGTCTCGATCGTCAGCCGGCCCCCGCCGGGCATCGCGTCGCGCGCGTTGACGGCGAGGTTCATGAGGAGCTGCTCGAACTGCCCCCGATCGATGCGGATGGGCCAGATCTGGCTGCCCGGCAGCACGTCGAGCGCCACGTCCTCGCCGACGAGCGGGCGCAGGAGCGACTCCACCCCGAGGATGAGCGCGTTCGGGTCGACGACTGTCGGCTGGATGATCTGCTTGCGCGCGAAGGCGAGGAGCTGCCGCGTGAGCGCCGCGGCGCGCTCCGCGGCGGTGCCGATCTGCGCGAGGTGATCGAGGATGGGCGACGGCGGCGGCGACTTGCGCACCGCGAGCTCCTTGTGCCCGAAGATCGCCGTGAGCATGTTGTTGAAGTCGTGCGCGACGCCGCCGGCGAGGCGGCCGATGGCCTCGAGCTTCTGGCTGTGCAGGAGCTGCTCCTCGAGGCGCCGGCGCTCGGTGATGTCGAGGCTCGTGCCGACCAGCCCGGTGATCGCCCCGGACTCGTCGGTGAGGAGCTGCGCCGCCATCTGCACGTGGCGCAGCTCGCCGGTCGACGGGCGCACGACGCGGCACTCGACCGGGCCCGCGATGCCGAGCGGCGACGCGCTCTCCGCGCCGCCGAAGACCCGGTGGCGGTCCTCGGGGTGGATGACGCTCGCGAGCAGCTCGAACGTCGGGCGCCTCGAGGGGGCGACGCCGAGGATCTGGTAGAGCTGCTCGGACCAGCGGACGGCGCGCGACGCGAGATCGTAGGACCAGCTCCCCACGTGGGCGATGCGCTGCGCCTCGTTCAGCATGCGCTCGCTGCGGCGGAGCTCCTGCTCGGCGCGGCGGCGCTCGGTGAGGTCGACGACGACGCCGAAGAAGCGGGACGGCGGGCCCGCCCCGTCGACGATGGGCAGGCTGCTCAGCAGGCACTCCCGCACCGCGCCGTCCTGGCGGAGCACGCGGAACGCCGTCGCGCCCGATCCCTCTCGGGTCTCGATCGCCCGCTGCAGGAGGGTCGTCATCCGCTCCCTGTCGTCGGGGTGGACGGCCGCGAGGAAGGCCTCTGTCGACGGCGTGTGCTTCGCGGGATCGCAGCCGATGATCCGGAAGAGCTGCCGCGACCAGGTGAGGTGGTTCTGGTCGCGATCCCAGATCCAGTTGCCCATCTGGGCCACCTCCTCGGCCTCGTCGAGCTGCGCCTCCCATTCGGTGGCGCCGGACGTCAGCGCCGCCCCGCCCGGGCCCGAGGCCGGCGCGCCCGGGCTCCGCGTGGAGGCGGGCAGCCCCGACGCGCGGACGCGGGCCAGCTCCAGCTCCAGCTCGGCGACGCGCACGCGGAGGGCGTCCAGCTCACGGCTCGCCGCCGCGCTCATGGCCGTCCTGCTCCTCGACGTCGCGCGGCGGTGCTCATGGGGGCGCATTGTATGCTGCGGCGGTCCCCGCGGGGGGTTCCTCTTCTGCGGCGCCGGCGGCGGTCGCGCCTAGCCACGCCGGCGCACGAGCAGCGTTCGCGTGATCTCCACGACCTTTTCCTTGACCCTGCCGTCGGTCTTGCCGAGCTCCGGGGTGAACAGGTCGGCCCCCTGATCGAGCAGCGCGCGCGGCGGGGTGTTCTTCACGCCGACGACGCGGAAGGTGACGCTCCCCGCGCCCGCGCCGGCCTCCTCGCGGGCGATCACCTTCGACGCCGCGAAGAGCGTGTCGCCCGCGAGCACGCCGCTCGGGTGCGCGCCGTCGTCGAGGCCGAGGTCCCAGACCGCGCACCCGGCCGTGTCCCTGCTCGAGAGCGCGAGCACCCAGGACAGCACGAGCCCCCCGTGGACGACGCGCGTCTTGGCGAAGGAGCTCGACCGGCAGTACTGCTCGTCGAGGTGGAGCGGGTGGGAGTTGCGCAGCAGGGTCGAGAGCTGCATGTGCTCGCTGTTGCCGACCGTCCTGCCGACCTCGTGGGTGATCACGTCGCCCACCTCGAAGTCGTCCCAGAAGCAGGAGAAGCCGCCGTGGCGCGGCGCCGGCGGCAGCGGCCCCTCGAGCGCCTCCGGCAGGCGCGCCGGCGGCGCGGCGGGCTGCTCGACCGCGTGCGGCGCGTCCGCGGAGCGCTCGGCGACGCTGCCGCAGGGCACGAGCGCCTTGCGCTCGAACGAGCAGACGAGGAGCCCGTCCTGGCTCACCACCTGCGTCCGGACGTGCACGACGCCCTTGTCGCCCGTGGAGACGGGCTTCTTGCCGATCACCATCGAGCTCGCGCGCAGCGTGTCGCCCGGGTAGCAGGCGTCCGGGAACCGCACGTCGATGTACGCGAGGTGCGCGATCGCCTGCTCGCTGACGTCGTGGACGCTGAACGAGATCCCGAGGTTGAGGAGCAGCAGCGGGTTCACCGGCCTGTCCTTGAGCCCCACCGAGCGGGCCGCGACGCGGCTCGCGTACGTCGGGATCGCGTCCTGGAACGAGGCCGCGAAGAGCGCGAGCATCCCCTCGTCGACGGTGACGTCCCAGGGGTGCGCGTACACAGCGCCGACAGTGAAATCATCGAGCTTGCGGCCGTAGCGAGGGGAGCGGACGCGGACCATCGGTCCGCGCGATCATGTCACAGGCGCGCGCCCCTGACGACAGCGCCTGACGGCAGCGCCGCCCGCGCTCGCCCGCCCGCGATCGCTCAGGGGAGCGCCCCCTCGAGCAGGGCGCGCGCGATGCCCTGCGCCAGCACCTCGCGCGTGCCCAGGTGGAAGGAGAGGCTGCGGGCGTCGAGCAGGAGCCTCGCCGGGACCGACGCCTCGGCGTAGCCGTTCGCCCCGTGGATCTGCACGCAGGCGTCGGCGGCGTCCCAGGCCGCGCGGCTCGCGAACAGCATCGCCATCGCCGAGGTGACCTCGCACGGCTTGCCGCTGTCGGCCGCCTGCGCGGCGGCGCGCGCGAGCTGGCGCGCGGCCGCGACGCGGGTGATGAGCCCGCCCATGCGGTGCGCCACGCGCGGGAAGGAGAGGAGCTGCGACCCGAACTGCACGCGCGTCTTCGCCCGCTCGAGCGCGAGCTCCAGGGCGGCCTGGGCCACGCCGACGCTGCACGAGGCCGCGTAGATGCGGCCGACCACGAGCGCGCGGTGGAGCTGGCTGATCCCCTCGCCCTCGCGCTCGCCGAGGAGCGCCTCGCGGCCGACGTGGAGCCCCTCGATCCGGAGCTCGTAGTGCCCCATGCCCCGCTGTCCGAGCGCCCGCACCTCGGCCCCGGCGATCCCCGCGTCCGGGAAGTCGGCGCCCGGGGCGCCGCGCCGCTTGGCGATCGCGAACAGGCTCGGCCCGAGCGGCTGCTGCCCCTGGCCGCCCGGCGTCGTCGTCCTCGCCAGCGTGAGCACGAGGTCGGCGCGCGACGCGCCGGTGACCCACGCCTTCTTGCCGGTGATGACGTAGCTCCCGTCGGCCTGGCGCTCGGCGCGCGTGGCGATGCGGGCCAGGTCCGAGCCGTAGGCGGGCTCCGAGAGCGCGAGGGCGCAGCGCGCCTCGCCGGCCGCGATGCGCGGCAGCCAGGTCCGCCGCTGCGGCTCGGTGCCGGATCGGGCGAGGAGGTCTGCGGCGATCGAGGCGGTCGTGGTGAGCACGCCGAACCCGAGCGAGCCGCGCGCGAGCTCCTCGATCGCGGCGACCATGGCGGCCACGCCGAGCCCGTCGCCCCCGTTCTCGGGCGCGATGGCCAGCCGGAACACCCCGAACTCCCCCATGCGGCGGATGATCGACTCCGGGATGAGCCCGTTGCGCCGGTGGATCTCCGGCGCGAGCGGCTCGACGAGCCGCTCGACGAAGTCGCGCATGTTGTGCCGTATCCACCCGACGCGCTCGTCCTCTGCGCCCCCGGCGCCCTGGATCCCCTGCTCTGCCGCCGCGCGCGCGAGCGACGCGACGGCCGCGCCCGATCCCGCGTCGCGCGCCCACGCCGCCACGGCGGGGTGCCCGATCGCCTTCGCGACCTCGTCCTCGCGGAGCTCGACCTCCCCGAGCGGCGCGACCTCTCCGCCGCCCAGGTCGATGCCCCCGCGCAGCGCGAGCAGCAGCGCCCCCGTGTGCGCCTCCGCGACGGCCCTCGCCTCTCCGCCGCCCACCTCGCGCGCCCACCCGGCGAGCGCGCGGCACGCCTCGATCTCCGCGTAGAGGTGGGCGAGCGCGTGGGCTGCGATCTGGTGTCGATCGAGCAGCAGCCGCGACACGTGCAGCGGCACGGCGCTGCTCGCCCGGGCGAGGCTCGCGCTCCTCGGCGCGCTCCGGAGCCCCGTTGTCGCCGGCCCTCCGACGTCCACGACGCGGTCCCGCAGCCGTCCTCGCGCCACCCGCGCGAGCTGCTCGACGGCGCTGATCGCCTCGCGCATTCCCCCGGGGCTATCGGCCTCGAGCTTGCGAGAAACGATGGTGGCGTGCTGCTCCCGGATCGCCCTCATCCCAAGTCCCCCCGATCGGACGAAAAGCCAGTCTGGCGGACGCAGGGCATAGCACCTCTGCGCTCCACGGCATCGCGCCCGCAGGCGCCAGAGTCCCGCCGAGGATGTCACCCTGAAGCGCGTTCGTCGAGCCAGGGCGCAGCACCGCTGACCGCGATTGACGCGCTTTTAAGGCCCTTCCCGAGTCCCCTTCACCGTTCCGTCCTGCGACACATCAACCAACGTGTCCCCCCGGGAAACCCCGAGTCTCGGGCGGACCATCGAGCCGGCCCCAACAGATCTCCGCTCATCCACCGCAGGCCCCCGGCGAGGGGCCCGAGCTACACGGAGCTGACCGCCGCCCCCCCCGCCGCCCCGCGCCCCCTGCACGCCCGGAGAAGCCTCTCCCCCAGCTCGACGGCCCACGCCCGCACGTCATCGGCCCGCGGGCACTGCGGCACCGCGTCGATCGCGTCCTGGATGAGCCGCTGCAGCAGCCGGGTCGTCCCCGAGAGCCCGAGCTCCAGCGCCGTGTTGGGCCGCCCGAGCGTCCCGTCGCGCCCCGCCGGCTTGCCCATGTCCTCCGGCCGGCCGATCAGGTCCATCACGTCGTCCGCGACCTGGTACGCCTCGCCGATGCGCTGCCCGAGGTCGCCCCAGGCGCCCCCGTCCTGCCCCGCCGAGAGCGCGCCGAGGGCCGCCGCCGCCTCGAACAGCGCGCCCGTCTTCGCGCGCCTGTAGGTCGACAGCGGCACCTTCGCCTCCGACTCCCACGCCTGCCCGGCGATGATCCCCTGCGGCATCCCGACGCCGGCCGCGAGCACCTCGAAGAACCGCACCCCCCGCCGGGCGTCGATCACGCCGCTCGCCACCGCGTGGAACGCGCCGCGCGCGAGCGCCTCGAACGCGAGCACGATGAGCTGGTCGCCGGTGAGCACCGCGACCGGCTCGCCGAAGGCCCGGTGGACCGACGGCTGACCGCGCCGGATCGGCGCGTCGTCGAAGCAGGGGAGGTCGTCGTGGACCAGCGAGGCGCAGTGGATGAGCTCCACCGCCGCCGCCGCCGCGTCGGCGACCTCCGGCGCAGGATCGCCGTACGCCGAGGCGACCGCCAGGCAGAGCCGCGGCCTCACGCGCGCGCCGCCGGGGAAGACGGCGTGATGCGTCGCTGCCAGGAGCCCGGGCGGCGCTGCCAGGAGCCCGGGCGGCGACGTAGAGGAAGAGAGCGACTCGATCGCAACGAGGAGGACCCGCTCGATCCGGCGGTCGAAATCCATGGAGAGCAGTTTTGAGGACGTCCGGGGTATTGTCAATGGTTTGCACAACACTTCAACAAAGCATGGACAATGCAGGCGCGTCGAGTACACTCCGGAGCCATGGTGGACACGAGGGATCGCGTCGTGGTGATCGGCGGGGGCATCGGCGGGCT
Source organism: Sorangium cellulosum (assembly GCF_001589285.1). Lineage (GTDB taxonomy): Bacteria > Myxococcota_A > Polyangia > Polyangiales > Polyangiaceae > Sorangium > Sorangium cellulosum_G. Next base: position 2,525 of record NZ_JEMA01000670.1, on the reverse strand, counting down.
GACCGCGGCGGCGCTCCTTGCATCGAGCGGGCTCGACGTCGTGTTACTCGAGCGGGCGGCGCGCGTCGGCGGAAAGATGCGCGAGGTGGTCCTCGGGGGCCGACGCGTCGACGTCGGCCCCACGGTGCTCACGATGCGGTGGGTCTTCGACGAGATCTTCGCGTCGATCGGGCTCCGCTTCGAGGACCACGTGCGGCTCCGCGCGGCCGAGACGCTCGCGCGCCACGCGTGGCCGGACGGCGCGACGCTCGACCTCTTCGCCGACGTCGAGCGCACCGCCGACGCCATCGGCGCGCTCGCGGGGCCGCGGGAGGCGGACGGCTACCGCCGGTTCTGCCGGTACGCGCGCGAGATCTTCGAGGTGGTGGAGGCGCCCTTCCTGCGCGCGGAGCGGCCCACCTTGAAGACGATCCTGAGCACGGCGGGCAGCCTGGGCATCAGCGGGCTCATGAAGATCGACGGGCACCGCACCCTCCACCGCGCGCTCTCCGACTTCTTCGCGGACGAGCGCCTGCGGCAGCTCTTCGGGCGCTACGCCACCTACTGCGGCTCGTCGCCGTACCTCGCGCCGGCGACGCTGAGCGTGATCGCGCACGTGGAGCGCGAGGGCGTGTGGTTCCCCGAGGGCGGGATGTACCAGGTGGCCGAGGCGCTCGCCGCGGCCGCGACCCGCGCCGGCGCCACCCTGCGCTGCGGCGCGCACGTCGCCGCCATCGAGGAAGGCCGCGGCCGCGTCAGGGAGGTGGTGCTCGAGGGGGGCGAGCGCATCGCGGCCGACGCGGTCGTGATGAACGCCGACCCGGCGGCGCTGCGGAGCGGCCTGTTCGGCCAGCGCGCCGCCCGCAGGGCGCCGGCGGGCGCGCCGCGGTCGCTCTCGGCGGTCACCTGGGCGCTCGTGGCCGAGGCGAGCGGCTTCCCGCTCCTCCGGCACAACGTCTTCTTCTCCGGCGACTACGAGGCCGAGTTCCGCGACCTCTTCGAGCGCGACGCCCTCCCGCGCGACGCCACGGTCTACGTCTGCGCCGAGGACCGCTGGAACGCGCCCTCGCCCGAGCTCGGCGGCGCCGGGCCCGGCGCGCCCCCGGAGGCGCCCGCGCCCGCGCCCGTCGGAGAGCGCCTGTTCTTCATCGTCAACGCCCCTGCCACCGGTGATACCCACCCCCCCTCACCCTCGGAGATCCACGCATGCGAGCAGCGCGTCTTCCATCAACTGCAGCGGTATGGCCTCTCGCTGAAGAGCGTCGGCCCCTCTCCGGTGGTGACGACGCCGGCGGACTTCGAGCGCCTGTTCCCGGCGACAGGGGGAGCGCTCTACGGGCCGGCGTCTCACGGATGGAACTCCCCCTTCGCGCGGGCGGCCTCGCGCTCGAAGCTCCGGGGCCTGTACTTCGCGGGCGGGAGCGTGCACCCGGGGGCGGGCGTGCCGATGGCGGCGCTGAGCGGCCGGCTCGCGGCGCAGAGCGTGATGGAGGACCTCGCTTCGACCTCGAGATCCCGGACGGCGGCTATGCCTGGTGGTACCTGGATGCGGTGAGCGACGATCGCCGGTGCGCGATCACGATCATCGCGCTGCTCGGCAGCGTCTTCTCGCCGTACTACGCCCGGGCGCGCGCGCGCGGCGCCGCGGACCCGCTCATGCATTGCTCGATGAACGTCGCGCTGTACGGGCCGCGCGCCGATCGCTGGGCCCTGACCGAGCGGCCGCGGGACGCCGTCTTCCGGTCGCCGCGCTCGCTCGCCATCGGCCCGAGCCTGATGGAGTGGTCCGGGGGCGAGCTCCGCGTCGCGTTCGACGAGATCACAGCGCCGATCCCCTCGCGGCTCGCCGGGACGGTGCGCCTCCGCCCTGCCGCGCCGGAGCCGGGCGCGCGCGGCGCGGGGGACGGGGTCGCGCTCGACCGGTCGGGGCGGCACCGGTGGGCCCCGATCGCGCCGATCGCGCGCGCCGAGGTCGAGCTCGAGCACCCGTCGCTCCGCTTCACCGGGAGCGCCTACCTCGACACGAACGCCGGCGACGAGCCGCTCGACAGCGCCTTCGAGAGCTGGACCTGGTCGCGCGCGCTCGGGGCGGACGGGGTCGCCCTCACCTACGACGTCCAGCGCCGCGACGGCACGCGGCTGCTCGTCGGGAGGGCGTTCGACGCGGCCGGCGGCGCGCGCGAGCTCCCGCCGCTCTTCCCGCGGCCGCTCGGCGGCACGCGCTGGGGCATGGCGCGGAGCATCGCGGCCGACCTGGGCTCGTCGCCCCGGCTCCTGCGCACCTACGAGGACACGCCGTTCTACGCGCGCTCGCTCGCGGCGGCGACGTTCGCCGGCAAGCCGGCCACGGTCGTCCACGAGGCGCTCTCGCTCGACCGGTTCGCCAGCCCCTGGGTGCAGTTCCTCCTGCCCTTCCGCATGCGGAGGGAGGCGTGAGCGCGCTGCTCCACGCGGCCGCCTGCCTGCCCCTCGCCTGGGCGCTCGTGGTCGCGAGCGTCTCCGCCGAGGCGATCCGGCGCGCGGCGCGGCGGCGCGCGCCGGCCGCG
>NZ_JEMA01000669.1 GCF_001589285.1 Sorangium cellulosum | reverse complement strand
GGCGCCGGCGCGGAGGGCGGCGCCGCGGGGGCGCCGGCGGCGCAGCGCGGGAAGATGAACGTGCTCGTCGTCTCGATCGACAGCCTGCGCGCGGACATGCCGTGGAACGGCTACGAGCGCGACATCGCGCCGACGCTGACGGCCTTCGAGAAGAAGGCGGTCAGCTACACGCGCCACTACGCGATCTCGTCGTACACATCGATGAGCGTCGGCGGCTTCCTCGCCGGCCGCTACCCGAGCGAGGTCGACCGCAGCGGCTACTTCTTCGGCAACTACCCCGACAGCGCGCTCATGTTCCCGGAGCTCCTGCAGAAGGCCGGCGTGCGGACGATGAGCGCGCACGCGCATTTCTACTTCGACCAGAAGGCGGGCTTCCGGCAGGGCTTCGACGTGTACGAGATCGTGCCGGGGCTCTCGGCCGACAACACGACCGACCGGAACGTCACGAGCCCGGGGCACCTCGAGCTCGCGCTGAAGATGCTCTCCGACAAGGCGAACACCTCGGGCACCTTCTTCGCGTACTTCCATTTCCTCGATCCGCACGACGTGTACATGACGCACGCGGGGATCGAGCCGTTCGGCAAGCGCGCCCGCGACAAGTACGACGGCGAGGTCAAGTTCACCGACATGCACGTCGGCAAGCTGCTCGAGTTCGTCGCGCAGCAGCCGTGGGGGAAGGACGCGGCGATCATCGTGACCGCGGATCACGGCGAGGCGTTCGGCGAGCACAAGATGTTCCGCCACGGCTTCGAGGTGTGGGACGTGCTCACCCACGTGCCGCTGATGATCCAGGCGCCCGGGATCACGCCGCGCCGGATCGACGAGCCGCGCAGCTCGATCGACCTCGCGCCGACGATCCTCGAGCTGACCGGCGCCCCGCCCGAGCCGTCCTTCACGGGCAAGAGCCTCGTGCCCGAGCTGTACGGCGCGAAGCCCGAGCCGCGCGACGTCATCGTCGACCTGCCGCGCACGAGCGACAACGACCGCCGCCGCGCGCTGATCCACGGGCAGTACAAGCTCATCGCCTACGGCGACGACGACGCCTTCGACCTCTTCGACGTCGTCGCGGATCCGGGGGAGACGAAGGATCTCAAGCGAGAGAAGGCGTCGGTCTTCGAGGAGATGAGGGCGCTCTACAAGGAGCGCTCCGCGGCCATCAAGGACGTCTGCCCGAAGAACACGGCGAAGCTCAAGGGGAAGAAGAAGAACAAGCGGTGCTAGCGCGCCGGGCGCGCGCTCGCGCGGCGGCCTAGCGCGCCGGCGGGGCGACGGCGATCGTCACGCTGTCGTCCTCGCCCGTGTCGACCGCGGCGCGCGCCACGAGGCGGACCCCGTCGCACTCCAGGTGGACAACGACGGGCGCCTGCGCCTCGCGCCTGCACGACGCGTCGGCCGAGACGCGCGCCGCGAAGGCGCCGCGCGAGAGCTCCACCGCCAGCGCGATCCCGCCGATGCGGCCCTCGGGATCGTCCGGGGTGACCTCGCGCGCCGAGCGCGCCTCTTCGAGGCGCGTGAAGAGGTCGGGCCCGCGGAGCGCGACCTCGATCGGGCGGCCCGCCGCGTCCTCCAGGACGGCGACCTCGAGCTCCGCCTGCCGCGGCGCGCTCTCGCCGCCGGAGCTCACGACGAACGGGAGCTCGATCCGCTTCGCGCAGACGACCGCGCCCGGGCCCGCGCGCTCGTCGGCGGGCGCGCACCGGGGCGCCGGCAGCGTCAGGCCGAACGGAACGACCACCTCGACGGGCGCCTCCGCGAGGGGCCGTCCCCAGGCGTCCTTGCTCAGGAAGCGGTTCAGCCACGCGGCGAGCTCCTGGCGCACCCGGGCGCGCGCCGCCCGCTGCCTCGAGAGCTGCGCCTCGGCGTCGCGGGCGGCGCGCGAGAGCAGATCGCCAGCGCTGCGGTCGCGGACGAGCGCGCGCAGCCGGTGCGTCGCCTCGTCGCGGAAGGCGCCCCTCGGCAGCGTCGCGAGGTACGCCGTGAGCCCCGCGGCGGTCCCGCGCTTCGCTGCGTAGTAGATCGGCTCGGCCCGCGCGAGGTACGCGCGCACCTCGCCGGCGAAGGCGCCGTCCGGGTAGCGCTCCAGGTAGGTCGACGCCGCGGCGAGCCGCCCCTCGAAGGTCCGCGACACGCGGGTCGCCCTGTACGCCGCGTAGTCGTCGTGGGGCGCGANCGCGACACGCGGGTCGCCCTGTACGCCGCGTAGTCGTCGTGGGGCGCGAGGATCGCCGGCCTCGAGGCGCACCCGGACAGCGCCGCGACGAGCGCCGCGCGCGAGAGCACGCGCGCGGCGGCCGCGAGGCGTCGGCGGGGCGCGGCTGCGCGGCGCGCGCTCACGGCGCCTCCCCTGACAATGGGCAGAAGTTGCACTCTGTCGGGATCGAGGGGCGCTCGTCCGCCGCGTACGCGCGGTACTCGTCGCAGCTCGCCAGCTTGAGCTTGTGCAGGCACACCTCGCCGTCGTGCACCAGCGGGTAGCAGCCGGGCGGAAACCCCGGCGCGGTCTCGAAGCCGCACGCGGCGGCGCAGGCGCGGGTGCGCAGGCCGCACGCTTCGCACTGGGCGCAATCGATCTGCGCCTTCAGCGCGAAGAACTTGTACGGATCGAGCTCCTCCGGCGCCTGCCCGCAGCTCCCGATGTCGCCAACGACCGGCGCGACGCCGCCGAGGAGCAGCAGCGCCACCACGCCTGCGACTTCCTTCGCCCGGAGGCGCCCGCGGCGCCGCGCGCGTCCCGGCGGGCTCATGGCAAGAGCTCGTGGTCGATCAGGAGCCCGAGCTGCGCCGAGACGACGGGGTAGACGGTGTAGGCCGCGTCGTAGGTCGCCGCGCCGTAGAAGAGGTCCCCGACGATCTCGCCCGAGAGCGCGACGCCCGCGAGGAGGAAGTACCCGAGCCCGACGGCGAGCTCGCCGCCGACGTTCACGTCGGGCTCGATCAGGATCGCCGCCCCGAGCCGGCCGTAGCCGAGCACGCGCGGGACGCCCCGGTAGGCGACGAAGTAGCTCGGCGTGAGCGACTCCTGCGGGACGCCGCCCACCGCGAGCGAGAGGCGCAGCGCGCCGCCGTGCTGAACGCCGTCGGCAGGCCCCAGCGCGAACGCTGCGCCGAGATCGAGGTACCCGGCGGTGAGCGAGAGCGACTCCGCCGTCTCGCCGAGCTGCGTCTGCAGGCGGTAGGGGTTGTTGAACCGGATCCCCCGCCCCATCGCGACAGTCGACACGACGCGCGCCGCCGTCCCCGGCGGCCGCGCGAGCTCGCGGTACGCCTCGAGATCGGCGCTCCCGCGCTCCTCGCCAGCCTGCGCCTCCTCGGCCGCCCCGGCTTCGCGGCCGGCAGCAGGCTGGGCCGCGGCGGTGCGCCCCCAGGACGCCCCCAGCAGAACGGCCACGAGCGAGAGCCCGGTCCGGAGTTCCAGCATCGCTACGCGCCTTCTACCCCGAGGCGGCGCCCGCTGGCACGCTCAATTGCGTCCCGCCCGCCCAGCGCGTGCGGCGCGCCGCGCGCTCGACGACGCCAGCACCTCGATGATGCGTCGGCGACCCGCTGCCAGCGACGGCCTCGCTGCCGTCGGCGCCTCGCTGTCGCGGGCGCGGGCGGCGTGCGTCCCCTTCGGCACGGTCCTCGCCCCTCCGGCGTATCCGCCCGCTTCACCTGCGGACCGGACCCTGCATGCGGAGACCACCGTGAGCAATTCAAGCACCCGAGGCAGGCAGAGCACCGCCCCGCATTCGTCGACCCTACGCGCGCCGCGCACGAGCCCGACGCAGCGTCGTGAACGAGAAGAGCGCGGCGACCCGGGAGGGCCGCGCAGGCAGGCCGAGGCGCCCCGGAGCGCCCTACGGGGGATCGGCACGAGCGAGCTGGACGAGCCGTTCGCCGACATGATGGACGCCGAGACGGCGCCCCCGCTGCGCGGCAAGGTGAACCCGCGCAGCGAGCTCAGCGACGTCATCCCGACGCTCGACGACGAGGTGCGCGGCTACCACCACCACCCGAACGACGCCGGGACCACCGAGTTCGAGGTGAACCCCGACGCCGCCGACGCCGCCGCCGATCTGGCGAGCGATCTCGGGGCGGAGTTCCTCGAAGGGGCCACGAAGGGCCAGGACATGAGCGACGTGGCGATGTCGCACGACGACGACGACGGCGACCTGCCCTATCTGCTGGAGGACGAGGAGGTCGAGTCCGTGGAGCCGGACGACGAGGGAGAGGACGAGCTGCCCGTGACCCAGCGGATGCGACGGCACGTGGGCTGAGCGGCGGCGCGGCGCGCTCGGGGCCGCTGCGGCGCGCGTCGAGGAGGTGGGGCGCTCCGCCGCGCGGGCGTGCCGTGCGGTCACGCCTGACCGAGCACGGGCAGCTCCGCCACCACCTCGCCGTCGATGCGGATGAAGGCCAGCAGGCCCTCGTCCTCGTAGGCCAGCACGTCGAGCACGATCCGCTCGCACAGCGGCAGCACGTACAGCGCGCCGTCGTCCGCCATCACGGTCATCGACCGCACAGGTGCGCTCGGCGTGGGCAGCGTCTCTGTGGTCCGTCGTCGCGCATCCATGTTGCTGAGCTCCCAGGCTTCAATCGAGCTCCGGCCACCGCCGGGGGTCACGAGGCTAGAGGGCCTGCCCGCCATCCCACCAAGCGCCTTCCGTGCCACGGCGCCCGCGCCGCGGCGCCTGTGTCGGGAGCGTTCCACGGCGACATATGGCTTTCGCCCTGACCCGCGCCGCTGCGTCGCGGCGGCCCGGCCGCAGGCGGCGCAGCGCCACGCCCGCAGCGGAGCGCGGAGACCCCGGAGCGCCGCGAGACGGCGGCCCCGAGGGCCGTCGCCGGCCTCTCCGCAGGCCGGATCGCGCGCGATCCGGCGTGCGAGGGCGCGGTCCTACCGCGATCGGCGCGCGGCTCCGCCGTCCGGCGCCGACGCCGCGGACAGGACCTTTCGCGCGAGCTTGGAAACGCCGATATCCAGCACGTCCGGATCGAGCCAGGCCGCCTTCTCGTAGGGGGAGGCAAGCTTTGCCCGGCAACGCCAGGGGGCCGCCACCTCGGCGCGCGCCACCGTCACGTCGAGGCGGCGGTGCGTGAGGATGTGGCGCACGCGGCCTGCCTCGCGGAGCGGCGCGTCAGGCTCGACGCCGACCTGCTCGAGGAGCGCGCGGGCGTCCGCGAGCGCGCGCGCCTCGACCATGGGCGGCTCCCAGAGGCCGCCAAAGAGCCCTCCCTCGGCGCGCCGGACGAAGAGCACGCGGTCGCCCGACCGCACCACCGCGGCGACCATCGAGACCGCGGGGACGTCGCGCTTCGGGGCGATCACCGGCAGCTCTGCCTGCCTCCCGAGGGCGCGCGCGGCGCATGCGCCGTCGACGGGGCAGGCGTCGCAGCGGGGATTGCGGGGCGCGCAGACGGTCGCGCCGAGCTCCATGAGCGCCTGGTTGAATCGTCCGGGATGGACGGTGCCCGCCGCGCCCCGCACGAGGCGCTCCGCGGCCGACCAGAGCTTGCGCGTGCCCGAGGCGCTGCGGATGTCGTCGTCGATGCCCTCGATGCGGGAGAGCACCCGGGCGACGTTGCCGTCGACGAGCGGCACCGGCTGTTCGTACGCGATGCTCGCGATCGCGCCCGCGGTGTACGCGCCGACGCCGGGCAGCTCGCGGAGCGCGGCGACGTCGCGGGGGAGCGCGCCGTCGTGGCGCGCGGTGACCTCGCGCGCCGCGAGGTGGAGCACGCGCGCGCGGCGGTAGTAGCCGAGGCCGCTCCACAGCGAGAGCACGTCGTCGATCTCGGCGGAGGCGAGCGCGAAGACGGTCGGGTAGCGGGCGAGGAACCGCTCGTAGTACGGGATGACCGTCTCGACGCGCGTCTGCTGGAGCATCACCTCGCTCAGCCAGATCGCGTACGGGTCGCGCGTCCGCCGCCACGGCAGGTCGCGCGCGACGCGGTCGAACCACGCGGCGAGGGCGGCCACGATCTCCCTGTCGCGCTCGCTGGCGTCCGTCGGCGCCGGCGGGGGCGCCCCCTGCTGCTCACCGGGCGGGTTGCGGCGGCGCGGGGCGCGCTTCTGAGCCTGGCCGGCGCCCGCGCGCGATCGGGGCGTCGTGCTCACGCGCGAAGGGCCCGCCCGCTGCCCCCGGGCCGCGCTCCTCCGCGCGATCGTGCGCGCGGCACCTCGCGCGCCCCGCGCGCCTGGCACGGATTACCCGGCTGCCGCTCGCTGCGCTCAGAAAACGCTTCCATCGCGCGGGACTCTAGCGCAGAGCCGACCGCGGTGTCGTCCCGGCGCGCCAGCCTCTCCCACCCGATCCCTCGGGCCGCGCGCCTCGGCGCCGCCCTGCTCCTCGGGCTCGCCGCGCCGGGGTGCCGCGAGGAGCCGCGCCCCTGGGAGGGCAAGCCCGGGCCGCCGGTCGTGCTCTCGGCAGCGCCGCCGCGCCCCGTGATCACGGCCGTGTCCGACGGCCCGACGGACGCCGACGCAGGCCAGGGTGACGCCGGAGCCTCCGGCGATCCGGATCTGCCTGTGCTCCCGGTGCGCGTCGGCGGCCCCTGGGTCCGCTGCTATGGAAACTTCAAGATCAGCGGCGAGCCGGCGAAGGACGTGACCCGCCTGTCGCTGCTCTGCGGCCCCGAGAACGGCATGCGGCGGCTCTCGACCAAGACGATCGAGGGGCACGTCGCCGAGGGCGGCGCGATCGTCTCGGAGCCGCTGCAGGCCCTCCGGGACGCGTGTTACAGGGTGTTCGCCGTGGGCGGGCCGGGGATCCTCAACCTGGACGTCGCCGTGCGGAGCAGCCGCGGGGCCATGATCGCGAGCGACGGCACCGAGGACGCCTGGCCGATCGTCCAGCCGGATCGGCCCTTCTGCCCGCTCGAGGACGACGACGCCACCGTCGAGATCAGCGCCCGGCGCGGCGCGGGCCGGTTCGCGGCCGAGGTGTGGGTCCTGAGATCGTACAAACGCTCGGCGTCGGAGGACGGCGGCGTGGACCCGTACGAGATGGACGAGACGGACGCCTACGGCGAGCTCTGAGCCGGCGTCGCAAGGCCCCGCCGACGGCCAGCCGGCCTCCGCGCGTTCCGCCCTGGGCGCGGCGACCTCCTGTGGCGCGGGGGCGGACCAAAGGGAGAGCTCTCTCGGCTGTCGGAAGCGCGCGAAAGGCTCCCCATCGTCATCGAAATCCGGCAGATCCAAGGACCATGGCGCGACGCCGGCACCCCGCACGCACCCCCGCATTGACGTGGCCGCCCCGTCCCGCTAGGGGAGCCCGAGCCATGGCCGACGACACCGACCCGCTCCGCGATGACGAAGGGGACAAGGTGGAAGGCGAAGGCGACAAGAAGCGCCTCTTCGAACGCGCCATCCCGGAGATCTTCAAGCGCGTGGTCGAGCGCGCCGTCGAGAGCGGCATCGACAGGCTCAGCGAGGGGCCCGAGAGCATCCGCCACTTCGTGGGCGACCTCAAGCTGCCCAAAGAGGTCCTCCACTACCTCTACACCCAGATCGACGAGACCAAGAACGGTCTCTACCGGGTCGTCGCGAAGGAGATCCGCGACGTGCTCGAGCACACCCAGTTCGCGGACGAGATCACGAAGGTGCTGACGAAGCTCTCCTTCGAGATCAAGACCGAGATCCGCTTCGTGCCGAACGACGCGGCCAAGAGAGACGACAGCCAGGACGAGCCGAGGACCGGCTTGCCCAAACCGGAAGTCACCGCCCAAGTGAACGTCAAGGACCGAAGCAAAGAGACCGGGCGAGACCGGCGCCGCGAGGAGAAGTGACGACGAAGAAGCTTAGGACCGGCGGCGAGGTCGATGCCTGGTGCACCAAGTGCCGCCTCGATCTCACCCATCGAATCATCGCCATGGTCGGCGACGTGGTGAAGAAGGTCGAGTGCAAGACCTGCATGTCGCACCACCTCTACCGGGCGCCGAAGAGCGAGCGCGAGAGCCGCGCGGCCGCGCGCGCCGCGGCGCGGAGCACCGGCGAGCCGAGGGCGGCCTCGGCGTCGCCGCGCGGCGGCGTGGAGCGGCTCACGGCCGCCCAGCGCGCCGAGCGCGATCAGACGCTCGCCTGGGAGCGCGCCATCGCGGGGCAGCCCTCGGGGGCGTTCAAGCCGTACCGCATCACCCTCACCTTCGGCGAGGGGGAGCTCATCCACCACAGCAAGTTCGGCGACGGCGTGGTCGCCAAGGTCATCGATCGGGGCAAGATCGAGATCCTGTTCAAGGATGGTCCCCGGACGATGGCGCACGGACAGCCGTAGCGAGCCCGGCGGCGCGCGCTGCACGGCCGCGGCCGCCCGATGCCCGGAACTTGGGGCTGCCCGCGCGATGGGGTAGCCTCTGCTTCGCCGTGGACAAGCCTTCGCCCCCCTTTGCCAGCGGGTCCCCGCGCAGGCGACGCCGCCCTCGCCTGCCCGAGCGCGCGCTGCGCGGCGCGGCGATCTGCGCGATCGCCGTCGAGGCCCTCTGGTACGGAATCCACGAGGTCCGCGGCTTCGGCCCGGCGCTCGCCGACGGCGCGCGGGCCGTTGTCGGCCCGGCGCCTGTCGCGTGGGCCGAGGACGTGGCCTACGGCATCGCCGACCGCCTGAACCGGGCCCTCTACCGGCACGCGGCCCCGAAGACCTTCTGGGAGCCGCCGCCCGCCGCCGCGGCGGAGGCCGAGCGGCGCGGCGAGCGCCGCGCGGCAGAGCCGGCGTCGCCGCCCTCCTCGTTCGAGCCGCCCTTCCCGCAGGTCGCGGCCACGGGCGACGGCGTCTGGACGCCGATCGCCGACCCCGCGCGGCCGGACGACGCCCCGGTGCTCTGGAAGAGCGTCGTGCACCCCGACAAGCGGCGCGTGTTCGCGGCGGTCGCCGTGGTGGCCATCGACCTCGAGCGCGTCGACCTCCAGCTCGTCGCCGGCACGAAGGAGCCGTTCTCGCCGGACATCCCGATCGAGCGTCGCCCGGGGGTCGTGCCCGAGGACCACGCCGGCGATCTCATCGCCGCCTTCAACGGCGGCTTCAAGGCGATGCACGGCCACTACGGGATGATGCTCGACGGCGACACGTTCCTGCCGCCGCGCGACAAGGCCTGCACGATCGCGCTCTACCGCAACGGCGCGGTGCGGATCCGCACCTGGCCCGAGCTGCGCGCCGACGAGGCGCGCATGGCCGCCTACCGGCAGACGCCGCCGTGCCTGGTCGAGCAGGGCGAGCCCCACCAGGCGCTCTACGACTCGAACCGCGACTGGGGCGCGACGGTGAGCGGCGAGACGGTGATCCGGCGGTCGGCGCTCGGCGTCGACGCGACCGGCAAGCGCCTCTTCTACGGTCTCGGCGAGGCGGTCACGGCGCGCACCCTCGCCCACGGGATGAAGGCAGCGGGCGCGCACGACGTGGCGGAGCTCGACGTCAACCACGCCTACCCGCGCTTCCTCCTGTACGACCGCGCCGCCGACGGCGCTGCGCCGCGCGCGACGTCCGCGATCATCCCGGACGTGGAGTACAAGCCGGAGGAGTACGTGGCCGAGCCGTCCCCGCGCGACTTCTTCTACCTGCGGCGGCGGCGGCCGGACTCCTGAGCACGCGGTCGCTGCCGCCGGCGCTACCGGCGGGCGCGCGGCCGGGCTCCTTGCGCGCGCTGGCTAGCCGTCGAGCAGGTCGCGCACGCGCTGCGCGAGCGCGTCGGGGGTGAACGGCTTCTGCAGCAGCGTGAGCTCGCCGTCGTGCTCCGCGCCCGCGAGGACATCTTCGGCGTAGCCGGACATGTAGAGCACGCGGGCGCGCGGGTGGATCGCGAGCGCGCGCTCCGCGAGCTCGCGGCCGTTCATCCCTGGCATCACGAGGTCGGTGAGCAGGAGGTCCATCGCGTCGACCCCCTCGTGCCCGAGCGCGTCCAGCGCTTCCTCGGCGTTCGCCGCCGAGATCACGCCGTAGCCTCGCCGCTCGAGCACCTCGACGATGAGCTTGCGGACGGCGTCGTCGTCCTCCACGACGAGCACCGTCTCGTCGCCGCCCGCCGGCGACGGCCGCGCGCGGGGCGGCGCCGCCTCGGCGCGGTCCTCGACGCGCGGGAAGTAGACGCGGAACGTCGCGCCGCGCGCGACCTCGCTCTCTACCTCGATGAGCCCGCCGCTCTGGCTCACGATCCCGTAGACGGTGGCGAGGCCCAGGCCGGTGCCCTTGCCGCGCGCCTTCGTCGTGAAGAACGGCTCGAACAGGTGCGAGAGCGTGTCCTGGTCCATCCCGTGGCCGCTGTCGCTCACCGAGAGCACCACGTAGGGAGGGCCGCCCGCGACGGGCGCAGCGTCCTCGTCCCGCTCCGCCGGCGCGAACGACTTCGCCGTGGGGCTCGCGCCGGGCTCGCCCAGCGAGGTCTCGACGACGAGCTTGCCGCCCCTCGGCATCGCGTCGCGCGCGTTCACGACCAGGTTGAGGAGCACCTGCTCGAGCTGGCTCTTGTCGACCTTGATCGAGCCGAGATCCTGGCCGACGTTCGTCCGCAGATCGATGTTCTCGCCGATGAGGCGCTGGAGCATCGTCTGCATGTCGAGCACCACCGCGTTGATGTCGAGCACCTCGCGCTGCAGCACCTTGCGCCGGCTCATCGCGAGGAGCTGCCGCGTGAGCGCCGCGGCGCGCTCGCCGGCCTTCGTGATCTGCAGGGCGTCGCGCCGGAGCGCGCTGTCGGGCCCGAGCCGGCGCAGCAGGAGCTCGCCGTAGCCGAGCATCACCATGAGCATGTTGTTGAAGTCGTGCGCGATGCCGCCGGCGAGCCGGCCGAGCGCCTCCATCTTCTGCGACTCGCGCGAGCGCTCCTCGCGCTGCCGGAGCGCCTCCTCGGTGCGCCGCCGCTCGGTGATGTCGCGGAGCAGGACGAGGACGTCGGCGTCGAGGAACGGCACCACCCGCGCCTCCACGTGGCGCTCGCCGCCCGCGGCCGCGAGGGCGTGCTCGAGCGCGACAACGCCGCCCGCCTCGCGGGCCTCCTGGATCGCGCGCTCCATCTGCTCTCCGAGCTCGCCGGGGAGCACCTCCGTCATGCGCTTGCCGAGGAGCGCCTCCGGCTCGACGCGGAGCTCCGAGAGGCGCGGCTCGTTGCAGTCGACGATCCGGGCCTGGGCGTCGAGGCGGAAGCAGAGGTCGGGGATGGCGCGGAAGAGCGCGCGGAGCTCGACCGCGGCGCGCTCGCGCTCGCGCTCGGCGCACGCGAGCTGCGCGACGAGCCCGGCCTCGGTCTGCCGGGCGTCCGCGTCGCCGCGCCCCTCCGCGTCGCCGCGCCCCTCCGCGTCGCCCTGCATGGCCTCCAGGGGCCCGCCGCCCGGCGTGACCCCGGCGTGGGCCGCGGCCTCGGGATCGAGGCCGCCGTGTGGCGCGTGAAGCCGCGGAGCCCCCATACGCTCAGCCGCCGGTCTTGTCCGCGGCGCCGGTCTGGAGGTTGACCGTCCAGCACACGGCGCCAGCCGCCGGATCGCCCCCGGGCGGCCCCACGCTCACCTCGGCGCGCGCCGGCCCGACGGCCCGGATGTAGAGCCGCTGCCCGACGGCCCCGCGCCCGAGCGCGCAGACAGCGCGGCGCACGCGCGGATCGTCGGCGGCGACCTCCCCCTCGTCCTCGGCCGCCATGAACAGGATCTCGACGTCCGGCTTCAGGCAAGCGCCCATCTCGCGCCAGACGTCGTAGTCGACGGACGGATCGAGCACGTCGGCGAGCTGCCCGTGGCGCGCCCGCCCGACGCGGTAGCGGAACGCGTCGCGCTTCTCGGCGCGCAGCGTGGCCCCGATCCGATCGAACCGCAGCGACAGCGCGCCGAGCGCGGTCGCCATCTTGACGGTCGGCGCGCCGAGGTTCGCCTTGTCCGGCTCCTTGAAGCGGTGCACCTGCACGCCCGCGGGCAGCGCGCCGGCGAGCAGCTCCGCGAAGCGCTGGTTCATCCCGAGGCGCCCGCCGAGCAGGATCCGGAGCCCCTGGTACGGATCCGGCTCGCGCCCGATCTTGGCGATCGCGCCCGCGAGGTGCTGCCGGAACACGTCGATCCCGTCCTGGAACCACGCCTCGATCGCGGCGGCGAGCGCGCCGCGATCGATCGAGAGCGGCACAACGGACGCCGCCCCGTCGAGCCCGACCAGCGCGAGCCGCTCCTCGACGGGCGCGCTCGGCCCCCGCTCGAGGATCGGCCGCAGGAGCTCCTTCAGCGCCCAGGTGTTGGCGCGCGCGTCGGGCGACGGCGCGAAGAGCTCCTCGGCGCCGTCGAGCGCGCCCTCCTCGGACGGGCGCTCGAACGGGACGCGGCGCTCGCGCATGGCAGCCTGGCTCGCGACGTACACCCGGTAGGCCAGCCGGTGGAGGAGCCGCTCGCCGCCGAGCCAGGGGATCGCCGCCGGATCGAGGTACTCGACCATCCGCTCCAGCCCCTGCGCCTCCTCGTGCGCCTTGGCGCTGCGCAGGATGCCGAAGGCGATCCCCGTCTCGCTGGCGCCGGCGTCGATCGCGCAGAACGGGACGGCGCTGTCCCGCGGCTGGATGCCGAACATGCGGAACGCCTGGACGGCGTAGGCGATCGCCGAAGGACCCGCGTCGACGACCTGGAGGCCGTCGACGTCGTGGTACTCGCAGAGGCCCGCGGGCAGGCTCCGGAACAGGCCGCGGCGGAACGCGATGAGCACGCTGGCGCGGCGCTCGGGCGACCAGCCCGTCGGCATCGTGATCGCGTAGCGCGTGTGGAGCCCCCGCGCGCGCTGGTTCACGTGAAGCCCGACGTAGTACGCGTAGAGCTCGATCGGGTCGAACGGGTCGTGCGCGCCGATCCCCTCCTCGTCGATGATGGGCGGCGCCGGCTTCTTCAGCGACTCGGCCGTGTCGGGGTCGCTCCTGCCGCGGAGCCGGAACGGCTCGCCGCGCTCTGTCCGCTCGCGCAGCAGCGCGAGCGCCGGGACGGACGCCGCGGCGCGCTCGTGCGCGTCGGCGCCCTGCCGCAGGCGCATGTCGCGCGCGGCGTGCCCGACGAGCACGTCGCCCCAGCGCGTCAGCGGCAGGATCACCCGATCGCGCCAGGCCTTCGTCGTCCTGGCGAGCGCCTCGAAGGCGACCTCGCTCGGGTTCTCGTTGTCGGCCGACACCCGGAGCGGCGCGTCGGCCCCGATCCGCAGGAACTCCGCGCCGCCGCGCGCTCCCCGGACGGCGACGGCTGTCGACGCCGCGCCGACGTCCACGGCGACCCAGTCGCCGCGCACGTCGAGCCGGGGGTCGCGCCGCTTCACCTCGGGCGGGATCGGGTCCTTGTCGGCCTTGCCGGCGCGGCGGTGCATCCCGACCACGCGGCCCTGCCGGACGATGGCGATCGCCGTGGCGCCGAGGAAGCGCGCGCCCGTCCAGAAGCCCTGCGCGGGATCGACAAGCGTCGTCCCCTTCACCGGGTCGAGGTTCGCCACGATCCTGGGGAAGAAGTCCGCGATGAGGTCCGGCGAGGCCACCCCGTCGTAGCGCTCGACCTTGATCGGCGGCGAGTAGTAGTTCTGAAGTCCTTCCCCGTAGATGCGCGGACTGACCTGGATCAGCTTCAGATAGGGGATAGGGCACGTCTGCTCGTCCAGACGGAACTCCTGGTACAGCGCCGCCGGCGCGATCGCGTTCTCCATCTCGGGCGCGATGCGGGGCACGCTCGCGCTCATCTCGGTGCCGAAGTACATGAACTTCGTGCCGGCGCGCCCCGTGAAGGCGGCAATCCTGACCTCGTTGAACGTCGCCTGCCCGACGATGAGCGGCGGCAGCGCGATCACGTAGTCGAGCACCAGCGTGGTGAGCCAGGGCTGGTCGAACAGGCGTGATTCCCAGCGCATGATGAGCGTCGGGTACTCGCGACCCGCGAGAGACACGACCTTCTCCGCTTCGCGAACCAGGGCGCCATCGACAGACAGCTCGTAAACCGCCATACGTGGGCGACGTTATCACGAAGCGCCGCCGCGACAGCCCCGGGGATGCGGCGGGGCAGCGAGGACGGGGGGCGGGCGTCGGGGCGCGGGCCCGCGCCGCGAGGGCGTAGGCCGCGCTCGGGCGGCCGTGCTAGCCTGCCGACGTGATCTGCTTCTCCGCACCGGGAATGCTGTCATGGGCCCGCTGATCGGCGAGATCATCGACGGCAAGTACCGGATCGTCCGGTTGCTGGGCCAGGGGGGCATGGGCGCGGTCTTCGAGGGCGAGAACGTGCGCATCCGGCGCCGCGTCGCCATCAAGCTGCTGCACGCGAACATCTCGAGCCAGGCCGAGTCTGTCGCGCGCTTCGAGCGCGAGGCCCAGGCCGCGGCGCGGATCGGCTCCGATCACATCTGCGAGGTGCTCGACCTCGGCGTGCTGCCGGACGGCACGCGGTACATGGTCATGGAGTACCTCGAGGGGGAGACCCTCGGGGCCAGGATCCAGCGGATGGGGCGGCTCGGGCCCGAGGCGACCGTGCCGATCATGGCCCAGGTGCTCGAGGCGCTCGGCGCGGCGCACGCGGCGGGGATCATCCACCGCGATCTCAAGCCGGACAACATCTTCATCGTCCCGACGAAGGCCGGGCTCAGCAACTTCGTGAAGGTGCTGGACTTCGGCGTCTCGAAGTTCTCGCAGCTCGCCGGCGCGGAGATGAGCATGACGCGCACGGGCGCGGTCGTGGGCACGCCTTACTACATGTCGCCCGAGCAGGCGCGGGGCTCCAACCCCGTCGATCAGCGGACCGACATCTACGCCATGGGCGTGGTGCTCTATCAGGCGACAACCGGCCAGGTGCCGTTCGACGCGGAGACGTTCAACGAGCTGCTCTTCAAGATCGTCCTCGAGAACGCGCCGCTGCCCCAGCAGCTCGTGCCCGACCTCGACGTCGAGTTCTCCGGCATCATCCAGAGGGCGATGGCGCGCGATCCGGGGGCTCGCTTCCAGAGCTGCGCGGAGTTCAAGAGCGCCCTCTTCGCCTGGGCTGCGGCGCGGCCCAGCCTGGCCTTGCTGAGCACGGGGCGGACGTCCTTCCCCCGGCTGTCGGTGCCGGCCCTGCCCGAGACGACAACGCCGCCGGCCGTCGTCCGGGCCGACGGCTCGTGGGGGGGCCAGAACGGACCGGCGGCGCCCAACATGGGCCACACGCCGGCGGTGCCCAACATGGGCCACACACCGCAGCTCACCGCCAACTCGTGGGGCGCGTCGTCCGGCGTCACGGGCCGCGCTACCCGCCCCCCGTCCAGGGCGCCGCTCTTCCTCGCGATCGCCGCGGCGGCCACCCTGCTCGGCGCGGGCGCGGCCGTCTGGCTCACCTTCGGCCGCGGCGGGACGACGGGCGCGGCGACCGCCGATCCGAGCGCCGTCAGCGCGGCGGTCACCCCGCCGCCGCTGCCGCCGACGACGGAGCCGCCGCCGCGGTCCGAGCCGCTCGTGACCGCGAGCGCCCCGGTCGGGGAGCCTGCTCCGTCCGCCTCCGCTGAGCCCAGCGCGAGCGCGACCCCGACCGCCTCCGAGGCGGCCGTGAGGCCGCTGCCCCCGCGGACGCCGCCCCCCCCGACGAAGCCCCCGCCGGTCGTGAAGCCGCCGCAGACGAAGCCGACCGCGCCGGCGCAGAAGCCGACCACCCCGCCGCAGAAGCCGCAGAAGCCGGGTGTCCCGGGCGATTTCGGCTACTGAGCGCGCGGCGCGCGGCACGAGCAGCGCCCCACCGGGCAAGCGCGTCCGAGCGCCTGGTCGCGCGCCGGAGCGCGCCGATCAGAACGCGCCGCGCACGCCGATCCCTGTCGGCGTCACGTAGGGCGCGATCCACGCCGAGCTCGGCGGCTCCGGCCTGGACGTCAGCTCCAGCACGATCAGCGTCGCGCCGCCGGCGAGGAGCACGCCGCCGGTGATGAGGTTGATCGTGCCGGTCGTCTTCTGCGACGCCGCGTCGGCGTCGAGCGTCTCGATCTTGCGCTGGATCAGCGGTCCGCACTCCAGGACGCCGGCACCCCCTTGCGCCTCGCAGCCGTGCTTCGCGCTCAGATCGTTCGCCTCCTGCTGCGTCGACCCACCTTTCGCGAGGAACACCGAGCCGACAACCACGCCGCCGACCCCGAGCGCCGCGGCCGCGATGCCCCCGCCAAGCAGCAGCACGTTCGTCTTCCGCTCCGGGGTGCCCGGCGGGGCGTCCGGCGAACCCCCTGTGTCACCGCCGCCCCACGTGCCCTGCCCCGCGCCCGCGCCGTCCGGCGGGGGAGCCGCGACAGGGCTCTCCGGGACGGGGATCTTGAGCTCCTTCCGCTCGCCGTCGGCGAGCGTGATCGCCTGCTCGATCGGCGCGAGGCCCGGCGGCGCCACGACGACAACATGGTTGCCGGGGTCGATCGGGCGGTGAACGCCGAGCAGCGCGTCCGCGACCGGCTGGCCGTCCAGCTTCACGCCGATCTTCCGGCCGGCGGCGCCCTCGAGCGCGATGCGCAGCGTGGCGATCCTGGGCTCGACAGCGGCGAGCTCCTCGCGCGCGTCCTGCTGGGCTCTCTTGAAGGGAGACGGCGCCGTGGGCGGAAGCTCCTCGCGCACGATCCTCAGGTACGTCTCCTTGGCGGCGACGAGCCGGCCGAGGCGCATCTGCGCGCGCGCGATGAGGAGGAGGTGCGTCGGCGCATGCACGAGCGCCTCGGCGCGGCCGAGCAGATCGATCGCCTCATCGAAGCGGCCGGACGTGAACGCCTCGGCCCCCTGCGTGGCCAGCGATCGGGCCGCCGCTCTGTCCTGGTCCGATTGCGCGCGGACCTCGCCTGTCGGGAGCAACAGGAACAGCGCCGCAGCGAACGGAATGGATCGTCTCAAGAGCACCCGGGCCTCCTCGCGCGCCACGCTATCACAGGCCGTCGACAACAGAACAATTCAGCCCCCGCGCGCGGCCGTCCCCGCGCGCACGGGGCGCTGCCCGCGCGATTTCCCGCGGAGGGCGCGGTCTCCCTCGCGGCCCGCTCGGCCAGCGCCCCGGGGAGCTCCGCGCCGGCGCGGCGGCCGTGAGCGCGTGGCGCGGCGGCGCCCGCCGCTCCGTCGTCGGGGCGCTGTGAACCGTCCGCACAGCGCGATGGCACCCATTCTGCTGCGTGGGGAGCGCCATGGATTGCCTCCGCTCCTCCGCGCCCCTCGACGCGGGACTCCCGTCCTCGGAGCGATTCCTCAGGGGACGCTTGCTCGGGGGGCGATACCTCGTCGAGCAGATGATCGGCGCCGGCGCGATGGGGCGCGTCTACCGCGCGCGGCACGTGGGGCTCGGGCGCGCGTGCGCGGTGAAGATCATCCGCGAGCGCGCCGCGCCGCCGCGCGCGTGCGCCGAGGCGAGCGATCGCGCCTGCGCGACGCGCCCCTCCGCGCCGCCGCGCGGGATGGACATCGGCCCTCGAGGGTCGAGCGGCGTGAGCGAGCGGCCGCGCAGCGACGCGAGGTCGCGCTCCGGCGGGGTCCTCGCCGGGGACGCGGTCCGGCGGTTCCATGTCGAGGCGCTGGCGGCGAGCCGGCTCGATCACCCGAACATCGTGCGGATCCTCGACTTCGGCTGCGAGCCGTCGTGTCTCCACGGCGCGCCCGGCGTGGGCGACGTCGGGCGCGAGGCGGCGACGCCGAGCCTCTGGTACCTCGTCACGGAGCACCTCGACGGCGAGGACCTCATCGATCTCCTGAACGCCACGCCGATCCTGCCGGCGGAGCGCATCGTCGCGATCATGCGCCCGCTGTGCTCCGCGCTGCAGCACGCGCACGACGCGGGCGTCATCCACCGCGACGTCAAGCCCGAGAACATCCGCCTGGTGCCGCGCGTCGACGACGACGGGGAGCCGTTCGAGCAGGTGAAGCTCCTCGACTTCGGCACGGCGAAGCTGCTCCGCGACGACGGGCCCGACGCGCTCCCCGGCGCGCCCCTGCTCGCGGTGCCCGACGAGGACAGCGGGAGGCTCGTCATCGGGACCCCCGCCTACATGAGCCCGGAGCAGGCTGCAGGGCAGCCCGTGGACGCGCGGAGCGACATCTACGCGTGCGGCGTGCTGCTCTTCGAGATGGCGACGGGGCGGCTGCCGTTCGAGCGCCCGACGGCCGTCGCGCTCGCCGCGGCGCACGTCGAGTCCCCGCCGCCCCTGCCGAGCGCGCTCCATCCGGCGATCGATCCGGATCTGGAGGCGCTGATTCTACAGTGCCTGCGCAAGAATCCAGACGACCGCCCGCAGAGCGCGCGCGCGCTGCGCGAGGCGCTCGCGCACATCGGGCTCGCTCATCGCAGGGCGCGCGCCGCCGCGGCGCCCTCGTCGCGCTGGGCGCTGGCCGCGGACGAGGCCGCG
>NZ_JEMA01000668.1 GCF_001589285.1 Sorangium cellulosum | reverse complement strand
GGTCTCGGCGGCTTCCCCGGTGGTGGCTTCCCGGCCGGAGCGTTCGCCCCCGGCATGTTCCCCTGAGATCGCTCGCTGAGCGCGTCGGCCACGCTGCCGGCAAGAAACAGCGGTGATCGACCCGACGGGCCGCCGGATCTTCCGCGGAGAGCCGCACCAGCTCTCCGCCGCGAGGCCGGCGGCCCGCCCGTCGCGCGCTCGAGCGGTCGAGCGGCGCGCGGGGACCGGCGCGAAACGTTGGACCCCCGCCGCGCGGTCGAGGCAGCATACGGCGATGGAAGACGTCCCCCTGCTAGAGCGCGAGCCGGAGACCAACATCTTCGGCGAATCCATGGTGGTGTTTCACACGGCCGCGGACCTCATCGGCCTGGCGCCCCGCATCCGGCTGGAGCTCGAGCAGCCCGACTACGAGCACATCTTCTACGTCACAACGCAGCTCCAGGACCGCCTCGTCCCCTTCCGCGGCGAGGCGGCCGCGGCGTACGAGCGGCTCCCTGCGTCGGTGATCCCGAACCGCGCCGCCATCACCCCGCTCTTCAACGGCAAGCTCATCCTCCGCCCCGAGGCGCTGCGGAGCGGCTCGATCCACGTGCAGGACGGCGTGATCCGCCTCGGCGACCAGGGGCTTTACCGGATCCAGCCCGGCGAGTTCGCCCGCTTCAAGGCGTACCGGGTCCAGCACAACCAGGCGAGAGGGCCCTACAAGGGCGGGCTGCGCTTCCACAAGGCCGTGTCGCTCGATCTGTTCAACGCGCTCGCCGCCGAGATGACGTGGAAGACAGCGATCGCCGATGTCCCGTTCGGCGGCGCCAAGGGGGGCATTCGCATGGATCCGCGCGAGCACAGCAAGGAGGAGCTCGAGTCGATCTCGCTCCGGTACATGTACCGGCTCAAGCAGCTCATCGGTCCCAACGTCGACATCCCGGCGCCCGACGTGGGCACCAACGCCGAGGTGATGGCGTGGCTCCTCCGCCAGTACAGCGACGGCGAGCGCGAGCGGCACAACCATCGCGGCATTGTCACGGGCAAGGACGTGCGCATCGGCGGCTCCGAGGGGCGCGCCAAGGCGACCGGGCAGGGGCTCGCCTACTGCATCGAGGAGTGGTACGCGCAGCGCGGCCTCCCCCTCGCGGGGGCGCGCTTCATCGTGCAGGGCTTCGGCAACGTCGGCTCCGCCGCCACCGAGATCCTGTGCCGGATGGGCGCGCGGTGCGTCGCGGTGCAGGACGCGGACGGCGCGATCCACGACCCGAACGGCATCGAGGTCGGCGCGCTCATGGCCTACGTCAACGACAACCCGGCGAACCTCCGGCGATCGGTCGCGGGCTACGGCGGCGCCCAGGTGATCGCGCGCGACGACTTCTGGGGCGTCGACGCGGACATCTGCATCCCGGCCGCGCTCGGCGACGCCATCACCGGCGAGGTGGCCGAGCGGATCAAGGCGAAGCTCGTCGCCGAGGGCGCCAACCGCCCGACCACGACCGAGGGGGACAACGTGCTCGCGGAGCGAGGGATCAGCGTCATCCCCGACATCATCGGCAACGCGGGCGGCGTGACGGTCTCCTATTACGAGTGGATCCAGAACAAGCGCATGGAGCACTGGACCGAGGGCGAGGTGAACACGCGGCTGGAGCGCGCCATCAAGAGCAACTACCGCCTGATCTGCGACATCGCGGAGAACCGGCCGCGCCGCACCGAAGATCACGACTCGACAAGGCTCGTCGTGGGCAAGCGCCTGCCGATGCGGCTCGCCGCGATGGTGCTCGCGCTCAAGCGCATCGAGGCGCACTACATGCTCGAAGGGTTCTCGCAGTAGCGGGCGCCTCCGGCGGGCAGGCGCCTCCGGCGGGCGGGCGCCTCCGGCGGGCGGCGCCTCCTCGGACGGCTAACGGGCGACGCCGTAGCCGAGCTTCTTGATGCCGTAGACCTTGATCTTGTGCTGGAGCGTCCGGAGCGGCAGCTCCAGGAGTCGCGCCGCGTCCGTCTGGTTCCAGTCGGACGCGCGCAGCGCCTGGAGCAAGAGGTCGGCCTCGATCTGCTCCAGGCGTGTCTTGAGGCCGCCCGTCATCGGGCTCCCCGACGAGCCCGGCCCGGGCGCGACGGGGAGGTCGGACGCGCGCTGGGACACGACAGCGGCCATGCCGGGGTCGGACGCGCGCGAGCCCGCGGGGGGCGCGCTGGACGAGGTCACCGCCACGCGGACGCGCTCCGGGAGATCGCGCGCCATGATCGCCTCGCCCTCCGCGATCACCACCGCGCGCTCGATCGCGTTGCGGAGCTCGCGCACGTTGCCGGGCCACGAGTAGCTCTTCAGGAGCGCCAGCGCCTCGGGCGCGATCGACTGGACCCGGCTCGGGTCCTCGGCGTTCGCCTGGCGCAGGAAGCCCGCCGCGAGCGCCGGGATGTCGTCGCGGCGCGCGCGGAGGGGCGGGATGTTCAGCGTCATCGCGTTCATCCGGTAGAGCAGGTCGAGCCGGAACGTGCCCGCCTCGCACATCGCGTCGAGATCGCGGTGCGTCGCGGCGATCACGCGGACGTCGACCTCGATCTCCCTGGTCGCGCCGACGCGCGTCACCCGCTTGGTCTCGAGCACGCGCAGGAGCGCGGCCTGCGCCGCCGCGGGCAGCTCGCCGATCTCGTCGAGCAGGACCGTGCCGCCGCCGGCCGCCTCGAAGACGCCCTTCTGCTGCTGGCTCGCGCCGGTGAAGGCGCCGCGCTCGTGCCCGAAGAGGGTGCTCTCGATGAGCAGCGCGGGGATCGCCCCGCAGTTCACGCAGATGAGCGGCTCGCCGCGGCGCGGGCTGCGGTCGTGGATGAACCGCGCGAGCACCTCCTTGCCGGTCCCGGTCTCGCCGCGCAGGAGCACGGGGATCGACGAGCGCGCGGCGCGCAGCGCCACCTCGACGAGCGAGCGCATGAGCGGGCTCTTGGTCGCGAGGACGTGGCCGTCGGCCTCCCACGGGCTCTCCGGCGCGTCCGGGGCGCCCTCCTCCTCGGGCGGCCGGGCGCCCTCGGCCTTCGGCGCGACGAAGAGCAGCGCGCCCTCGGGGGCGGCGAGGCGCACCGGCTCCGCGGGGGTCGCGCTCCGCGACGCCTCGTGGCTGACCTCGATGAGCTTGTCGATGGTTGTCGCGGCGTCGGGGAACACGGCCACCCCGGACACCAGCGTGGGCTCGCCCTCGCGGCGCGTGACGATCGCCTTCGCGAGCTCCTCCGCGAGCTCGGGCGTGACCTCGGGGAGCAGGATCTCGAGGGTGTCGGGGCTGTAGAAGGCGACGCGATCGACGGGCCTGAGCGCCTCGCGGACGCGCAGCCCCCAGTGGCGGAGGTGGCCCGCCTGCTCGCCGAGCGAGCGGACCACGACGAGCGCGAACTTGCGGCTGAAGAACCTGGATCGCACGATCTCGGCCTGCAGGGCGACGCGGAGCGCGTCGGATCCCTCGAGGCCGAACGGCGGCAGCTCACCGCCGGCGAGCACGTGGACCGACGCGACGATGCCGCCGAGCAGCACCTCGTCCCCGGCCTTGACCACGCCGCTCTCGACCCGCTGCCCGGAGATGCGCGTCCCGTTGCGGGAATTGAGGTCCTCGACCACGACCTCTCCGCCGATCAGCGTGAAGCGCGCGTGCCTGCGCGAGATGCTCCTGTCGCGGATCACCACGTCCGCGGGGGGCTCCCTGCCGACGACAACGCCGACGCCGGGGCTCATCGGGGCCATCTCGACGCCATCATGGTGATAGACGAGCAGGAGCACGCGCCGCTTCTCCGAGCGCGCCCCCTGGAGGATCTCCCCTGTCTTGAACGACAAGGGGGCTGTCGTGGCCATGGGACCGGTTCTGTGACCGCTCACACTGCCCAACTACGCCTCATTCCTTCCAACGGCAACCGAGAAGCGGCGGCGCCGGTCCTCGCCGGAGGCGCGCGGGGCGGCGCCGGCGCGCGCGCAGCGCGGACGTCGGCGCCGGCGCCATGCGCGCTGCAACATGTCGCCCTGCGCCTCGCGCCGGGCTTCAGCATGATAAGGTGGTCGCATGCTCCGCCTCAACGCCGAATGGACACAGGTGCTCCGCCGGTACAAGGAAGACCACCAGGACCCGCGCAACCAGGCGTGTCACAAGGTCGGCATACCGCTGATCGTCGCGAGCTTCCCCGTGGGCGCGACCCTCATCGGCCTCCCGCTCGCGGCCGCTATGTTCGCGACGGGATGGGGCTTCCAGTTCGCAGGTCACTACTTCGAAGGCAAAAAGCCGTCGTTCGTGGACGACAAACGCAGCTTGGTCATCGGCGTGCTCTGGTGTCTCGAGAAATACGGCCTGCGCGTCTTCGAGGAGTCGCCCGAGTCATAACGCAACGCGTTATACGCTCTCAGCGACTACCGTCCACGCGCTGTTCGCCGGGCAGACAGCCCGGGAGCCTGTCACCAGCGAGGCCTGGAAATTCAGGACATGGACATTGATGTAGCTCAGCACACCGGCTCAGGCGGGCGAGCTCACGATGCAGCCGTGTCGCGGGCTGGAACGACTCGTTTTATCTGAGTGTCTGAGCCTCGGGCTCTCGGATGCCGGGATCACCGCAGCCCCCGCTTCTTGAGCTCCGCCGCGAGCGAGGACTGCACGCGCTCGACCTCTCGAGCGATGGCTTGCACCGCCTCCGTCGCGCTCTCGATCGTCCCGGCGCGCGCCTCCCGATCGAGCCGCGCGCAGAGCTCCTTCAGGGTGAGCGCCGCGAGCTTGTCGGCGCTCTCGTAGAGCGCCCACGCGAGCCGATCGAGCTCGCCGAGCGCCCCGCGCGCCGCGGCCTCGCGCATCGAGGCCACCCGCGTCGGCGCCTCGGTGAGGAAGAGCTCGATCACCTCGGTGACGACGTCGGGCTCGGCCGCGCGCAGCCCGCCCCGCGGCCTCGACGGGGCGGCGGGGGGGACGCGCCGCGCGGTCGGCGGCGGCGAGGGCGTGACCAGGGTCGGCGGCGGCTGCTCCACGCTCGGCGGCGGCGCGTCGTGCTGCACGGCCTCGTACGCGCCGGACCGCGACGCCGCGCAGAAGGTCCGCAGGACGTTGTCGATCTCGTCCTGCTTCAGCGGCTTCGACACCGCGTCGTCCAGCCCCGCCGCGAGGCACCTCTCCCGCGCGCCGCTCCCGGCGTCGTCCGTCATCGCGATGATCGGCGTCCGCCGGTCGGCCCGCTCGGCGCGGCGGAGCTCCGCGGCCGCCGCNCCGCCGGTCGGCCCGCTCGGCGCGGCGGAGCTCCGCGGCCGCCGCGCGGCCGTCGTCGCCCGCCGCCGCGCGGCAGTCCATCAGCACAGCGGCGTGGCCCCCGCGGCGCGCCGCCTCGACGGCCGCGCCGCTGCCCACCGCCTCCACGCGGTAGCCGCGCTTCTCGATCATGAACGCCGCGACCTTCCGGCTCACGGCGCTGTCGTCGATCACGAGGATCTTCGAGCGCGCCGAGCTGCGCCCGTCGGACACCGGCGCCCCCCGCCGCGACCTCGGCGCGTGCGCGCGCACCCCGGCGGCCACGTGCTCCGGCGGGAGCCCCACGAGCAGCCGCAGGCTCGAGTGGAGCTGCGCGCGCCGGATCGGCTTGTTCAGCACGGCGTCGACCTCGGCGCGGCTGGGCGCGTCCCGGCCGGGGTAGGTCATGAGGACGCTGCGCACCGGCGCGATCGCCGCGTCCGCCTTGATCCGCTGGAGCAGCCGCAGGCCGTCGAGATCGGCCAGCTCGAGGTCGATCAGCACCATGTCGTAGGGCGCCCCG
>NZ_JEMA01000667.1 GCF_001589285.1 Sorangium cellulosum | reverse complement strand
CTCCAGAGCCAGCAGGAGGAGCTCCAGGAGACGAACGCGGCGCTCGGCGAGAAGGCGCGGCTGCTCGCGGNGGAGCTCCAGGAGACGAACGCGGCGCTCGGCGAGAAGGCGCGGCTGCTCGCGGAGCAGAACGTCGAGGTCGAGCGGAAGAACCACGAGGTCGAGCAGGCCCGCCAGGCGCTCGAGGAGAAGGCGCGGCAGCTCGCGCTCACCTCCAAGTACAAATCGGAGTTCATGGCCAACATGTCCCATGAGCTCAGGACGCCGCTGAACAGCCTCCTCATCCTCTCGGACCAGCTCTCCAGGAACAACGACCAGAACCTCACCCCGCGGCAGGTCGAGTTCGCGAAGACGATCCACGCGTCGGGCACCGACCTCCTGGCGCTCATCAACGACATCCTCGATCTCTCGAAGATCGAGTCGGGCACCGTCGTCGTCGACGTCGGGGAGATCAGCTTCAAGGACCTCTCGGACTACGTGCAGCGCACGTTCCGGCACGTCGCCGAGGCGAAGAAGCTCGAGTTCGAGCTCGCCTTCGCGCAGGAGCTGCCGCCGTCGATGCTCACCGACGCGAAGCGGCTGCAGCAGGTGCTCAAGAACCTGCTCTCCAACGCCTTCAAGTTCACCGAGCGCGGCCGGGTGATCCTGGAGGTGACAGTGGCCCGCGAGGGCTGGAGCCGTGAGAACGATGTGCTCAGCCGCGCCGACGCGGTGATCGCGCTCTCTGTCCACGACACCGGCATCGGGATCGCCCCGGACAAGCAGCAGATCATCTTCGAGGCATTCCAGCAGGCGGACGGGAGCACGAGCCGGAAGTACGGAGGTACCGGGCTCGGGCTCGCGATCAGCCGGGAGATCGCGCGGCTGCTCGGCGGCGATCTCGTGCTCGTCAGCGCGCCGGGCCGCGGGAGCACGTTCACCCTCTACCTGCCGCGCAGCTACCGGCCGGTGCGGGCGGCGCGGCGGCAGCCGGCGCACATCCTCGACGCCCCGGCGATCAACGAGGAGCCCATCCACAGCAGCCGTCCGTCCGATCGCCTGTCCACCGCTGCCGACGCCCAGATCGTCGACGACAGCGACAACGTGCGCCCGGGCGATCGCGCGCTCCTGATCGTCGAGAACGACACAGCCTTCGCGCGGTTCCTCGTGGACGTCGCGCGGGAGCACAACTTCAAGGCGATCGTCGCGGTCCGCGGCGCGACCGCGCTCTCGCTCGTGCGCGAGCTCAGGCCGCTGGCGATCACGCTGGACATCAACCTGCCCGACATCGACGGGTGGCGCGTGCTCGACTGCCTGAAGCGCGATCTCCAGGCGCGGCACATCCCGGTCCAGGTGATCACGACGGAGACGGAAGAGGAGCGGTGCCGCGCGCGGCGGATGGGCGCTGTGGGGCTGCTCAACAAGCCGCTGAGCAGCAGGACGGCGCTCGACGACGCGTTCGGGCGGCTCGACGGGCTGGTCAACTCGCCGCGGCGCCGGCTGCTCCTGATCGAGCCGGACAGGGCCGCGGGCGACCCCGTGGCCGAGCTGCTCCAGGACGAGGGGGTCGCGATCACCAGCGTGGAGACGGGCCAGGCGGCGCTCGCGGCGCTCCAGCACGAGGGGTTCGACGCCCTCGTGCTCGGGCTGCGCCTGCCGGACATGTCCGGCCTGGAGCTCATCGACCACCTCGACCGTGCCGGGCGCTTCGCCGAGCTGACGGCGATCGTGTACACGCCGGCCGACATCGCCGGGGACGACGAGGTGCAGGTCGCCCGGCTGGCGCAGCGGCTCCCGGTGAAGCACGTCCAGTCGCGAGAGCGCCTCTACGACGAGGTGACGCTCGCGCTGCACCGCCGGCTCTCGGACCTGCCGGAGCCGAAGCGGCTCATCGTGGAGCAGCTCCACGAGCCGACCGCCGCGCTCTCCGGCAAGTGCGCGCTCATCGTCGACGACGATTTCCGCAACATCTACGCGCTGAAGACCGTCCTCGAGAGCCACGGGATGACGACCCTCGCCGCGGACACGGGCAAGGCCGCCATCGAGCGCCTGGAGCGGACGAGCGGTATCGATGTCGTCCTCATGGACATCATGATGCCGGAGATGGACGGATACGACACCATGCGCGCGATCCGCAAACGGCCCGTCTTCCAGACGCTGCCGATCATCGCTGTCACGGCCAGGGCGATGAAGGGCGACAGGGAGAAGTGCCTCGAGGCGGGCGCGACCGACTACATCTCGAAGCCGGTCGACACGGAGCAGCTCCTCGCGCTGCTCCGGATCTGGCTGCATCGCTGAGCTCGTCCCGGCGGCTGCTCACCAGCATCACAGCCGCCTCAGCCCGGGGCGCGACGGACAGTTCGTCTGCGCTGCAATGATGCCCCAGTGTGGCGTCTCTGCGCAGTTCCTTGCGCGACCGTCCACAGCCGACAGCGCTGGATCCCCGGCATCCGCGGCGATCTTGGCTGGCACGCCGTCTGCTGATTCGTGTGGGATTCCAGAGTACAGCGAGGGATCGCGCCGCGCGGTGACGCCCCTGCGCAAAGGAGTGGTACGTGAAGGCAAAGGTGGTGACCGGTCTGCTGCAGACGCGGGCGGACGCCGAGAGGGCCGTTGAGCGCATCATGAGCTGTGGATACAGGCGCGACGCCATCAGCGTTGTCATGGGTCACGCTGCGCTCGGCCAGCATGTCGAGAGCGGAACCAGCGCGAAGGCGGCGGACACCGCCATGGGCGGGGCCGGGGCGGCCGTCGTCACGTTCGCGGCGCTCGGCACCAGCGCGGCGTTCCCCGGCCTCGGGCTCGTGGCGGCAGGGCCGATCGAGGCCGCGCTCGCCGGTGCGGGCAGCGCGGCGGGCGCGCTCGTCGCCGCCGGGATCCCCGAGCACCGCGCGCGCGTCTACGAGACCGGCTTGCAGCAAGGCGCGATCCTCGTCGGCGTTCACGCCCAGTCGCAGCGAGACGCGGAGATCCTGGAGCTGATCCTCGAGTATGCCGGCGCCGAGAACGTCCGGAGCGACAGCGCGCTCAAGCGTCCCTACGACAGCTTCATCTAGGGTGCTTTGCGGGCACGGCGCTCGCGTGCCTCGACCGCGCCCGGGCGCGTGGCAACTTGCCTCGCTGAGGCGCGCTGCCGCTCACGCGCCCGCGCAGGGTTTCAGGCGTTCCCCGAGAGCAGACTTCTGGCATGGGCGATGCTCCAGGTTTCGATGTGGAACGCGTGGCGTGGCGAGGTGAGCGGCGGGATGCCCCGAGCAGGCGGCAGGAGAGCGCATGTCGAGCAACATGACCCAGGGTTACGAGCACACCTTAGGGGAACTCTTCGAGGTCGGCACGTTGGTGGGCGACAAGTACCAGCTCCTCCGCAAGGCGGGAGAGGGGGCGATGGGCTCTGTCTGGGTCGCCGCGAACACCGCGCTCGAGGCGAACGTGGCGCTCAAGGTGCTGCGACCGGAGATGCGCTCTCCGGCGATCGCGGAGCGGCTGCTCCGTGAGGCGCGCGCGGCGGCGAAGCTCAGTCATCCGGGGATCGTGCGCGTCTTCGATCTCGGCAAGACCGCGGGCGGCACGCCGTACATCGTGATGGAGCTGCTCGAGGGCGAGGCCCTGCGGGACGTGCTCTGCCGGGAGCAGCGGTTCTCGCCCGAGTCGGCGATCGCGATCCTGCTGCCTGTCGCGAGCGCGATGCACGCGGCGCACGAGCGCGGCATCGTCCACCGGGATCTCAAGCCGGACAACGTGATGCTGGCGGATCATGGCGACGGCAGGCTCCAGCCGAAGGTCGTCGATTTCGGGATCGCGAAGGTCACCTGGACAGAGCCCGAGTCCGGCTCGACGGGCGCCGCCGTGATCGGGACGCCGCAGTACATGCCGCCCGAGCAGGCGCTCGGGCAGGGCCAGCTCGATCATCGCGCGGACATCTGGGCGCTCTGCACGATGCTGTACGAGGCGATCTCGGGCGAGACGCCGTATGCCGGGGAGCAGGGGTTCGGGACGCTGCGCGCGATCCTCCAGGACCCGGTGCCGTCGCTCGTCGAGCGGTGCGGCGCGGACCCGGCGCTGTGGTCGATCATCGAGCGCGGCCTGCGCAAGGACCCGGAGGAGCGCTGGGGGAGCATGCGCGAGCTCGGCGTCGCGCTCGCGACGTGGCTGCTCTCGCGCGGCGTCTCGGAGGACGTGTGCGGCGCGTCGCTGCGCGCGCAGTGGCTGGACGAGCGGTCCAGCCAGGTCCCGGCGCCGTCGCCGCGACCGATGGTTGTGAGCTCCGCGCCGACGCTGCACTCGCGCCGCGCCGACGATCCCATGGAGCTGCAGCTCCCGATGGCGTCCGCGCGGCGGGCGCCGGCCGAGGCGGAGCCGAGGGCGCCGATGGTGGCGGGGCGCAAGCCGCTGGAGGACAGCGGCGAGCGCGCGTGGTCCGAGGCGACGGCGATGGAGAACCTGCGGGGAGCCGGGGCGCCGTCGCCGCGGCCCTCGCTGCGAGAGCGCTTCCCGTTCCGCCGCGTCGCGGCGGCCGGGTTCGTGCTGATGGCGGGGGCGGCGGCGTGGAGCGTGGCGCCGGTCACGACGGGCCCTGTCGCCGAGCTGACGCCGGTGCCCCTGGCCGCACCCGCGACGACGGTGGCCGAGGCGCCGGCGCCGGCGCCGACGCCGACGCAGCCGGCGGCCGAGGGGAGCTCCCTCACGGCGAGCATGGCGCGCGGGCTCGTGGTG
>NZ_JEMA01000666.1 GCF_001589285.1 Sorangium cellulosum | reverse complement strand
CGGTGAGGCGCCCGCCGCAGCGGCGCCCGCCGCGGACGGCGGCCTCGTGACGATGGCGCTCGGCGGCGTGACGTTCCCGGCGGCCCTCGGCGTCGCGGCAGAGGCGCTCGGCGGGCTGCTCACCGAGGAAGGGAGCCCCCCGGGCGGCGAGCTCGCGNTCACCGAGGAAGGGAGCCCCCCGGGCGGCGAGCTCGCGGCGCCGGACGGAGCCCCGGCCGGAGCGGCGGGCTTGCCAGCCGAGCCGAGGTCGGGCGCGCCGCCGGCCGAGATCGAGATGGGAGCCGACGCGGGCGTGCTGCCGGAGGAGGCGGGGCCCGACACCGACGCGCCGGCCGCCGTCGCCGTCGACGCTGTCGCGCCGCCCGGCGCCGCGGGAGCCGACGCCGCCGGCTTCGACGCTGTCGCGCCCCCGGACGACGCGGGGCCCGACGCCGGCGCGCTGGCCGCCGTCGCTGTCGACGCTGTCGACGCTGTCGCGCCGTTGCGGCCGGAGGACAGCTCCGCGGGCGCCGCCTTGGGCGCGTCCGCCTTCGGCGCTGCGCGCGACACGTCGAAGCGCATCGCCTTCTGCGCGAGCTGCACCACGGGGAGGATCTCGCGCGGCGGGATGTTCGCGGCGATGACGTCCGGCCCGGCGATCGCGAGCTCGCCGTCGGCGTGGAACGGCACGCCCGGGCGCTCGCGCTCCTGCTTGAGCCGCGCGTTGTCGATCGCGACGCGGACCTCGAGGGGGATCCGGGTCTGCCAGAGCCGGCCGTCGATCGCCGTGCGCACGTCCCACGGCGTCAGGATCGGCGTCCTCCCGATGCCCTCGAACGGGCTCCGGTCCGCGAGCAGCGCCTTGAGCAGCCAGGCGACGATCTCCTGGTGCTGCGGCGTGTCCTCGTCCCACGGCATCGACTCCCGGAAGAACTGCCAGTACCCGCCGGCCGGGCCGTAGACGGCGAGGTCGCGCGGGTCGAAGGCGGCCTCGAACGCGCGCGGGGTGATGTCGCCCTCGTCGATGACGGAGTCGATGAGCGCGCCCTGGAAGTCCGGCGTCTTGCGGCGCGCGGCCCGCGGCGAGAGGCCGGTGAGGGACGTCGTGATCTGCTGGCGGATGTCGCTCCGCTCGCGGAACCAGCCCATCCGCTCGACAGCGCCGAAGCGCTCGCGCAGCTTGACCGGCGTCCACCAGGGCAGGTCGAGCTCCCGCAGCCGCGCCACCAGCTCGGCGACGAGCTGCAGCGCAGGCTCGCTCGCGAGGTGCACGCGCGCCTCTCTCCTCAGCGTCTCGTCGTCTTTGCTGTCAGGATCCCGGTGCTGCAGCGATCGCTCCGCCATCGTTCCTCCCTGTCCCCCTGGCTGCTCTGCTGCATACCAGAACCGGATCCGCGACGGACAGCCCGCGCGCGCCGCCGCGCAGCGCGCTCCCGCGCTGCTCGACGCGGGCGCTCCGACGCAACACGGCGAACCGTCAGCGTGTCGTTGTGCAACCACGCGCGAACGTCTCGCCGTGGCTTCCGCGGAGCGCGCCCGTCACCGTGGCCTCCGCGGAGCGCGCCCGGCGAGCGAGGGCGACGGCGCGCCGGGACACGGAGCGGCGCGCGGGAATGCAGCGGCGCGCCGGCGAGCCGATCCGCGAGGCGTCCCCCTCCGCGTGGCCGAGGCCAGCGCCAGGGGTCACCCGGCCGCCACGCGCGCTCCCTTGGCGCTCGGCGCCGGGTCGATTCGAGCTACGATCTCGTGGCCATGCAGGACGCTGGTGAGAGCGCGCGCGGGCCCGCCGCGCGAGGGTTCGATCGGCTGGAGCGCCCCGGGCGAGGGCTCGCGCCGTGGACGCGCCGCGTCGCGTGGTCCGCGGCCGAGGCGATGCTCTGCGACGAGGACGAGCGCGGGGAGCTCGTCCCGCCCGGCGCCGGCGTCTGCGAGCGCGCTGTCGCGGCGCTGGATCTCTCGCTCGGGCAGGGCAGCCCCGAGACGCGGCGCGGCTTCGCGCTGCTGGCCGTCTGCCTCGAGATCCTGCCGCTCTTCGTGATCGGCGCCGTCAGCCGGATGAGCCGGCTCCCGCTCGGCCGGCGGCTCGCCTACCTCGAGGCGCTGGAGTCGAGCCGCTTCGGGCTCCTCGCGATGCTGCTCGTCGCCTTCAAGGTGCCGCTGTGCATCCCGGCGTTCGAGGAGGGAACGGAGCTCGCGCTCACCGGCCTCGACCGCGAGAGCACCGCCGCGCGGCGCAGACTGCCCGCGCTCCGCGCCGCCGCGGAC
>NZ_JEMA01000665.1 GCF_001589285.1 Sorangium cellulosum | reverse complement strand
CACGACGGGGGCGCGGCGGCGCGCGGCGAGGAGAGCTACCTCGCGAGGGCGCTCGCGCTGAAGAAGCGCGCCGAGGCGCTCGGCGCGACGCTGTGCGCCTGGAGCGCGCAGACCTTCTCGTTCGAGTTCACCCCCGAGGACATCGAGGAGGCCGTGCTGCTCGCCGCGCTCGCCGCCGAGGACGTGTCCGTGCACCCCGACGCGCGCTTCGCCGCGGGCATCGCGCAGGGGGAGATGACCTACGTCGGCGAGGCGGGGCGCTTCACCGCGCTCTCCTGGGGGCAGCCGCTGCTCGTCGCCGTCACGCTCGCCCGCGTCGCGCTCCCGGGCGACGTGCTCCTCGATCCCGCGCTCCCCGCCGTGCTGTCGGGCGAGCTCATGACCCTCGGCCTCCACCGCGGCATCGACGGCGCGCGCCGCGTGCGCGGCCTGCGCCTCGACGCGCAGCAGCCGCTGCGCAGGCAGGTCGTCGAGAGCGTGGCGCGCGTGTGCGACCCGCCGCTGCTCGGCCGCGAAGGCGAGCTCGCCGAGCTCGCCGTGCCCCCCGGCGCCCTCGCGATCGTCCGCGCCGACGCCGGCGCCGGCGGCTCGCGGCTGCTCCTCGAGCTGCTCCGGTTCCTGTCCCCGTCGCGGAGCCTCTTCGTCGCGCCCCTCGGGGCCTCGCGCGAGCCGTTCGGCGCGCTCCGGCGCGCGCTCGCGCGGGCGGCGCCCCGCACCGAGAAGGCCCGCGCCCGCGCGCCGGCGCTCCCGGACCGGCTGAGGCCCGCGCTCGCGCGGATCCTCGCGGGCGAGGGCGCCGAGCCGTGGACGGCCGCCGAGGTGCTCACCGCGTGGCTCGCGCCGTCCGACGCCCGCTTCGGCCTGCTCGCCGTCGACGACGCCGCCGAGGTCGACGCCGCGAGCCTCGACGCGATCGCGATCGCCATGGAGATGGGCAGCGGCTTCCGCGCCGTCGTCCGGATCGGGCGCGCGGACCCGCTCCCCGCGCCGCTCGCCCCGATTACCCCCGCCGCCACCGTCACGCTCGGGCCGCTCTCCGCCCCGATCGCCCAGGACCTCGTCCGCCGCCTCCTCGACGGCTGCATCGACGAGGCGGCCGCGCGCCGGTGGGCCGCGCGCGCGCCGGCCTTCCCGCTGGCCCTGCGCGAGCTCCTCTGCGAGGCCCTGGAGAGCGGCGCGCTGCGCTGGATCGGCAGGAGCGTCGAGCCGCGCCGGCGCAGCGCCGGGCGGGGCCGGCCCGCGCGCACGATGACCGGGGCCGAGCTGGCGGCGCCGCCCGCGGTCCGGCCGATCGAGGGCCGGCTGCGCCTGCTCGCGGTCGGGCACCGCACGATCCTCACCGCGCTCGCGACGCTCGGCGGCGACGCGTCGGACGCGGCGATCGACGCCCTGTGCGACGGCACCGGCGCCCCGAAGGTCGCCTCGAGCGAGGCGGCGCTGCTCGGCGCCGGCTGGGTGTTCCGCCCGGAGCCCGGGTGGCTGAAGCTCTCCTCGCGCACGCTGCGCGACGCCGTGCTCGCGGCCGTCCTGCCGGGCGAGCGCGCCGCGTGGCACCTCGCCGCGGCGCGCGTCGTCGAGGAGCACGCCGGCGTGCTCGGCCTCGCGGACGCCGCGTGGCACGCG
>NZ_JEMA01000664.1 GCF_001589285.1 Sorangium cellulosum | reverse complement strand
CCCCTCCGCGCGCCCCCCGCGCCTCCCAGATCCACAGCAGCGCCAGCGCCGCCGCCGACATGCCCCCGCCCACCGCGCAGACCCCCGTCCAGGCCCAGCGCGTCCAGGCCGCGGTGCCGAGCCACGCGCCTGCCGCGCCGCCCACGAAATACGTGGTCATGTAGATCGTGTTCATCCGGCTGCGCGCCTCGGGACGCAGCGAGTACACCCGCGCCTGATTCGATATCTGATTGGCCTGCGCCCCGAGATCGAGCAGCACCACGCCGAGCGCGATGCCCCACAAGGACCCTCCGAGCAGCCACAGCACCCCGAAGGACGCGAGCAGCACAGCGATCGCGAGCGCGTTGATCCGCCTGTCGCCGCGCAGGTCGGCGTAGCGGCCCACGAGCGGCGCCGCGGCGGCGCCGGCCACGCCGACGAGGCCGAAGAGGCCGGCCGTCTGGGGGCCGTGGCGCCCGGGCAGGCTCTGGAGGTACAGCGCGAGCGTCGCCCAGAACGCGCTGAACGCGCCGAACGTTAGCGCGCCGAGCGCGGAGTGCAGCCGGAGCGCAGGCTCGTCGCGGGCGAGGCGGCCCAGCGAGCGCAGGAGCTCGGGATACGACATCGGCGCGACAGGCGGCTGCGACGGCAAGGCCAGGCGCAGCACCGGGCCGAGCGCGAGCATCAGCCCCGCCGCGAGCCAGAACACCGCACGCCAGCCGAGCTGCGTGCCGACGAAGCCGGCCACCGTGCGCGACAGGAGGATGCCGATGAGCAGGCCGCTCATCACCATCCCGACGACGCGCCCGCGCTGCGCGTCCGGCGCGAGCTGCGCCGCGAACGGCAAGAGGAGCTGAGGCACGACGCTCGTGATGCCGACCGCGAAGCTCGCCCCGACCAGCCACGACAACCCCGGGGCGAGCGCCGCGCCGAGCAGGGCGACGCTCGCCAGCGCCGCCATCACCACGATGAGCCGCCGCCGCTCGTGGCTGTCGCCGAGCGGCACAAGCAGCAGCATCCCCGCCGCATACCCGACCTGTGTCATCGTGGGCACAAGCCCGAGCAGGCCGCCCGAGCCGCCGAGATCACGGGCGATGTCTCCGAGCAACGGCTGGTTGTAATAGAGGTTGGCCACCGTGACGCCCGAGGCCGCCGCCATCAGCCAGACAAGCCCGAGGCGCAGCGACCCAGGCGAGGAAGCGCCGGACGACGGCGCGGCAAAGGGGGGCGTGCCAGGCGACGACGTGCCAGGCGACGACGCGCCCGGCGAGGACGCGGAGGAGGTCTGCAGGGGAGACATGAGCAAGGAGGGCAGCGCAGGCATACGCCGCGTGCCCTCCCGCATCAATCGCACAGACGCGTGCGGCTTTTCCTGATCAGGAGTGCTCGGGAGCAAGGAGCGAGCGGCGGGAGCCGCCGAGTCGAGTCCGCGAGGGGCGCGGCCCGGACGGCTCCCGCGGCGCTAGCTCACCGGCGGCACTCGCCGCGCGAGGCCACCGCGACGCCCGCCGAGTTCGCGGCGCACGCGTTGCCGTACGTCCTGTCGTCGCAGCCGCACACAGGGTTGTACTCCTCCGTGCAGGCCTCGGGGATGGGGTCGCAGACGCCGGTCATATCGGCCGCGCCGCACATCGCCTCGAGGCTGTAGTTGCAGAAGGAACCGGCGTCGCACTCGAGGCCCAGCAGGCCGCCGCAGATCTTCTCCGGGGCAGGAGCGCACTCGCCGCTCGACGCCACCGAGACGCCCGCCGCGTTCGCGGCGCACGCGTTGCCGTACGTCTTGCCGTCGCAGCCGCAGACAGGGTCGTACTGGAACGTGCACGCCTCCGGCATCGGCGCGCAGGCGCCCGGCAGGTCGAACGAGCCGCAGTCGGCCCTGGGCGGGAAGTCGCAGAAGAGCCCGGGGGCGCACTCGGCGGCGCCGCGGGTGCCGCACGCGTCGCCCACACCGCCGCCCGGCGCCGGCGCGCACTCGCCGCTCGACGCCACCGAGACGCCCGCCGCGTTCGCCATGCACGCGTTGCTGTAGGTGTTGCCGTCGCAGCCGCAGACCGGGGCGAACTCCTTCGTGCACCCCTCCGGCGTGGGCACGCAGACGCCCGTCTGATCGGCCGCGCCGCACATCGCGTCGGGCGCGAAGTCGCAGAAGGACCCCTCGTCGCACGCGAGGCCCAGCAGGCCGCCGCACTCCTGCCGCGGAGGCGGCGCGCACTCGCCGCGCGCCGACACCGAGACGCCCGCGCCGTTCGCCTCGCACTCGTTGCCGTACGTCTTGCCGTCACAGCCGCAGACCGGGTTGTACTCCCGCGTGCACACCTCGGGGATGCGCTCGCAGGTGCCCGTCTGGTCGAACGCGCCGCACATGGCCTCGAGCTCGTAGTCGCAGAAGAACCCAGACCGACAGCTGAGCCCCAGGAGGCCGCCGCATGCGCGACCTTGCCCGCCGCCGCCCCTCACCTCCTCCGCGTCGGAGTCGAGGCTGCCGCTGCTGCCGTCGCTCACGTCCACCTGACAGCCCACGGTGAACGGGGCGATCGAGAGCGCGAGCCAGAGAACGGAACCGAGTCGGCTATTCTTGAGACGATTCTGGATGTTCATGATGTTCCTCCAACAGGGCCCCGCCGCGGACGGCGAGGCGAAAGACATGAGAGAGCCCCTCCCCTCCCGAGGAGGGGCCCAGGACGCCGCGCGCAGGCGCGGCGCGTGATCCGGTGTCGTCTTCCCGAACGCCCCCCGACCGCTCAGTCGGAGAGCGTGAGCGTCAGCGCGCGTCGCCCAGGCTCGGGCGACGTGACGTCGAGGAAGAGCACGTCCTCGCGCTCCACCCCGCCGCCGTCCGCGCGCACGGTGACCAGGCCCGTCTCGCCCGCCGGCACAACGAAGGCCGCCGCCGGGCTGACGCTGAACGGCGCGGCGCCCCGCCGCAGGCGCGGCGCCTCGATGGCGACGTCCTCGAGGCACGTGTTGCGGACGACCACGTCGCGGGCGCCGGCGCCGCCCTCGAGCGAGACCCACGTGTCGATCTCGAGGCAGGGCAGATGATCGAGCGCCCGGTGCGTGCCGCTGATGGGCGACCCCGCGAGCACGACGTCCACCGGCGCCGAGCGGCGCTCGCCCTGCTTCGCCTGGATCCGCAGGACGTGCTCCTCGGCGGCCGTCAGGGTGACAAGGAAGCTGCCGTCGTCGGCCACCTCCGCGAGCACCGGGGCGTCGAGGCTGTCGAGGTTCGTCACCAGGACGACGCCCGCGGCCGGCTCGACCGCCCCCGGCTGGCCCTGGAGGGAGATCTGCTCCTGCTTCACGAAGCTCTCGGGCACCCCGATGAGCCCCCCGTCCAGGATCGGCTCGTGGACCGGCGGGCTCGGCTGCGGGCTCACGACGCAGCCGCCGAGGAGCACCGAGAGCAGGGCAACGACCGCGCCCCGCCGGTCTCCGTGTCTGGCTGTCGTCCGCATCGCCATGCCGGTCCTTAGAGCAAGGGTGGTGCCGAACGAAAAAGGACGGAAATCAACGCGAAAACCAAGGCACAAGTGTCTCATAAGCTGTCTCACTGTCTCATATGGCACAATGGTGATACACTGTGCACGTGATCCCGGCCGAAGGAACGCTCGTCGCCCGCCGCTACCGCCTGATCCGGCCCCTGGGGCGCGGGGGGCTCGCCACGGCGTGGCTCGCGCGGGACGAGGCGCTCGGCCGCGACATCTGTCTGAAGCTGCTCGGGCGCGCGCGCACGGCGGAGCGGGCGGCGTTCCGCGGCGAGTTCAGGATGCTGGCGGGCCTCTTCCACCCCCACCTCGTCCGGGTGCACGACTTCGGCATGCTCCGGGAACCCGGAGCCGGCGAGCCGCGGTTCTACTTCACGTCGGAGGCGGTGCTCGGCGCGCCCCTCGACGAGTACGTGACAGGCCGGCGCTTCGAGGAGGTGCGGGCCGCGATCGTGGACGTGCTCGACGCGCTGCGGTTCCTCCACCGCGCGCGCATCCGGCACGGCGACGTGAAGCCGGCCAACATCCTCGTCGGCGCGTCGGGGCGCGCTGTGCTGATCGATCTGTCGTGCGCGGCGCGGCTCGGCGCGAGGCCCGACGGCGGCGTCTCCGGGACCCAGGGCTACCTCGCGCCGGAGGTGATCCGCGGCGAGCCGGCCGACGGCCGCGCGGACCTCTTCTCGCTCGGCCGCACCCTCGCCGCCGTGGCACCGGTCCTCGCCGAGCCGCTGCCGGAGGCGGTGGGCGCGCTGGTCGAGCGGCTCGTACGGCCGGAGCCGCGCGACCGGCCGGCCGACGCGGGCGAGGTGCTCGACTGGGTGGGCGCGTCGCCGCGCGCGCTGGCCCCGCCGCCGCCGGAGCCGCCCCACCTCGTGGGGCGCGACGGCGAGATGCGCGCCGTCGCCGAGGCGCTGGAGGCGCTCCAGCGCGGGGAGCGCGGGCCGCGCCTGTGCGTGATCGCCGGGGAGCCGGGGTGCGGGAAGAGCCGCGTGCTGCGCGAGGCGAAGTGGAACGCCGAGCTCGGGATGGAGGCCGTGGAGGGGTTCGCGCGGACCGCGGCGCCTGTCGCCTCGATGCTCCGCCGCGCGACAGGCGAGGAGGCGCTCCCCGCCGGCGCGCTCGGCGCCCTGCGCGCGCACGAGCGCCTGACGCGGGGGCGGTCGGGGGCGGAGACCGAGGCGCTTGTGCTCGTGCTCGACGACGCCGACGAGGTGACCGGGGCGGACCGGGAGATGCTCGAGGCGCTGGTCCGGCTGCTCGGGCCCGAGGATCCGGTCCTGCTCCTCGCGGCCGAGCGCGCGCCGCACGGGGGCGGCCGGGCGCCGCTCGCCGCCGTGGCGGCGGAGGCGGGGCGGAGCGCGCGCGAGGTGGCGCTGCCGCCGCTCGGGGGCGAGGCGGTGCAGCGCTGGATGGACGACATCGGCCTGGGGGACGCGGCCGAGGTGGTGCGGCGCGCGAGCGCGGGGTGGCCAGCGGACCTCGTTGTGACGGCGGGGCGGCTCGGGGAGAGCGGGGACATCGCGGGGCTCGACGCGACGACGCCGGGGGCGAGCGCGCGCTACGCGCTGCGGCTGCGGGGGCTGCGGGGGTCGCTGCGCGACGCGGTGGCGACGCTGGCCGTGCAGGGCGGCGCTGTCGCGGACGAGGAACTGCCGGCGCTCGGGCTGCCTGTCGCGCACCTGGCCGAGCTGGCGGCCCGGGGCGTCGCGGCGCGGGCGGCGGGGGGGTGGACGCTGACGCGCGCGGGGCCGATCGCCGCGCTGCTGGAGGCGCTCGGGGGCGAGGCGGTCCGGGCGGCGCACGCGCGGGTGGCGGGGGCGTACCCGGCGCGGGTGGAGCAGCAGGTGCTGCACCTGGCGCTGTCGGGCGACGCGGCGGCCGCCGAGCGGCTGTTCCTGGCGCGGCGGGCCGAGCGCGAGGCGGACCCGCGGGCGTGGGCGGCGGCCGCGGAGGCGCTGCTCGAGGCGGCGACGGCGGCGGTGACGCGGCTCGAGATCGCGTCGACGCTCCAGTGCGGCGGGCGCGCGGGGCGGGCGCGCGAGGTGCTGGAGCAGGTCCTGGAGGGGGACGGGGCGGCGGGGCT
>NZ_JEMA01000663.1 GCF_001589285.1 Sorangium cellulosum | reverse complement strand
GCCCCGCGTCGGCCGGGGGAGCGCCGGTCGCGCGGCCGCGGCCGAGCCCCACGGGGCGCCGGCCGGGGGCGCCGAGATCGAGGTGCCGCGTGATCGCGAGCGCGTAGATCGTCAGCCGCACGACGCGCTCCTGCGCGACGCCGGCCCCGACCAGCTCGGCGATCGTCATGCGCCGCGTGCGCAGGAGGTCGACCACGGCCGCCTCGTCGCGGTGGAGCTGGAACCGCTTCATCTCGGCCTCGACGTGGAGGCCGAGCGGCCGGCTGTGGATGCGATCGAGCGTCGCGTCGATCAGCGGATCATCGGCGTGGAGCCGGACCCCCGCCATGATCACCGCGAGCGGCTCGCACCCGATGAGCTCCGGGCCGCCGTAGGACGACAGCAGGTTCTGGCCGTCGTAGTAGGCGTACCGCGTCCCGGGCGAGAGGTCGTAGAGCGCGACCAGCTTGCGCACGAGCTGCTGGCGGAGCACGCCGAAGACCGTCTCCCGGTCGAGCAGGCCGCGGGAGACGAGCAGCCGGCCGTGCAGCACCCGCCGCTTCGTGATCTCGCGGAGCGTCTCCCGGAGCGTCGCCTCGCCGAGGAGGCCGAGCTCGACGATCACCCGGTCGAGCGGGGCGATGATCGTCCCGGTCCAGATCTTCGCCGGCACGCCGTCGCTGAAGAAGATGCCGTGGCGGACGCCGTCGGGGTCGACGAAGCACGTCGTGCCGGTGAGGCGCCGGTCGAGCATGTACACGAGCAGGTGCACGAGCGGCGTGCGCGCGAGGGTGCCCTCCGCGGTCGGCGGATCGGCCGGCAGCGACAGCACGGCGATCGGGCCGGCCATGGCCGACGGCGGCAGCTCGGACTCCGGGCTGCGATCGCGCCGCGGCGGCGGCTCTCCCCAGCCGCGCGTGCGCGGCGTGGACGGCCGCGCGCTCTCCTCCGGGATCTCGTCAGGCTCGCTGTCTGTCTGCACGGACCACGACTCCTCTCGCTGAGCGCCCGGAAGCGCGTACGGGTCCTCCGCCGCGGCGGGCTCCTGCTGCTGCGGTGGATCGGGCCAGCGCGCCGTGGTGCGCCCCGGCCGCAAGGTCGGCGAGCGCTTGCCGGACGGCGCCGGCGGCAGATCCGCGAGCATCCTGGCCTCCGCGCCGCCGTCGTCGGGCAGCGCCGCCTGCGAGGCGTCGGGCGACGACGCNGCCGTCGTCGGGCAGCGCCGCCTGCGAGGCGTCGGGCGACGACGCGGGCCCGCGGCCGGCGTCGCCGGGCCGCGGCTGCGTCCTCCGCCCCGCCGGCGCGCTGGTCATCGGCAGCGTGGGCGACGAGGGCCGCGTGATCGGCTGCAGCGGCGGCATGCGCAGGCTGTTGAAGGGCGACGCCGGCGGCGGCACCGGGATGGTGCGGATCGCCGACGGCTCCGCCGCGCTCGCCGGCGCGCGGTGCGACGCCTGCGGCGCCTCCTGGACCGCCGCGTAGGCGCGCATCGAGGCGACGGCCGGGTCGTCGCTGGTCGCGACGATCCGACGGATGTGCCGTGTCGGCTCGCCCTGGCGGGGCCGCTCGGCGAGATCGACCTCGAGCGCGCGCGCGGCGATGGGGCCGCCCGAGGCGTCGAGGACGAGCCGGACGCGCGGCTGCGAGTAGCGGGCCGGGTGCGACGGCGTCTGGACGACCAGCGCGACCTCCCCGGTCGAGAGCTCCACGAGGGTGCCGGTCGGAAAGATCCCGAGCGCCCCGACCAGCAGCCGCAGCACGGTGCGGTCCGCGGGATCGGCCGCCTCCTGCTCGAGCGTGGCGATCGCCTCGTCGGCGGAGAGCGGCGCCCCGCCCGGCGCGGCCGTCAACAGATCGTTGAAGGCGCGCGCTGTCGCGAGGATGCGCGCCTGCAAGGTCGGCTGGCGGAGCCCGCGGTAGACCTGGCCGAGCGCGGGCTGCCGCCGCACCCAGTGCGCCTCGTAGGCCATCACCGTGCGCATCACGCTGGGCTCGTTCACGAGGCCGAGCGCGGTCAGCACGACGGCCGTGCCCGCGGGGACGTCCGCCTCCTGCTGCTCGCTGAGCTGCGGGACGAGCCCGCCCGCGCCGCTCTTCGCGACGCCGGTGAGCCGGGGCCGCGCGGTGTCGAAGAGCAGCGCCGCCATGGAGAGCCGCTGCAGGAGCACGACGTCGCTCGTGATCTGCCGGGCCATCGCGAGGCTCAGGATCGCGGTGTTCACCGCGCGGCCCGCATCGTCGTGGTTCTGGTTGCGCAGCGCGGTGACGCCGAGGAAGGCGGGGGTCTCGTTCCCGGAGAGGTCGACGAGGCGCTGCGTGATGCGCTTGACGCCCTGCCGCAGCGTGTAGCGGCCGTGCCGCAGGTCGTCGTAGAAGCGGCGGATGATCACGATCGCCGTCGCGTAGGTCCGCACGATGGCCGCGGCCTCGTCGCCCTCGCGATCGATCGCGACCTCGCGGCGGAGCACGGCCTCGTCCACCGCGCGCAGGCGGACGCGCGGCGCCGGGCGGTCCACGAGCGCCGGCTTGCTGCTCCGGAGGGCCTCGGCGAGCGCGGAGGCGAGCGCGTAGAGGTCGCTCGCGCGGACGTCCCTGGCGACGCCGATCTCGGAGTAGCCGCAGCGGCCCAGGATGTCTCCGAGCTCGAGCGCGCCCTCGTAGACGGCGCGGTTCGCCTTGAGGAGCTGCCCGGAGACGAAGACCGATCCGCGGGTGAACAGGACGGAGACGTTGTGGCCGGAGCGCTGGCCGAAGTCCTGGATCAGCGAGACCGTCTCCTCGACCTGCCGCACCATGGCCTGGTTGTCGATCGAGTGCAGCGTCGAGAGCTTCACCAGCCGGAAGAGCGCCTGCACCACGCTGGCGGCGAGGTCGCGCGCCTGCTCGCGCCGGATATTCTCCGACATGTTCTGGCTGATGACGTCGACCTGGGGCGCGGTCAAGGGAGCTCCCCGGTCGTCGAGATCCGCTTGCCGAGGCGCCCGGCGATCGCCTCGGCGGCGGCGCTCGCGGCGTCGCGCAGCGGCTGGCTGTTCCAGGGCCGCCGCTTCGCGGCCGCGAGCGCGGCGTCGAGCGCCTCCTGCGAGCGCGCCTCGCGGCCGAGCAGCTCCGCCGACAGGCAGCGCGTCTGCTCCGCCGCGTCGTCCGCGAGCAGGCCGTGCCGCTGGAGCAGCTCGACGGCGACCGACTCGCCGCGCGCCGGGTTCAGCGTGTAGAGCGCGCCGAGGAACTCGCGCCGCTCGTCGAGCGTGAGCTGGTGGAACGAGCTGTCCTGCACGCGGCGGACGAGCAGCGGGCCGGCCGCGCGGACCTGGTGGTGCGCCAGCGTGCGGAGCGCCGCGACGCGCACGTCGGGCGGCGCCGACTCGGCGAGCGAGAGCAGCTCGTCCCTGATCTGCTCGGGGCTCGCCGCGAGGTGCGCGATCGCCTCGCAGCGGAGCGCCGCGTTCGCGCACCCGGAGAGCCGCTTCAGCGCGCCCAGGGCGCCCGGCGTCCGCGACGCGGCGAACATCTTGAGGATCGGGCGGGAGACGTCGAGATCCAGCGTCATGAGCGCGTCGACGACCCCCTCCTCGTGCCCGGGCAGCGTCCGCTCCAGGTGGCCGAGCAGCGCGCGGCGCAGGGCCTCGTGGCCGACCTGCCCGACGGCCTCCATCGCGACCGGCAGGTGCTCGGGGCCGAGCCGCTGGAGCACCGGCGCGAGGCGCTGCGCGACGAGATCCAGATCCACAGGGGCGGGCGGCGCAGCGGCGCCCGGCGTGCCCGTCATGAGGACGCGCGTCGCCTCGCGGAGCAGCAGCCGCATCGTGTCGGGCGGGAACATGCCGCGGGTGAACTCGGCCGCGAGCGCGCCGCCCTGCTGCCTGGGCGCGAGCGCGTCCAGCGCCTTCTCGACCGCGTCGTGCATCGCGAAGAGCGTGTCGAAGCGGCGCGCGAGGATGAGATCGCGCGCCGAGGCGGCCATCGGCTCCGCCACGAGCTCGACGTCCTGGTAGCGCTTCGCGTTCAGGAAGGCGTCCGCCACCACCTCGACGAAGCG
The DNA here is from genome assembly GCF_001589285.1 of Sorangium cellulosum. Classification (GTDB taxonomy): domain Bacteria; phylum Myxococcota_A; class Polyangia; order Polyangiales; family Polyangiaceae; genus Sorangium; species Sorangium cellulosum_G. Next base: position 5,520 of record NZ_JEMA01000663.1, on the reverse strand, counting down.
CTCGCTCCAGCGATCCGGGCTGAGCACGAGCTGCGTGCCGAGCGCGCGCTGCGCGACAGGGTCGAGCGCGAGCGCGCTCGCGGCGCGGCGCGCGGCCTTGAGCGCGGCCGCGTCGGTGTCGATCACCATCGCGGCCGCCTCGGCGCGGTTCGCCTTCTCCTCGGCGGCGCGCCGGGCCATGCCCTCGAGGTCGTCGGCCTCGTGCCAGAACTGCTCGCGGTCGGCCGCGTCGCCCTCGACGAAGACGCTCACCACGTCGTAGCGCACGTGCTCGAGGCGGCGCTCCCACAGCGCGGCCGCGACGTCGTCCTCGGGGGCGAGGTCGCGCAGCGGATCGAGCAGCAGCACCTCGCAGAGCGCGCGCAGCTCGTCCTCCGTGATGCCGGGCAGGAGCTGCACGCGCCGCACGCCGGCCGCGAAGAGGTTGTACGGGACGAGATCGAGCGGGTGCGACGGCTCCCAGACCGTGCGCCGGCGGTGCTCGAAGGCGTACGGCGAGAGCGCCCAGTAGACGAGGTTCGCGTCGGCGCGCAGCGCCTCCACGATCGCCTGGAAGGCCGCGCGGAGCTTGTTGTCCGCGTCCGGATGGCTCCAGCCGTAGTGGCGCACCGCCGGGAGCAGCCGCTCCACGCGGCGGAACACCTCGGTGAGCCGCGCGACCGCGGGGTCGTCCGGCTCCGCGTCGCCCAGCTCCTCCTCGGGCGCGGGCTCCTCGGGCGGCAGCTGCCCGACAGCGGTGGGCGAGTCGTCCGGCGGGGGGCGCAGCGTGCTGTGCGGCGCGCTGCGGCGAGGGGCGGACGCGCCGAGCTCCTCGAGGAGGCGCAGCACCTCCTGCCGCATCTGCGCGGCCGACTCGTAGCGGTTGCGCCGATCCCAGGCGAGCGCCTTGTCGACGAGGCCGATGACCGGGGCGGGCAACTCGGGCGCGATCCGCGCGAGCGAGGGCGCCGGCGTGGTCGCGGCGAGGATGAACGCCTCGTTGTCCGAGCGCCCCTGGTGGAGCCGCTGGCCGCTGAGCACCGCGTACAGGGTCGCCCCGATCGAGAAGAGGTCCGCCCGGCCGTCGACCCCCTCGGTCAGCCCCATCGCCTGCTCGGGCGCCATGAACGAGGGGGTCCCGAGCGCCGTGCCGGCCTTGGTCTTGTCGCCGGGCGCGCCGCGCAGCCTGGCCACGCCGAAGTCGAGCAGCTTCACCGCGTTGTCCTTCGTGATGAAGATGTTCGCGGGCTTCAGGTCGCGGTGGACGATGCCCTCGGCGTGGAAGCTCTCGAGCGTGTCGAGCACCTCCCCCACGATCCAGAGCGCCTCCGCGACGGGGAGCTTCCGGCTCTTGCGCTTCCAGAGCTGCTGCACGGTCTCCCCGTCGAGCAGCTCCATGACGAGGAACGGCTCATCCTGCTCGGTGATGTCGTCGTCGAGGATCGCGACCCGGCCGGGGTGATCGATCTTGTTGGCGACGTAGCCCTCGCGCAGGAACCGCTCGCGGATGCCGACGTCGCGCGCGAACTCGGCGTGGAGGATCTTCAGCGCGGCGCGCGAGCCGTTCCGGTGCGTGGCGGCGTACACCGAGGCCATGCCGCCCACGCCGAGGAGGGCGTCGATCCGCCACTTGTTCTTGACGGTCATCCCGACGCGGGCGCGCGCCCGCAGCTTCTCGTCCGGCGCGTCCGTGACCTCCGATGGCGGAGGGAAAACGGACTCGGGGATGACGCCGCGTGAGGTCATTTGGCCACCGGAAGGCGGCAAATCGTATCACCTCCGCGCCCTCACCAGGCTCGGGATTTCGAGGCGGAGGCGGTGGGCCTTACCGCTTCCTGGCGCCAGGCGGGTGCAGGGCGATCGCTGGAGCGGTAGCGTTCTCCACCCGCCAGAAGTCCGGCCAGGGACGCGACGAGCGCCGCGCGGGCGGCGAGACGGGAAGCGCCGCGCGGGCAGCGAGACGGCCGGGATTACGAGGGCTGAGCGCCGGATGATGTCGAGGGGGTCGCCGGCGAGGGGGTCGCCGGCGAGGGGGTCGCCGGCGCCGCCGCGGGCTTGCCGTCGACCGGTCTGGCCTCGGCGGCCTTGCGGGCCTTCTCGCGCCGGGCCGCCACGCGCCGGCGCCGCTCGTAGGCGCTCGTCACCTCACGGACGATCTCGGGGTGGCGCCGGAAGACGTGCGCCGCGGTCTTCCGGATGGCGGCGACGCGGTCCACCATGAGGTGCAGCACCTGGTTGCGGATCGTGGCCGCAGCGGCCGAGGCGCCGGCCTCGGGGGCCGTCCCCAGCGCTCGCCGCTGCAGATCCTCCGCGAGCTTCCTGGCCTCGGCGATGAGGCGCACGTCGAACTCCTCGTCCGCCTCGACCAGGCGGTCCTTGAGCGTCTCCGCGAGCCCCGCGTAATCGCGGAGCGCCTGGGAGAGCGCGATGGATCGCTGGCCGTCCTGCGCGTGGAACTCCTTGATGCGTGCGAGCTGCGCGTCGGCGGGCTCGTCGACGTCGTCGTCCAGCAGGAACTCGAGCGCCGACTCGAGCTCGTCGACGACGAACCGGGCGCGTTCTCCGACGTCGGTGACCGCGGGATCGACGATGAGGAGGAGCCGCGTCTGCGCCTCCTGCACAGCCCGGATGATGGAGAGCAGCTCCTCGCTGGCCGACGCGGGCAGGCGGCTCTTGACCCGCTTGAGGCCGGGGCGCTCGCCGTCGGGCTCCCAGTACTTCTCCACGAACGCCGCGGCGGCGACCGCCTCGCGCACGGCGACGTCGTACGGCACCTTCAGCGGGTTGTCGGTCCGCCCCGTCTCGGCGGCGGCCTTGACCCAGCGATCGTAGTCCTTTCCCTGCTTTGCCATGGCGATTGCTTGTTCCCTCCTCCTGCGTCCCGCGCCTTGCCGGCGCGGCGCGAAGCAGCAAGGTTGAGCTCGCTCGCGGCGATGTCCAGCACGAAAGGGGCTGGTCCGGACGCGCGCCGGGGACATCCGGAGCGATCGGGTGGAGCCGCGGTGTCCGGATGGCGGGGCGGCGCGTCCGGATGCCGGCGCGGCGCGTCCGGATGCCGGCGCGGCATGTCCGGATGGCGCGGGGGCGCGTCCGGATGGCGCGGGGGCGCGTCCGGATGAGGGGCGGCGCGTCCGGATGAGGGGCGGCGCGTCCGGATGACCGAGACCGAACTCTTTTCTGAGAAATCGGCCGCGCAGGGTCGATGGTACCCACCGAAGGCAGGAGCGACGACCCCTTCGGATGTCACGCCCGGGATCCGTCGCCGCCGCCGTCTCATGCCCGCGCTCTCATGCCCGCGCTTGCTGGAGAGGAACCTGGCCGTGACCGCTCGCAGCTCGATCGAATGCCAGCTCGCGACCGTGCCCCTGGACGATGTCCTTCGCACCGGCGGGCCGCCGGGTCGCGTCGAGCCCCTTCCGGCCCCGCTGACCACCGCGCCGCTTCCCGTGTCGTTCCGCCCGGATTCGCCTCTTCCCTGGCAGCCGTCCCAGGCGCCGCCCGCTTCCATGGCGACGGCGCCGCTGCCGTTCGCGCCGTTCGCGCCGGTCGCACCGGCGGCCGTCACGCGACCTGTCGCGACGCGACCCGTCGTGATCGAGGTGCCGTGTCCTCCGGTCCGCCGGGCTCCACGCTCCGGCGCGACGGAGGAGCGCGCGTCCTCCGCGCGGGCGCTCGCCCCGCGTCCGCCTGCGCCGGTGGCGAGCTGGCTCGCCGTCGCCGCGACCGCGGCGCTCTCTGGTATGGTCGGCGCGCTCTTGATGCGCTGGTGGCTTGGATGAGTCAGGGCGAGGACAGCACACGCGACGACGACGCCGGGACGCCCTCGCCTCCGGTGACGTATCTTCCGGGGAGCGCCGTCGCGGGCCACAGGCTCGTGCGGATGGTCGGCGCGGGCGGCGTCGGCGTCGTCTACGAGGCGGTCCACGAGTTCACGCAGCGGCGGGTCGCGCTCAAGCTGCTGCTCCCGTGCTACGCGAGCACCGAGGAGGTGCGCGAGCGCGCCCGCAAGGAGGCCATCGCGCTCTGCCGGCTGCGGCACAAGAACATCGTCGCCGTGCACAGCGCCGACACGCTGCCCGACGGCACGGTCTGGATCGCCATGGAGCTGCTGGAGGGCCAGTCGCTCCGCCGGATCTGCCAGGTGGAGTCGCCGCTGCCGATCGCGCGGGCGCTCCACATCGGGATCGAGATCGCCGACGGCCTCGCGGCGGCGCACGACCTCGGGATCGTGCACCGGGACGTGAAGCCGGAGAACGTGTTCATCGACCGGCACGGGGAGGTCAAGCTGCTCGACCTGAACATCGCGAAGATCCGGGTCGACGGTCTGCCGAGCACCCGGCCGGGCCAGCGGTTCGGCACGACGGCGTACACGGCGCCGGAGGAGTGCTGGGGAGAACCGTGCTCACCGGCGAGCGACGTCTACGCGCTGTCGCTCGTGATCTACGAGCTCCTGGCCGGCCGTTACGTGTTCGCCACGGGCCGGGGGCTCTCGGGGATGCCCAGCGAGGGCCAGCTCGTCGCGGCGCACATGCTGCGGATGCCGGTGCCGGTACACGAGCTCGTGCCGTCGATCCCGGACTACGTCTGGCCGGTCCTCCAGACCGGCCTGGCGAAGCGGCCGACCGAGCGCTTCAGGCACGCCGGCGCGGCGGCGAGCGCGCTGCGCGAGCTCCGGGAGCGCTACCTTTCGGACGTGCGCGCCGGCCGGCTCGCCGCGGTACCGGACGCAGGAACGCCGGGGTCCCGGCGGGAGCACCACGGTCCGCGATCGCCCGAGCGGCTGATCACGGCGCCGCGGCCCGACGAGAGCCGGGTGATCGTCCATGGGCCGGCAGCCCCGGCCGAGCTCGGCTGGAGCGAGGCGCGCGAGGAGGACGCGGCGCCGGCGGCGCGTGAGGAGGACGCGGCGCCGGCGGCGCGTGAGCGTGAGGAGGACGCGGCGCCGGCGCAGCCTTCGGCTCCTTCGTGGCATCCGCCGCCGAGCGCGCCCCCGGCGGCCGATCCGGGCTGGCCGCTGCTCGTGACCCCCGGGCCGGTCACGGTGCGATCGTCACCGGGAGGCCAGGGAGCAAGCCTCGAGGGACCTGACCTGCCGGCGACGGACCGCGTCGCCGACCGGCGCTGGCGAGCGCAGCTCCTGCGCCGCTGCGCCGCCGCGGCGGTGCTGGCGATCCCGATCTCGGGCGCCGCGACGGCGCTGTACATCCATGCGCGCCGCGAGCGCCCCGCGATGTCCGCGTCCGAGCGCGGGGCCGTGCCGGCCGCGTCCGAGCGCGGGGCCGTGCCGGCCGCGTCCGCCGGCGGGGTCGTCACGAGCGCCCAGGCGGCGCCGGCGCGTCCTGACATCACGCACGCCACGCGCGAGACCGGGGCACCGCCGGACGCGCGCGTGCCGGAGAGCGCAGCCGAACCCCTCGGCGTCGAGGCGTCCGAGGCCGCGCCGTCACCTCCCGCCGAATCCAGGGGGAGTGCGGCCGGACCGAGCGCGCCCGCGAACGCGGGAACGCCGGCGCAGGCGAGCACGCCGCCGCGCGCGAGCGT
>NZ_JEMA01000662.1 GCF_001589285.1 Sorangium cellulosum | reverse complement strand
GAGGCGCGGCGCCGCGCCCGCGCGCGGCTTCGACGGCGGCAACGCGCTGCTGGAGAACGGGTCGGCCGCCTGGCCGACGCGCGCGCGGGGCGCGCCCGCGGACCCGCTCGATCCGCCGGCACCCCTGCCGCGAGTCGGCGAGGCGGCCGGCGCATGGGCACCCCCGGGGCCTGTGCGAACAGCGCGCGCCATCAGCTCAGCGCTCTATCGCATCACCCCCGCCCGTCCAAGATGTTTGTCCGCGCGACGCCGGCCGAGCGGCGACCGGCGCGCAGGCGCGAGGCGCGCGCGGCGGACGGCTCACCAGGGACGATCGCGCATCGCCTTCTTGTACTGCTCCTTGTAGAGGTCGTGGCACTGCTTGCAGCTCGCCTTGGCGCCGTCGATGTCGCCGGCCTTCGCCTTGGCGGCGCCGGCCCTGGAGATCGCGCCCCAGCTCCCCATGCCGGGCGGCGGCTTGCCGGCCACGTACTGCAGCGCCGCCGCGATCTTCGCGCCGTCGCCGCTCGAGGTCGCCGAGGCCATCGTGCTCTTCATCCAGGCCTGCATCGGGCACATCTTCTGGCCCTTCGCGCCGCACTCGAACTTCTTCTCGCCCGCCGGGGCAGCGCCTGTCGCCGCCGG
>NZ_JEMA01000661.1 GCF_001589285.1 Sorangium cellulosum | reverse complement strand
CGACCGCGGCGGCGCTGCGGGAGATCGTCGCGGAGATCCACGCCGTGNCGGCGGCGCTGCGGGAGATCGTCGCGGAGATCCACGCCGTGGCGGCGACCGCCGAGGAGCGGGCCGAGCTCTACACGGCGCTGCTGGTGATGGCGACCATCGATCCCTGGGGGCATACTCTGTGGAAGGAGCTCGTGATCATGGTGGAGGACAAGGAAGAGGGGCTGCTCCGGCGCACGCCGATCATCGGGGAGATGATCATCGAGGCCGAGCAACGGGGGGAGCTGCGCGGGGAGCAGCGAGGGGAGAAGCGAGGGGAGAAGCGAGGAGAGGAGCGCGGGAAGCAGCAGGCGATCGCGGAGCTGCTGGGGCGCCTCTTCGCGCGGCGCCTCGGGCGACGACCCACGGCCGAGGAAGAGAGAGCCATCATCGAGCGAGCCCGCGCGCTCGGTCCGGGCGAGGTCGAGGATGCCTTGCTCGACCTCGACAGCGACGCGCTGGTTCGATGGCTCGCGGAGCCGATTCGCCCCTCGTGAGCCGCCGCCTGTCTCCAGGCCCGTCGCGCGATCAGCCCTGCGCCCGCGCTGCTCGCCCCGACCCATGCTGGCCATGAATCGAGGCGAGCGGCCGTCAGCTCAATACGCGAGCACCTCGACGCCTGACGCGAGCGCGCACGCGCCGTCCAGGGGGTCACCGCCCGTGCGGAGGATCTCGGACGGCTCCGGCTCGCGGTAGACACCGGAGAGCTCGATGTCGACCATGCGCAGGATCGCGCGATCGAGCTGGGTCACGTAATAACAGGGGATCGTCGGCTCCTTGTGGGCCCCGCCGACCCCGGAGTCATCCGTCAAGAAGAGGTACCGGCCGCCCGTCAGCTGCGCGGTCGAGCGCATGGTGAGCTCGGTGAGCTCGTCCACGCCGCTCGACGCGACCGGATAGACGTGCACCCCGCGGTCCTGGAGGGCCCGTATCCCGTCGGCCATGTCCGCCGCGTTACCGTCGTGGTGGGGCGCGTCCGCGACCCAGAAGGCAAGGCGCGCGGCGTCGCCGTCCGTGCGCCACGAGAGGTCGGCCGCCTTGAAGAGCGCCATGTCGGGCGCCTCCGGGAAGTCGCCGCCGCCGTCGGCCGCCTGCGCGGCGAGCTTCTCCTGGAACTCGACGGGATCGTCGCGGAAATCGAACCACCGGACGATGTAGTCGTCCTCCGTATCCTTGTAGACGACGAGCGACCAGCGCTGCGCGGCGTCCGGGTACCTGGCGAAGATGGCGTCGGAGAGCGCGATGAACTCCGTCTGAAGATACGTGATCTCGTCGCCCATGCTGCCGGTGGTGTCGATGATGAGCGAGATGTCGAGCGTCTCCCTCGTCCCCGGGGGCGACGCGAAGAGGCTGCGCGCGGCCTGGTGGTCGGCCTCGGTGAAGGGCAAGAGGCCCGGGAGCTGCTGCGCATGGAGCGAACTCCGGTACGAGAGGAAGAAGTCGAAGTTGCGGTTGTCGTCCCAGACGCCCGCGGTCAGCGTGCCAGGCTCGACGCCGCCGCCTCCGCTGCCTCCGCTGCCTCCGCTGCCCCCGCCGCCCCCGGCGCCTCCACCGCCCCCGGTGCCGGCGCCCCCGCCGGTGCCGAGGGAGCCGGAGTCGCTCGGGGCATCGCCGCCCTCCGCCCACGGACCCCCCGCGCCGGCCGAGGCCGAGGTGCCGTCGCCCGTGCCGGCGCCCCTCCCCGGGATCTCGCCGTCGCCGCCGTGGACCGGGTTCGAGGGGGTCGAGCCGCCCGAGCACGCACCCAGCGCAAGAAGGCTCCCCACCATGAAAGCGAAACGGAAACGGGTACGCATCAGGTCTCCTTGGCCGCGAGGGGCCTCACGCGTCGACGTCGGACGCAGCCGGAGGGGCCGCAATGCATGGCGCATACCGGGCCCGAACCGCATGATTTCCAGCGCTGGCGCGGCGGCCCGCGGCGCGTTCTGTGCCAGGACGCGCCGGCACGCGACCCCGACGACCCAGGCGGTCACGGCGCCGCCGCCTCGACCTCGGCTCCCAGTCCCCTGAGGAGGAGCCGAAGCCCGTACCGGAACCGCGCCTCGTGGTCGGCGCTCGCGAGGTGCGGGGGCACCGCCGCGCGGCGGGCGACGCGCCTGTCCGACCTGAGGAGCGCGCTCGAGGCCTGGTGCGGGCCCGCGTGAGGCCGCCTATGCTCCCTCCGTGATCGCCATCGAAGCCGCCGCGCTCCGCAAGACGTACGCGGGCCTCTTCCGGCGGGACGGCCAGGAGGCCCTGGCCGGCCTCGATCTCACCGTCCCCCGCGGCGCCGCGTTCGGCCTGCTCGGCCCCAACGGCGCCGGCAAGACCACCTTCATCAAGACCCTCCTCGGCGTCGTCCGCCCCACCTCCGGCGTCGTCCGCGTCCTCGGCGGCGCCCCGGAGGACCGCGCCGTCCGCGCCCGCATCGGCTACCTGCCCGAGCGCCTCCACCTCCCGCACGCCTGGACGCCTGTCGCCTTCCTCGCCAGCGTCGCCCGGCTCAAGCGCCTCCCGGTGACCGAGGCAGCGCTCCTTCGCGACCTCGACCGCGTCGGGCTCGGCGACAGCGCCAAGCGCCGCATCGGCGGCTTCTCCAAGGGCATGAAGCAGCGCCTCGGCCTCGCCGCGGCCCTGCTCGGCGCGCCAGACCTCCTCGTCCTCGATGAGCCCACCGACGGCATCGACCCCCTCGGCCGCGCCGAGATCCGCCGCATCCTCACCGAGGAGCGCGCCCGCGGCGCCACCCTCTTCCTCAACTCGCACCTTCTCTCCGAGACCGAGCGCGTCTGCGACAGCGTCGGCATCCTCGCCGGCGGCCGCCTCGTCCGCGAGGGCGCCCTCGAGGCCCTCTGCGGCAGCCCCACGCGCTACCGCGTCCGCTTCGCGCCCGGCTTCGACCCGGCCGCGCTCCTCCCGCTCGGCCTCGTCGCCCGCGACGCCGAGGGCGCCTTCACCTGCGACGCCCCGAGCCCCGAGGAGCTCAACGCCCTGCTCGACAGCGCCCGCGCCCGCGGCGCCCTGCTCATCGAGCTCGCCCGCGACATGCGCGACCTCGAGGACGTCCTCGCCGAGGCCCTCGGCGCGCCCACCCCCACCGCCGGAGCCTCGCCGTGAAGACCGTCCTCGCCATCGCGCTCGACCTCGTCCGCGAGGCCGCCTCGCGCCGGTGGTTCCTCGCCCTCGGCGCAGCCATCACCCTCCTGCTCGGCGTCGCCGGCCTCACCCTGCGCATGGACATCGTCGACGGCGCCCTCGCCGCCACGCGCCTCTTCGGCCAGGTCGTCCCCACCGACATCCGGGCCGTCGACGTCGCCCTCCGGCCCGTCCTGCGCGCGGCGGCGTACGTCATCTTCTACGGCGGCCTCGGTTTCGGCGTCCTCGCCTGCGCCGACTTCGCCCCGAGCCTGCTCGCGCCCGGCCGCATCGAGCACCTCCTCGCGCTCCCCGTCCAGCGCTGGGAGCTGCTCGCCGGCACCTTCCTCGGCGTGCTCGGCCTCGCCCTGGCCGGCGCGCTCTACGGCGCGGGCGGCCTCACGCTCCTGCTCGCCGTGAAGACAGGCGTCTGGACCGTGCGCCCCGTCCTCGCCGCCCTCCTCGCGGGCGTCACCTTCGCCGCCCTCTACGGCGCCATGCTCGCGGCCGCCGTGTTCGCGCGCAGCGCCGCCCTCTCCGCCGCGACGGGCGGCGCCCTCTTCCTCGCCGGCATCGTCGCCGGCTACCGCGATCGCCTCGGGACCTTCTTCGAGACCGGCGCCCCCCGCGCCCTCTTCCGCGCCGTCACCGCGGTCTTGCCGCGCGTCTCCACGCTGGCCGACACCTCCGCCGATCTCGCCGCCTCGGCGCCCGTCGGGGCGCTCGACCTCGCGAGCCAGCTCGCCGGGATCGCCGTCTTTGGCCTCGCCGCCGTCGCCTTCGGCATCTGGGGCTTCGAGCAGAAGGATTTCTGACCACCATGCGCCACCGAGCCTGGCTCCTCGCCGCCGTCGTCCTCCTCGGCCTCGCCGCGTGGCTCATGTCGCGCGGCGACAGCAGGGCCACCGCCGCGCGGAAGCCGCGCGTGGAGTTCCCGCGCTACCCGCGCGATGCCGAGCATGAGCGCAATCAGCGCCGCCTCACGCTGCCGCCTCCGCCGCAGAACGACCCGAAGCGCCCGGGCCGGCGCGATCCGGTGCTGACGGCCCTGCCCACCGACAAGGCCACGTCGGCCCTCGTGTTCGAGGCGAGCGCCATCAAGGAGTCGCCGGCCGGCAAGCTCTGGCTCGACTGCATGCTCGCGGAGCGCGGGATGGATAGCTTCGACGAGCTCAAGGACGAGCTCGGGATCGACGTGCTCGAGGACATCGACCGGATCGCGGCGTCCTCCGAAGGTCTCGTGGTGGTCTCGGGCCAGTTCGGGTCGGCGCGTCTTTCGTCGCTGCGGGGGAGCCGCCGCGCCCACGGCGCGCGCGGGGCGCTCTTCGAGGAGGAGGGGCGCGCGCCGGTGCTCGGCCTCTGGGGCGACGGCCTCCTGCTCCTCGGCAGGGACGCGGAGGCCGTCGAGGCCGCGATCGACAGGCTCGAGGACAAGGTCCCGCCGGCGCCGCCGGTGATCCCGGAGTGGGCGAGCTACGGGGACGCGTACGGGGTGCTCTCGGCCGACGACCTGGCGGCCTTGCTCGAGGAGAGCCAGCCGGAGATCGCCGAGCGCCTGCGCGGCGCTGTCAGCCAGGTGGAGCTTCACATCGACGCGTCGGAGGACGTCGCGATCGTGGCGGACGTGACGGGGCCCGTGAAGGCCGACATCGACGACCTCGGCAAGACGCTGGGGGCCACGCTCTCGCTGGCCCGCCTGAAGGCGCAGGCGGACGGCGAGGAGGAGCTCGTCGAGCTCCTCGACATGGCGCGGGTGAGCCCGCGCGAGGGCCGCTTCCTGCTGGATCTCGCGCTGCCGCTGCCGATGATCCAGAAGGCGATGAGCCGCTGCGGGGCGCGCTACCGGGGCGACGTGGCGCCGCCGGTCGAGGAGGAGCGGGGAGGGGAGGCGGGCGAGGCGCGGTGACGGCGCGCTCGTGACGGAGCGCTCCGGAGCGCGGGGCCGCGCGCGAGATCGGGAGTCGGCCCCATGCGCGGGCGACCCGGGGCGCCGAGCTCACTCGAGCAGGATCGATTCCACCGAGGTGGTGCCCTCGATCGCCTCGCCGACGCCTCCGCCGAGCGCGATGAGCTCGTTTGCGCTCCGGTCGACGAGGCGGTGGAAGATGCGCGGCGTCTTCAGCGTCGCGACCTGCTCCCAGCCGTCGCGGGCGTCGTTCAGCCGGTAGACGACGCCCTCGGCCGCCGTGAAGTAGAGGGTGTCGTTCAGGCTCACGGCCGCGCAGCCGAAACCGGCGATGGGCGAGTGCGCCGGCAAAGCCGGCCCCGGCGCCGCGCCGCCCTGCTGGCTGCCTCACCATAGCCGGCCGGCGTCGAGCTGCGCTTGGAGGTGCAGGGCTCCGCAGGCCGACAGCATCAAAACCCGCCTTCCAGCCCGAGGATCGGGACGGTCACAGGCCCGATCTCCTCGGGCTCGCACGGCGAGAACGCGTCGCAGATCCCGGGGATGTACTCCTTCGACAGCGTGGTGTTGAGCACGTCGAGGACGAGCGACAGCCAGCCGGTCTTCCCGACGGACCAGCGCTTCTCCAGGCGGACATCGAGGCGCAGGAACGGCGGCAGCCGCTCCCAGCGCGCCTGGCCGCCGGCGGTGGGCTCCGGGCCGCCGGGGACGCCGCTGCCCGGTGGGGGGAGCGAGCGGTCCACCTGCTTCTGGGGGAGCCCGGAGTAGAAGACGGCGCGCCCGCCGGCCCTGTACCCGCGGCCGAGGTCGTAGGTCAGCGCGAGGTTCGCCACGTGGGTCCGGTCGACCGAGGTGACCTGCGTGGTCCTGCCGAAGCTCCGCGTCGAGCGGGACAGCGTGTACGACGCGAATCCCCCGATGCGCCGCGTGAGCCGCCGGCGGGCGGACAGCTCCACGCCTGTCGCGGCGCCGAGCGCGCGGCCCAGGGCGCCCTCGTCCCCGCCGATGCCTCCGACGCCGAGCGCGTCGGTCATGTTGAAGAACGCGTTGTGGAACACAGTGGCCGACGCGGTGATGTCCTCCGGCAGCTCGAGCTCGACGCCGGCGCTCGACTGGAAGCTCCGCTGGAGCCCGTCGCCGAGGCTCGGGCGGAAGCCGGGGACAGGGACGATGAAGCTCGGCATCTGGGAGGCGAGGCCGTGCGCCTGCACGAACGTCACGCCGGGCGCCACGGTGAGCCGCGCCGAGAGGCGCGGATCGACGGCGAGCGCGACCTCGCTGTCCGAGTGGTAGAGATCGAGCCGGAGCCCCGGGGTGACGCGCAGGCGCGGCGTGACAGCGATGTCGGATTCGATGTAGCCGCCCACGGTGACGTCGTAGCGGGTCGAGAAGAGATCGGGAAAGGGGGAGTCGTCGTCCTCGACGCCGCCCGGCGGAGGTTCGTCGTCGAACCCGAGATCGAACGAGTTGCCGTCGATCACGGCGTCGAGGCCGGCGCGGATGGGCGTCCCGTCGCGCAGGCGATGGTCGAGCGTGAGGCGCGCGCCGAGGCTCCGGGTCAGGGCGCTCTGGTCGTCTCCGATGCCCGTCTCGTCGTGGCCGAGCGTCAGCGCGCCGCGCAGCGCGCTGCCCGCGCCATAGGCGTGGTCGTACCGGAGATCGATCCGGTGAAACGTCGTGTCGAACAGGGTCGTTTGCTGGCCGCTCTCCTCGTCTGCGAGGTAGTCGCGGGCGCCGAAAGCGAAGACGCTCAACCGGCCTCCCGGGACGACCTCGTAGGAGATCCGGGCCTGGTAGTCCCAGTAGTCGAGCACCACGCCGGGCGCGGCGAGCGAGAAGAGCAGCGCCGTGTAGGAGTAGCGGCCGCCGACGAGCGCGACCCCGCGGCCGCCGGCGAACGGGCCCTCGACGAGCCCGCCCACGTCGAGGAGCCGGAGCGAGCCCTCACCGTGCCAGTCCGGGAGGGGCGGTGTCGTCTCGCCGGCGACGATCCCGCCGGCGTACCGCCCGTGGCGCGCCGGGTACCCGCCGGGGTAGAGGTCGACGCGGTCCACGATGCCGGGATGGATCACCGAGGGCCCGAGCCCGAGGTGATAGAGGTAGGGGACGCGGATGCCGTCGAGGAAATAACCGACGTTGCCGGGCGGCGAGCCGCGGACGTAGAAGAACGGCAGCCCCGAGACGATGGGGGTCACCCCGGGGAGCATCTCGATGGCGCGGTAGGGGTCGCCGAACGCGCCGGGGACGAGCCTTACCTCGCCGCGGCTCAAGGTGGAGACGCCGGGGACCGGAAGCTCGCCGCGCACGGTGACCTCGAGGGGTTGCGGCGGGGCCGGGGGCGGGCC
>NZ_JEMA01000660.1 GCF_001589285.1 Sorangium cellulosum | reverse complement strand
GGCGGCTCCTTCGCGGGCGCCTCCGCGGCCGGCGCCGGGTCCGGCGCGGCCGAGGCGTCCCTGGCCAGCGCCGGGACCGTGACGGCCTTCCGCTCGCCCCGCTTGATCGTGACCGTCTGCTCCCAGCGCTTCCTGCCGGGGGCGCTCGCGCTCACCTTGTGCTGGCCGGGGTCGATCGGCCGGGCCTGGCCCCACGCCGCGCCGTCGACCGGCGTCCCGTCGAGCGTCACCTCGAGCCCCTCGACAGCGGCGGCACGCGGCACGTTCAGCGTGAGCCGCGGCAGCCGCAGCTCGAGCTTCGCCCCCCTCGCCTTCGCGTCGGCCTCGAGGCGCTTGTTGCCCTCCTTGCGCGCGGCGGCGCCGAGATCGATGTACTCGACCCAGGCGGTCGCGATCTTGCCCTGCTTCTCGTGGCAGGTGGCGAGCGCGAGGAGCGTGGCCGACCTCGGGCTCAGCCGGTAGCTCTCCTCGATCTTGGGGCAAGCCTCCGCGAGCTTGCCCTTCTTCATGAGCTGCTTGCCCTCGTCGAGCAGCGCCTCCGCCTGCGCGAACGCGACCCCGGGGCTCACCGCCAGCGCGAGCGCGAGCGCGAGGCCCGCGGCGCGCGCGCTCGAGCGCAGAGCGCGTCGGGCCGCGTCCTGGGAGCGACCGCCGAGACGGAAGGAGCGCAAGGGGAGAGCGGGACTCTTCTCGGCGTGTTCAGCGTCTTGCCGGTTCAAACGGTTCGTCGCTCCAGAGCGAGGCTCGTGACGTGAAGTCGAAGGTACGACGGGCGAGACGGCGGTCTCGCTCGATGGGGACGGAGCGTATCACGCCCCGTTTGCGCCGATCAAAAGCCGCGCGGCGCGGCGCGCGGACCACCGCCGGCGCGCGCGCTCACGCGGCCCCGGAGCGCTCGTCGAGCAGCTTGATCCCCGCGGCGACCTCGCTGGCGAACGACTCGGCGATCACCCTCGCCTGACCGAACCGGGGCGGGACCTCCCTGGCGGCGCGCGCGAGCGCGGCGACGGCGAGGTCGTGGGGCTGGCGCACGAGGAGGCGGTACGCGAGGCTCCGGCCAGGGGGTATGGCGACGACAGCGAGCGTCGAGGCCGACCACGCGAACGGCGGGCTCTTCCGCGTGGCGGTCGCGAGATCCGTGAGCGGCGTGCGCGTCAGCCAGAGGGAGAGCGCGTCGGCGAAGTCCGTCGGCGCGAGCCCCGGGGTGCCGTGGCCCATGTCGGCCAGGCCGACGCGCCGGGTCTCGACCTCGACGTTGCGGAGCTGCCGCCAGCGCAGCAGCCGGGCGGGCGGGCGCTGGCCCCGGAAGCTCGCGCGGCCCGTCCACCAGGCGACGTGCGCGTCCGTGCGGAAGCAGTCGAGCACGCGCGCGAACGTCGCGTGCCGCGAGAGCGCTGTCGCGACGTCCGCCGGCGCGGGCACGAGCTCGCAGAGATCGCGCACGCTCGCGAGCAGGCGGGGGTACCGGCTGCGCGTCAGGGCGCTGGCGAGCTCGTGGTTCGTGAGCTGGAGCAGGTCGTTCAGCGCGGCGAGGAGCGCCCAGTCGGCGGCGACGAGCTCCGGGAGCGCGTCGATCGGCGCGATGAGGCGCGCGACGCGCACGCGCGCGAGGTCGATGCGCGAGCCGAGATCGCGGTCGATCGCGCTCGCGCCGTGGCCGAGGAGCAGCGCGAGCCGGACCCCGAAGGGGCGCACCAGGTGGAGGGGGCCGCCGAGGACGAGCGGGGCGAGCACGCTCGCCTGGAGCTCGACGACGCGCTCGGCGATGGCCTCGGGGTGGGTCATGCCCTGCCGGCGCCCGGCGGGAGCGCCTTCGGCTCGGCCGGCGCGTCGGGCGGCGCCAGGTCGCGCAGCGGCCGGATGCCGACGCCGCCGAGGACGACCTCGGGCAGCTCGGTGGCCAGCGCGGTCGTGAGGCCCGTGGACAGCGCGGCCACCGGCGACCACTGCTGCGCCTCGAGGAGCGCGGCCTCGAGCGGGAGGAACGCCTCCTCGGGCACGCCGACAGCGCCCCCGTCGCGCCCGATGAACAGCGCCTGGCCGGCGGGGGCGCCGAGCGCGCGGAACAGCACGGCCGGCGCGACCGCAGGGACGGCGTCGTAGCCGGCCGGGATGTAGAGGCCCGGGTGCACCTCGCGGAAGAACTCGCCGACCGGGATGCCCTCGATGCCGGTCGGGTGGCGGAGGAACGCGCCGGCGGCGGTGAAGGCGATGCGGGCGCGGCGCAGGGTGTCGGGGCCGAGCGCGTAGGCGACGTGCCGGAGGAGCTGCATCTCCTCCGGCCGGATCCACGAGGCCGTGACCGACCGCCACGGCTCCGAGCTCGGGACGAGGCGGAGCGACAGCACGACCGACGCGGGGCGCTGGGCGTCCGCCGTCGATCGCGCCACAGCCGGCTCGCGGCTGAGCTCGACGCGGGCG
Organism: Sorangium cellulosum; assembly: GCF_001589285.1. Classification (GTDB taxonomy): domain Bacteria; phylum Myxococcota_A; class Polyangia; order Polyangiales; family Polyangiaceae; genus Sorangium; species Sorangium cellulosum_G. The sequence goes on along the minus strand of NZ_JEMA01000660.1, from coordinate 5,173 downwards.
AACGCGGAGACGTCCCCCATCGCCGGCAGCTTCGCGATCTCCAGCGCCTCGCGGCCCCTGCCGCGGAAGAGCACGAGGCCCGCCTCGCTGAACACAGGGCAGGCGCGGAGGTTGACCGGGTGCCGGAAGCCGATCTCCACCGCGGCGCCGGGCGCGACCGGGACGAAGTAGCCGAGGCCCGGCGTGCCCGTGAGCAACGGGACCATCCGGCCGGGGATCGCCGGCACGCGGAAGAGGTACCGGAGGATCGGGGCGTCGTCGAAGCTCGACTCCGGCGGCCACTCGCAGAGGCCCACCTCGGCCTCGACGCTGCTCCGGGAGAAGTAGCGGATCAGCGCCGGGCCGAGGCCCGACTCGGCGAGGATCCAGCGCGGGCCGGGCTCGCGCCCGGCGGCCGGATCGAGGTGCGGCTCGAGCCGCAGCAGCAGCCCGCGCACGTCGAGGCGCCGCTCGACCTCGTACGTCTGCGAGAAGGCGTTGTGGTAGAGCGAGAGCGCGGCGTCGCTCGGCAGGATCTGCGGGATGTCGTACCCGAAGGGCGCGGCGGCGTCGCGGTACTGGACGAAGTGCCGGCTCGTCCCCGTGAAGCAGTAGCCGCCCGCCAGCCGGGCGATCTCCGCCACGCGGTCGAGCCGGTCGCTGCTCTCGGCCGCGAACAGGAGGGTGACCTCCCGGGCGCCCAGCTTCGATCGCACGACCTCGACGACGAGCGACCGGAGGATGTCCCCGAGCGAGCCCTGCCTCGTGTAGAGCGCGAGGAAGGCGACGAGCCGATCGATGGACGGCAGCAGGACGAGCCCCTTGGCCCCGAGCGCGACGCCCTTGGCATCGAGCCCGAGGCCGGGCGTGCGCAGCCGGGTCTGGTGAACGGCGACGCGATCGAGCATCGACATGGCTCCCGGCGTTAGCGCAGAGCGCGACCGTAAGAGGAGCCGCCGGATCCGTCAAGGGAAGCCCGGCGAGCTCGATCGACCGGCGACGCAGGGCGCGGCGCGAGCGCGCGCGGCGTGGCCCCGCGGCAGGACCAGGCGCGGCTCGAGCGCGTACGTCCGCGACCGCGACGCTGGAACTGCCATGAACGACAGCGTAGTCTCCTCTCCGATGCGCCCTGTCGGAACACCGCAGGCCCACCCGGCCCGGCGCCCCGAGATCGCCTGTCTGCCGCGTCCGAGCGCCCTCGGCGCTCATCCCGTGGCCCCCCTCGGCTAGCGCATGGACCCCGTGCGCATCGAGCCAGCAAGACCGCTCGTCGCTGGCCGGTTCCACATCGAGCGCGAGATCGGCCGGGGCGGCGTCGGCACCGTGCACCGCGCGTTCGACGTGCAGACCGAGCGGTACGTCGCGCTGAAGATCATCACGGCGGTCGGCGTCGACGCCGAGGGCCAGGCCCGGCTCTCGCGCGAGGGGCAGATCCTCTCGGAGCTCGATCACCCGGGGATCGTGCGGGTCGTGGCGTTCGGGACGGTGGAGTCGAGCGCGTCGGACGCGGAGGGGCACCGCATCGAGGAGGGGTCGACGTTCATCGCGATGGAGTGGCTCGACGGGGAGGACCTGGCCACGCGCCAGCGGCGCTCCCCGCTCGCGCTGCGCGACGGGCTCGAGGTCGGCCGGCAGGTGGCGAGGGCGCTCGCGGCCGCGCACGACGCGGGCGTCGTCCACCGCGACATCAAGCCGTCGAACATCCTCCTGCTCCGCGGGCCGCCGGAGGGGCCGATCCGGATCAAGCTCGTCGACTTCGGGGTGGCGGCGTCGAAGGAGGTCGTGCTCACGACCGACGTGGGCGGCCTCGTCGGCACGCCGGCGTACATCTCGCCGGAGCAGGCGCGCGGCGACGCGACGGTGGACGCGCGCAGCGACCTCTACTCGCTGGGCGCGACGCTGTTCGAGCTCATCGCCGGCCGGCCGCCGCACATGGGGCCGACCTCGATCGCGACCCTCGTGCGCCTGGCGACGACGCCCGCGCCGCGCCTCTCGGAGTTCCTGCTCGACGTCGTCCCCGCGCTCGACGACCTGATCCACGCGCTGCTGCTCGCCGACAGGGGGCTCCGGCCGAGCTCGGCGCGCGAGGTGGCAGAGAAGCTCGCGGCCCTCCTCGACGAGCCGCACCTGCCCACCCCGTCGCCGCTGCGCGTGAGCGACAACCCGCCGGGGGTGATGGGCACGCGGCTCGTGACCACGATCGTGGCGCTGCACGTGGCCACCGGCGAGGAGCGGCAGCGGGAGCTCGAGGCGCTGCGGCGCCGCGGGGCCGACGCGCTGCCGCTCGGCGCCGACTCGATCGCCGCCCACCTCGGCGTGCGCCAGGCCCACGGCGACGAGGCGTCCCGCGCCCTCGAGCTCGGCCTCGCGCTCGGCGAGCGCGGCGGCCGCGTCGGCGTCGCCTCCGGCCGCATGCGCGTCGACAGGACGCGCTCGGCGGGCGAGGTCGTCGACCGCGCGGTCGCCCTGGCGCGCGAGGCGGGCCTCGGGCGGGTGCTCGCGGACGCGACAACGGTGGAGCTGTCCCGCGGGCGCTACCTGTGCGCGCCCCAGGAGGGCGGCGCCGTGCGGGTGCTCTCGCGCGCGCCGAAGCGGCCCGACGCGCAGACGCCGTTCGTGGGGCGGGACGCCGAGCTCATCACGACCGTCGCCGCCTTCGACCGCTGCGTGGAGGAGCGGACGCCGGTCGTCGTGAGCATCTCGGGGCCGCCGGGGATCGGCAAGAGCCGGCTCGCGCGGGAGTTCGTCGGCCGCATCTCGGATCGCGCCGATCCGCCGCGGCTCGTCCAGCTCCGCTGCGAGTCGTTCGGGCGGGCGCAGGCGCTCGGCGTCGCGACCGACGGGCTGCGCGTCCTCATGGGCCTGCCGAAGGGCGCGTCGGTGGAGCAGGCCGACGACGCGGTGCGCGCGCGGCGGCTGCACCACGGCGACGGCGGCCTCCTCGCGCGCCTGCTCGCGAACCAGCCGTTCCCCGACGGCATCGACCTGCGGGGCGCGCGCGACGCCCTGTACCTGTCGATGACCGACATCGCTGTCGGCGCCGCCTCGCTCGAGCCGTGCGCGCTGCTCGTCGAGGACGCGCAGTGGGCCGACCCGGAGAGCGTCGCGTGGCTCGATCACCTCCTCGGGCGCGCCTCGGGCAGGCCGCTCTTCATCATGCTCATGGTGCGCCCGGCGTTCTGGCGCGACCAGGGCCAGCGCTTCACCGGCCGCGACCACGTGCGCGTGGAGCTGCGCCCGATCGCGCGCCGGGCCACGCGCGAGATCGCGCGCGCCGTCTTCAGCGCGGCGGCCGCCGCGCGGCCGGTCGACGACGCGACGCTCGACCGCGTCGCGCAGCAGGCGGCCGGCTCGCCGCTGTTCGCCGAGGAGTTGGCGCGGGTCATCGCCTCCGGCAAGGACGCGGCCACGGCGCCGACCATCGAGGCGGCGATCCAGGTGAGCCTCGACGCGCTCGACGACTGCACCCGCGAGGCGGTCGTGCGCATGAGCGTCTTCGGCCTGTCCGTGTGGGACGTGGGCCTCGCCGAGGTCGGCGTTGTCGAGCCCAGGGCGGCGCTGAAGAAGCTCATCGCCGCGGAGCTGCTCGTCGAGCAGCCCGCGTCGCGGTTCCCGGCCGCGCGCGAGTACCTGTTCAAACACGCGCTCGTCCGCGACGTCGCGTACGCCTCGGCCGGCGAGGACCTCCGCAAGGGGCTGCACGCCGCGGCCGCGCGCTGGCTCGATCGGATGGGCGAGGACAGCGCGACGGTGGCGCAGCACTTCGACCTCGGCGGCGAGCACGAGGAGGCCTCGATCCGCTGGGAGGCCGCCGCGCGGCGCGCCCTCGCGACGAACTCGCTCCGCGACGCGGTCACCATGGCCGATCGCGCGCTCGTGTTCGCGTCCGACAAGCCGACGGGGTTCGCGCGCGCGGTGCTCCTCGAGGACGCGTACTCGCGGCTCGACGCGCGCTCGCCCGAGCGCGACTCGGCGATCCGGGCGATGTGGGAGAACGTCTACGACGAGGCGAGCGAGCTCCGCACGCTGACCGCGCGCGCCCGCTACGACCAGGCGTGCGGCTCCGGGATGGACCTGGAGGGGCGCCTGACGGCGCTGCGCGACCGCGCGCGGGCGATCGATCGCGTCGAGGAGGAGGCGCAGTGCTCGGCCACGCTGGCGCAGGTCCACGCGTTCGCCGGGCAGCTCGCGATGGCCGAGCAGGAGGCGGCGCACCTGCTCGACCTCGCGGCGCGGCGGGGGCTGGTGTGGGCCGCGGTCGACGCCTGGCAGACGCGCGCGGTCGCCCACCAGACGCGCGGCGAGCCCGCGGCGGCGCTGGAGGCGCGGCGGAACGCGGCGCGGGCAGCGCGCCGCGCGGGGCTGCAGGAGCGCGAGGCGATGCTGACGATGAACGTCGGCTTCGCGCTCACGACCATCGGCGCGCGGGCGGAGGCGCTGCAGGAGATCGAAGGGGGCATCGCCCGGGCGCAGGCGATCGGCAGCTCCGGGGCGGTGCGGCACGGGCAGATGATCCTGCTCTGCTGGGCGGCGACGTTCGGCCCCGAGCCGCGGCTCGACGCCGAGCTCGCGGAGCCGCGCGCGAGCGCGGACGAGGCCGCGGGGAGCATGTGGGTCGTGCGCGACAGGGTGACGCTCGGCATCCTGTTCTACCGGGGCTGCGAGCTCCTGCGCTTCGAGTCGTCGGGGCTCGCGCGGGCGCGCTCGCTGCTGAAGAAGGCGACGGAGGCCTACCGGATGACGGAGAACCGCGACGTGCTGCCCGTGGCGCTCGGGTTCTGCGCCGAGGCGGAGCGCCGCTTCGGCGACGCCGAGCAGGCGCGCGACATCGCGCGGGAGGCGGCGGCCCTGGTCGAGGCGGGCGCGCCGAGCCTGCTCAACGAGGCGCCGATCTACCTGGCGCTCCACGACGCGTGCGTGGACATGGGCGATCTGGAGGGCGCGCGCGACGCGATGGAGCGCGCGATGCCCCCGCTCCTGCGCCGGCTGAAGGGCCTCGAGGGGACGCTCTACGCGAGCTCGTTCCTGCTCAACCTGCCGCAGAACTCGGCGCTGCTCGCCGCCGCCGAGGCGTACGGCTGCGTGCCGCCGCAGCTCGAGGCGATGCTGAACAGCAGGCCGTAGCGGCGCGGGCGGCGCGCGTGGAGGCAGGCAGCGCGCGGCGCGCTGGGCCCCCGGGCGCGCCAGCAGCGGC
>NZ_JEMA01000659.1 GCF_001589285.1 Sorangium cellulosum | reverse complement strand
AGCGCCGTAGGCGGCGCCGGGCGGGCCCCCCGGGTAGGCGCCGTGCGCACCAGGCGGGGCCCCGGCAGGCGCGCCGTAGGCGCCCGGCGGCGGATAGCCTCCGAGCGGCGGCGCGGCGGCGGGACCTTGCCCCGGCGGATAGGCCGTCTCCATGGCGACACGCCGCGGATTGGACGGGTCGTAGCGCACCGTGACGATGCACCCCGGCTGGATCCGAGGGGCCGCCAGCACCGACACGAGCGCGACCGTCTCCACCTGATACGGCGGCATGCCCGGCGGCATCACCTCGAGGAGCAGCTTGAGGCTGTAGGAGTCCTGTGCGCCCATGGACACCTTCATGCCCGTCTCCTGGTACTGCAGCACGCGGGCCGCGCAGGATACGCCGATTCGCAGGAGCTGCTGCTGCTCCCGCTGCTGCGCCCTGAGCGGGCCGAGGACCTTCGTCCAGACCCCCCAGAGGATCACCGCGGTGATCCCGAGCGGCACGATGACGCTGAGAACAATGACCAGCAGAGTGGACGTCATCGCGCCAGCGTACAGGCCGGCCGCCGGAAGCACCAGCGCATCGACGCCCCGACAAAGCGCGATGATCCCCCACCCCGCCCATCGAGGCAACCAAGGCAGCTCCCCCCCGCGAACGGCAAGACGGGAAGGCGGGAGAACAGACATCGTCTCCCGCGCTTCCCGTCTTCCTCAACCCTCCTCGTGCGACAGGTCCAGCCGCTCAGGTCCCCATCTCCCGCGCCGCGCGGCAGGGCTCGCGAGGCGCCCTGCGGACCTCAAGGACAGCGGCGGTACGTGAGGCCATACTCGATCTGGACCTGGACGTCCGTTGTGTCGTTCGTCAGGACCCCGGAATGCAGCGGCGCCGTGCGGTTCGTCACGAACAGGCTCGTCTTGATGTTGAGCGGCCGCACCGTGCCGCACTCCGACCAGACAGTGGTCGCGAAGTTGTCCGTGCGCGAGAAGTTGTTCGTGAAAGGCCCGATCATGCTCCACGTGACCGGCCCGGAGGTGAGCGGCGATCCCGAGAAGTAATACGATGTCTCGTGGAGCCCCTGGACGCTCGGCTCCAGGTCGGCGAAGCCCCTGTACGTGGCGTCGAAGAGGGCCACCTGCCACCCCGGATCGAACCGCAGATCCACGGCGAGCTGGCAAAATGCGCGGTTCGCGGCGCGGGCGGTGCCCGGGCCGGCCTGCGCCTCGAACTGGTCGAAGATCACGGTCAACGCCTTCTGATCGGGGGAGATCACCCCCGCGGCGGAGCCGACAGGACACCCGCTGCCGGCATACGTGAACGACTGGATCCGCGCGTTCTGCGCCAGCGCCGGAAAGGCGAAGAAGAACACCGAAGAAAAGACGATCGCCCATCGCAGCAACATGCTTGCCCCCCTTCCACAGACTGACGACCATCGCGTCGCCGTGCGGCGGCCCCCGCGCGCGTCTCCGCCATCGCAGGTCAGCCGACATGTCCTGACGAGGATGCGGTACGTGCGCGCTCCGCGCAACCTGCGCGGAGCGCTCTCACCTCATCGCGGCGCCGCGCCGCGCGCTGAGCTGGATTCGCTGGGTGACGAGGAGCCGGCGGGACTCACGGACATCCGGCGAGATCGCGGAGCGCGGCGAAAACAGCCCTCGAGGCGCCAGCGCGAACCGCGCTGACCGCCTCATTGTCGCACGGCAGATGTGGCCAGACGGCGCCGCGCCGCCGCGCGCGCTCACGGGAGCGGTGAGGCGGCGACCCGGAACACCGGGACCAGATTCACGCGCTCGTCCCAGGATGGGTGGCGCCGGTAGAAGAAGTCGAGGCGAGCCGCGGAGTCCTTCGCGAACGCAGGATCGCGCAGGCGCGCCTCGAACTCAGCGCGCAGCGCCGGATCGGCGGCGAGCATCTTGCGGGCTTCCTCCTCGGCGACATAGGCCTCCATGTACTCCTTGCGCTCGAAGGCGGCGTTGAAGAAGCCCCAGGCCACGAGCGAGTCGGGCGCGAGCGGCTCGAGCAGGTGGAGCACAAGCGGCGCCCGCGGCTGCGCGATGGGCACGAAGAGCGAGCCGCGCGGCAGATCGAGCCGCTCGGGCCGGAAGGCGCCCTGGAGCTTCACCGGCGTCCGGCCCTCGAACGACGGCTCGAAGGTCACGGCGTCGGCGCGGAACGCCTCGACGGCGAAGCCGGGGCGCGCCTCGGGCAGGAGCTCGTAGCGCACGCCGTGCAGGCGCAGCTTGTCGGCCACCCAGGCCGCGTGCGCCGCGGGGACGACATAACCGGCGGCGGGCGCGGTGACGGTCAGGTCCGGCTCCAGCCGGTCGAACAGCGGCACCCGCCAGATCTCCGGGCGAGACTCGTCGTAGCGGATCCACGTGCCGCCCGAGATGTCGGAGGCGCGCTTCTCGTACGCGAACCCGCGGAACGGGAAGTCGCGCGGGACCGGCGCCACGCGGTGCTTGAGGACGAACGGGGCGCCGGCGAGGCGCGCGGCGGCGGCGTCCGCGCGGTCGGCCGCCGCGCGCAGGGCGCCCGCGCCGGAGGCGACGCGCTCGAAGAGCGCCGCGAGCAGGTCGTGGACCGCGCGGACGCGCCGGGCGTGGGTGGCCCAGCTGTGCGTCTCGACGAGCACGCCGACGCGGTTGCGGGCGGCGCTGTAGGACTGCGAGAAGCGCGGCGGCCCCGGCCTGGCGGCGATCCCCGACGAGGGGTCGTCTTCCGTGCGGAAGGACGGGTAGAACGGCAGCGGCAGGTGGCCGAGCGCCGAGAGGCGCGCCTGGAGGGCCTCGGAGAGCCCGCGCGCCTCGGCGTCGAGGCCGCCGGGGTGCGGCGCCGACGGCTCGACGATGACGGCGACGTCGTGCTGGAACTTCGCGCCGTCGGTCGCGTGCAGGTCGACCTGGACCACCGGGTCCCAGGCGTCGAGGAGCGCCAGCATCGCGCGCATCTCGGGCGCCTCGGCCTTCATGTGATCGCGGTTCAGGTTGAGGTTCTGCCCGGTGGTGCGGAAGCCCATCTCCTCGGGGCCTCGCTGGTTGGGGCGCTGGTTCGGGCGGAAGCGCTCGTGGCCGTCGACGTTGACCACAGGGACGAACACCGCCGTGACCGCGGCGAGGGCGCCGGGCGCCATCGCGCCGTCGAGCAGCTCGCGGAGGGCCAAGAAGCCGCCGTCCTTGCCGTCGATCTCGCCGGCGTGGATGCCGCCCTGGAACAGGATCACCGGGCGGCGCTTCGCCCGCGCCGCGGCGGGGTCGAGCGCGCCGTCGGCGGAGGCCGCGATCGCGAGCATGGGCCTGCCCTCGGGCGTGGTGCCGAAGCGAAAGCAGCGGGCGCGGCCCGGATAGGCCTGCTCGAACGCGGGGCACAGCCGCTCGACCTCGGCGTAGCGGCCCGTGCGCTGGAAGCCGGTCCGCTCGGCCTCGGTGACGAGCGAGGGCGGCGGCGCGGCCGGGATAGGCGGCGTGGGCCGACCGACGGTGGGGGCGGCCGGGGTTCCGGGCGCGGGGGCCTGGCAGGCAGCGAGCAGCGAGATCAGCGCGATGGCACGAGAGATGGCGCGGCCGGCGAGCGCGGCGCGGGGGCGAGACATCGCGGGAGTCGACCAAATTCCGCGCTCAACGGCAAGGCGTGCTCCCTCGGCCGGGGGCGAGGTAATCTCCGATGAGGATGAGCGCGCTCCCTTCCCGCCGTGCGCTGGCCCTCGGAGCGGCCCTGATCGGCGGCGCGGCGCTCCTCACGCCGCTCGGCATCGCGTCGCTGCGCCGCTCCGAGGCGGAGCGGGGCGAGCCCCCGGCGGCATCCGCGGCGGCGGCGCCCGCGCCGGCCGCCGCAACGACGGCGCCCACGGACGGCGGGGCCCTCCTGGCGGACGGCGAGGCGGGCTTGATGGCCGACGGCGGGGCCGGCTCGATGGCCGACGGCGGCGGGGACGCAGGCCCGGCGCTGTTCGAGAAGCCGGTGTGGTCGGCCGCGTCGCGCGCCGCCACCTACGGGGGGCTCTCGAGCGACGCGTGCGACAGGGAGCTGAAGCGCCGCGGGATCCCCCACGCCCCGGCGCCGCGCGGCGCCCCGCTGGTCGACCGGCCGGTCCGGATCACGGGCCCGCTGCACGGGGTGGCGTTCCACGGCGACGGCGTGGCGAAGCCGCGGACGACGTCCGTCTTCGACATCGCCGATTGCCGGCTGGTCCTCGCGCTCGACGATCTCGCCGCCTTCCTCGCGACGCGGGGGATCGCGGAGGTGGTGCACGTCAGCATGCACCGGCCCGCGCCCGCCGGGGCCGTCGCGCCGAGGACCGCCGCGCCGAAGAAGGCCCCGGCGAAGGCGCCGAAGAAGGCGCCGGCGAAGGCGAAGCCAGGCAAGAAGGCCGCGAAGGGCGCTGGCAAGGGGGCGAAGCCCGGCGCGCGCGCCCCGAAGAAGCCGGCGGCGGCGCGGCCCAGCCAGCACGCCCTCGGGCTCGCCATCGACGTGGCCGCCCTCGTGAAGGCCGACGGCGCGCGGCTCGACGTGAAGGCGGACTGGCATGGCGCCCTCGGCGCGCCGCCGTGCGGGCCCGGATCCGAGCCGAAGGAGGCCACGCCCCAGGCCCTCGAGCTGCGGGAGATCCTCTGCGCCGTCTTCACGAGCGGGCTCTTCAATGTCGTCCTCACGCCCAACGCGAACGAGGCGCACGCGGACCACTTCCATTTCGATATCAAGCGCAACGCGCACTACTTCCTGCTGGAATGAGCGGCTGGACTGCGCGGCGCCTCGCGGGGACAGCGCCGCTCCACTGCATTCGCCGGCTGGAGCGCGGTGGGCGCGGTGAGAAAGAGACAAGGAGGCGCGCAAGGAGAGAGAAGCGCCGCACAAGTACCGTGACAGCGTTGTCCCGTCCGGAGCCCCGCCGGCGCACGCTGGCGTCGACCGACCCACATTGAATGCGAAGCATGCTTCGCGGTGAGGCGACGCGGCCGCCCCATGTGGACGTGAAGGGCGTGCAATCTGGACAGACGCTGCGCTTCGTGCGAATTCTGTAAGAAGAACATGTCAGTCACGTGTCGCAGCCATGTTCGCGTCCTTTCCGCAGGCGAGATCCACTGGGAAGAGTGGAACCCTCCCCGGAACAGCGGCGCAGGCAAGCGCCCCGTGGTCCTGGTACACGGCCTGTCCGATAGCTGTAGAACCTGGAACCGGCTCGCCCCCGCGCTCGCGGCCGGAGGGCGCCGCGTCGTCGCGCTCGACCTGCCCGGCCACGGCCAATCCGCCCGGCCCGACGCGCCCTACACGGTCGCATGGTACGCGAGCGTGGCCGCGGAATGGATCCGCGCCCTCGGGCTCAGCGATTTCGATCTGGTCGGGCACTCGTTCGGGGGCAGCATTGCGATGTGCGTGGCGATCGAGCGGCCGGGGCGCGTGCACCGCCTCGGGCTTGTCGCGGCGGGCGGCTTCGGGAGCGAGGTGGCGCTGCCGCTGCGCTTCGCCGCCGTGACAGGGCTGCTCGAGCTGGCCGCGCCCGTGCTCATGGGCGTCGGGACCCACGCGGGGATGCTGGTGCTCGGCGGCAACTTCAACGCGGAAGAGCGCCGGTACCTCGCCCGCGTGAACGCCCGGCCCGGCACGGCGCGCGCCCTGTCGCGCACGCTCCGCCACGCGATCGACCTGCGCGGCCAGCGCGAGCACCTCATGGACATCGCCCCCCGGCTGCCCGAGATACCGCCGCTCGCCGTCTACTGGGGCGACCGCGATCCGGTGATCCCGGCGCGCCACGCGGCGGACGTCGAGCGCTACCTGGAGGGCGTGCCCGTGCGGCGCTTCGCCAGGGCGGGACACTACCCGCACCGCGAGGCGGTGGCCGATCTCGCCCCGGACCTCGCGCGCTTCCTCGACGCGCCGCAGCCCACGCCGCGCCTCCGCGCCGGG
>NZ_JEMA01000658.1 GCF_001589285.1 Sorangium cellulosum | reverse complement strand
GCAGCGCCGCGCGGAGCCGCCGGGCCGCCTCGCGTGGCGCGGGTCGTGCACTGGATGAGGGCATGACCCTCAGCCGCTTTGAACATGGCGCCGTGAGCGCCGATCTCAGCGAAACCGCCACCGCCGTCGCGCGCCGGATGCGCGAGTTCCGCGTCGGGTGCGTCGTCGTCACGCAGGGCGCGCGCGCCATTGGCATCCTCACCGATCGCGATCTCGTGCTGCGGGTGATGGCCGACGCGCTCGAGCCCGAGAAGACGCTGGTGTCCGAGATCGTGACGTACGATCCGACGACGCTCCAGCAGAGCGACAGCATCGAGACGGCGCTCCGCCTGATGCGCGAGCGCGGCGTCCGGCGGCTGCCGATCGTCCGTTACGACGGCAAGGTGACCGGCATCGTCACCGCGGACGATCTCACGGTCTTGCTCGCCGAGGAGCTGGCCGACCTGGGCGCCGGCATCCAGCACAACGTCGAGAGCACCGAGAGCCGCTGACGGCGCGCCGTCGTCCCCGAATCCGTACCCGACGCGCGCGCCGCGCGCCGGCGCGAGGATCTTGCGTCGCCCTCGGGGCGGTGCTTGCCTGACGCGCCGCGGTCAAAGGAGGGTCGCGACGCCGCGCAGGCGCGGTATCCTCCGGCCGTCTTCGGAAGGGACGACATGAACGCCGAGAAGAGACAGAGCGCGAAGGTGCTCGTCGTGGACGACGAGGCGAGCGCGCGCTCGGGGCTGGAGAAGCTCTTGCGACAGGAGGGCTATGCCGTCGACGCGGCGGCCGACGGCGCCGAGGCGCTCGAGGTCGCGGCGGAGCGGCCGCCGGACGTCGTCGTCACCGACCTGAAGATGCCGAAGATGGACGGGATGGCGCTGCTCGGGAAGCTGCGCGAGCAGGATCCGTCGCTGCCGGTGATCGTCGTCACGGCGTTCGGGGACGTGACCTCGGCGGTGCAGGCGATGCGGGCCGGGGCCGAGGACTACCTGACGAAGCCCGTCGATTTCGACGCGCTGCTGCTCTCGATCGAGCGGGCGCTGGAGCGGAGCGCGCTCCGGGTCGAGGCGGAGAACCTGCGCCGGCAGCTCCGGGAGCGCGAGGGCGAGGGCGTGGAGGGGCTCATCGGGGCGAGCCCGGCGATGCAGAAGGTCTACCGGATGGCCCGGCAGGTGGCGGGCGCGCGNGTCTACCGGATGGCCCGGCAGGTGGCGGGCGCGCGGGCGACGGTGCTCATCACCGGCGAGAGCGGCACCGGCAAGGGCGAGCTCGCGCGCGCCATCCACGCGAAGGGGCCGCGCGCGAAGGCGCCGTTCGTGACGCTGCACTGCGCGGCGCTCGCGGAGTCGCTCCTGGAGAGCGAGCTGTTCGGCCACGAGCGCGGGGCGTTCACCGGCGCGGACAGGCGGCGCATCGGGCGGTTCGAGCAGGCGCACGGGGGGACGCTGTTCCTCGACGAGGTGGGCGAGATCGCGCCCGCGACGCAGGTGAAGCTGCTCCGGGTGCTCCAGGAGAGGGCGTTCGAGCGCGTCGGCGGGAACGAGACGGTGACGGTCGACGTGCGGCTCATCGCGGCGACGAACCGCGATCTGGCGGCGGCGGTGCAGGAGGGGCAGTTCCGGGAGGACCTCTACTACCGGCTCAACGTCGTCCACATCGACATGCCGCCGCTGCGCGTGCGGGACACGGACGTGCTGCTCCTGGCGAACCATTTCCTGCGGCGGTTCGCCGCCGAAAACCATCGTAAAATCGAGGGGTTCACCGATCAGGCGCGGTCGAAGCTGGTGGCGCACCGGTGGCCCGGGAACGTGCGCGAGCTCGAGAACGCGATCGAGCGGGCCGTCGTGCTGTGCGACGACACGCGGATCGACGCGGATCACCTCCCGATCGACGCGGCGCCGGTCGCCAAGGGGGCGCTGCGGATCCCGGGAGCGACCATGGCCGAGATCGAGCGGTACGCGATCCTGTCGACGCTCGAGGCGACGAACGGGTCGACGACGCGCGCGGCCGAGCTCCTGGACATCAGCATACGGACCATCCAGTACCGGCTGCACGAATATGGGATGTCGGCGAAGCCGAAGAAGGCGTCGACCGCGGAGTGAGGCGCTCGCCGAGGGGCCCGGCCCCCGGGGCGCTCGTCAGAGCACGTCGTGCATCCAGCCGTGCGTGTCGGGGGCGAGGCCGTGCTGGATGTTGAGCAGCGCCTCGCGGAAGCGCGCGGCCACGGGGCCGGTCTCGTTGTTGTGAATGGCGAAGGTGCCCTCCCGGGACTTCACCGCGCCGATGGGCGTGATCACCGCGGCCGTGCCGCACGCGAAGGCCTCGGTCATGCGGCCGTCGCGCACAGCAGAGCGCCACTCGTCGAAGGTGACCTTGCGCTCCTCCGCGGCATAGCCGAAATCACGGGCGAGCTGGATGATGCTGTCGCGGGTGATGCCAGGGAGGAGCGTGCCTGTCAGCTCGGGCGTCACCATCACGGTGCGGCCCCCCTCCTGGTAGACGAAGAAGATGTTCATTCCGCCCATCTCCTCGACATACCGGCGGTGGACGGCGTCGAGCCAGACCACCTGCGCGCAGCCCTCCGCCGCGGCGTTCATCTGCGCGAGCAGGCTCGCCGCGTAGTTGCCGGCGAACTTGGCCGCGCCCGTGCCGCCAGGCGCCGCCCTGACGAAATCCTCGGAGATCCAGACCGTCACGGGCTTCACGCCCTGGGGGAAATACGCGCCCGCAGGAGACGCGATCACAAGGAAATCGTAGTCGCGTGACGACCGCACGCCGAGCGCCGCCTCGGTCGCGAACATCAGCGGTCGAATATACAGGCTCTCGCCCACCGCCGCGGGCACCCACCCGCGATCCTGGCGGATCAGGGCGTCGACACAGCCAACGAAGAGCCCGACCGGCATCTCGGGCATCGCCAGCCGGCGGGCAGAGCTGTTGAAGCGGTGCGCGTTCGCCTCCGGCCGGAACGTCTTGATGCGCCCGTCCGGCTGGCGGTAGGCCTTGAACCCCTCGAAGATCGCCTGACCGTAGTGCAGCACCATCGCCGCCGGATCCAGCGTGATCGGCGCGTACGGCTTGAGCTGGCCCCTGAGCCAGCCGCCCCTGTCCGCGGAGTACGAGATCGCCACCATGTGCTCGGTGAACACGCGCCCGAAGCCAGGGCTCTGCATGCGCTGCGCGCGCTCCGCGTCGCCGAGAGGGTGCTGCGTGGGGAGGATCTCCAGATCGACCTTCGTGGCGGGCGCGCTATCGGTGCTCATCGTGCTCGACTTCCGCGACGGACAGCGGGCTACCGGCGCAGGGGCGCCGACGCTGCGCTCGTCGTGCGGCATTTTTCGGAAGAATCCTGGCGGGATGCAAGCACTTTCTCGCAGAAGAGGCGCGCCGGCGCGCGGGCTGTTCCACCCGGAGCGCGTTCGCGCAAATTATGCAATCTACGCGATCGAAGCGCTCGTGGCGATCGAAGCGACTGCGGACGACGGCTCCGCCCGAGCTCGCCTCGCCGGCAGCTCACCGCACGAGAGCGGGCGGGCGTCACCCCCGCAGATAAGGGTTTCTGTCGCGCTCCTCACCGATCGTCGTGGAAGGGCCGTGTCCCGTCACGACCCGGGTCGACGGGTCGAGCGTGAGCAGCTTGCCGCGGATCGAGGAGAAGATCGCCTGCGAGTCGCCTCCCCACAGGTCGGTCCTGCCGATGCTGCGCCGGAACAGGGTGTCCCCCGTGAACGCCACCGCGCCCGCCTGCGCCTCGACCAGGAACGACACGCTGCCGGGCGTGTGCCCCGGCGTGTGGAGCACGTGGAGATCGAGCCCGCCCGCCTTCACCACCACGCCGTCGTTCAGGTCGCCGTCGATCTCGCACCGCTCCGGCGCCGCGATGCCGAGGAACGCCGCCTGCTCCGAGAGCATGTCGTACAGGAAGCGATCGGCCTCGTGGATGCGCGCGGCGGCGCCCGACCAGCGCTGGAGCGGCGCCGTGGCGCCGACGTGATCGATATGGGTGTGCGTGTGGACGATGGCCGCGACCTTCGCCCCGGCCCGCTCGAGGCGGGCGCGTATCGCGTCGAAGTCGCCCCCGGGATCGATGACCACCGCGCCCTTGGTGGCAGGGTCGACGAGGATCGAGCAGTTGCACCCCAGCGGACCGACGGGAAACGTCTCGAGCAGCACGGGGCGAGCTTGTAGCACGCCCCGGCCCGGGGCCGCATTCGGCGGGCTCGCCTATTTCGGGGCGCTCTCGATGGTGCCGTTCGAGCCGAGCCCGTTCGTCCAGTAGACGCGCTCCGCGTCGAGCGCGATGCCGTAAGGCGACGCCTCCCGCGCGACGAACGCCCCGATGATGCCGTTCGGCCATATCTTGATGATGTTCACCGACTCGGGGTCGGTGACGTAAACGCCGGTCCTGTCGGCGGCGATGCCCCGCGGGTTCGGCAGCTCGGACAGGAGCGCCGTGACCTCCCCCTGCCTGCCGACCTTGGGCGCGCGCATCACGGTGCCCGTCCTGCTCGTCGTCCAGTAGACATGGCTCCCGTCGAGCGCGATCTCGCGCACCGTGCCCTGCATTGTCGCGATCGTGGTGAACGGCCCCTCGCCCGTGGAGTCCTTGCGCGCGGCCATGACGCGGCCGTCGGTCTCGTCCTCGTTCTGGGGGAGGACGGTCCAGTAAACATGGGTGTCGTCGACGACGACCCCGTGGGGCGCCCCGTTGCCGCTCCAGATCTTGACGAACGGGCCGTTGCCGTCGCCGTCCTTTCGAGCGCGGACCACGGCGCCGCCGCCCTCGCGGTTCGTCCAGTAGACGAACTCGTCGTCGAGCGCGACGCCGAAGGGCGCGGTCTGCGCCGCGGCGAGGGTGGCCGGCGCCTCGCCGCCCCCGCGCCGCCACCGCTTCACCGTGCCGGTGTACGGGTCGCGCCGCCCCTGGCTGACCCAGAAGACGTACGTCTCGTCGGCCTTGATGCCCGCCGGGTCGACCTCATCGGACGCGATGACGCTCACCTCGTCGGTCTCGTGCGACCACTGCATGACCATGCCTTCATCACCGTTGGTCCAGAACAGGTCGCCGCCGGCAACGGCGATGTACACCGGATCCCGCTGGCCCGTGGCGTGGGTCCTCGTGGAGACGCAGGTCCCCTCCTGGCAGCTCCCGCGGCACGCGACGGGACAGGTGCCGCAGTGCAGGGCGTCGCCCATCACGTTGACCTCGCAGCCGTTCGCGGCGTCCGCGTCGCAGTCGACGTAGGTGTCGCCGCAGACAGGAGGATCCACGATGACGGGGCCCTCGCCTCCCGCGCCGCCTGCGCCCACGCCGCCCCCGCCG
>NZ_JEMA01000657.1 GCF_001589285.1 Sorangium cellulosum | reverse complement strand
AGAGCACGGGGTTGGAGCCGAGGCAGGTGGCGCGGCTGCTGAGANAGAGCACGGGGTTGGAGCCGAGGCAGGTGGCGCGGCTGCTGAGAAGCGACCTGCCCATGACGCCCGGCCTCGCGCGGCAGTTGGAGACCTTCACCGGCACGCCGGCGCGGTACTGGGAGCGCCTGTGGCGGCTGCACGACGACCGCCGAACGGACGCGGAGGATACCGTGGCGATCCGGGTCGGCGAGCCCGTCACCAGGCGCGAGAGCTCGGCGTCGCCGCCGGTACCTCCCCGCGCGCTCGACACGCCTCCGCCCGTGGTGCCGTCTCCCGAACTCGCGGCCAGTAGCCCGCGGGTGAAGCTCCCGCCGCCTCCCCTGCCGCAGCTCCGGCCACCGCGCCCTGTCCGCGCCGTCGCGGGGGAACAGCTCGCCCGTCGCGCTGCCACCCTGACGAGCTTCCCGCTACAGCCCGACGAAGGGGGGACGAGCGCTGCCGTTGCGTCCGATTGGGAGGACGCAGAGCGCTCTCCCCTGAACACGACGCTCCCGGGAGTAGGGCGCCATGGGTGAGAAAATCTCTCCCTCCGGGATCCCTGGCCGGACTTCTGGCGGGTGGACCACGAGAGGACAACCGAGACGCCGGCGACGGACGTACCCCTCCCGTCCCGCGCGGAGCGCGGGACTTGGGAGGGGCGGGCCGCGCGCAGGCGCGAAGCGCCGAGCACGGACCGGGGGCGGGCATCCATCCTTCGTTGCAGTGCTCCTGTCGCCGGCTTCGTGGCCCTGGTTTGCTGGACAGCGCCGGGCAGGACGCTCCCCCTCGACCCGGGGGCTGCCGCGGCGGCGACGGCGGTCAAGCCGGGGCCCTGGCGCTGGTGGCCGAGACGGCCACGGTGTAGGCCTCGCCGATGCGGCGGCTTCGAGCGAAACACCGGCAGTACATCTCGGCATCGCCAGCGACGGCGGCAACACCGCGCCGGGTGGGCGCCCCTCGTCTTGCGTTCCCTGGGTTTGCCCTTGTGATGACAGCCATCGGCGTCCCGCTATCCGGCTGCGTGGTTCAACTGCCCGCACCCCCATGTCCGCAGGTCGAACAACGACCGGTCGACGACGCCGCGCCGCCTGACAACCCCGTTCGACAGGCGGAGCACCTGGCGAGGTACGTGCGTGAGATGGCGGAGGACTCGACGAGCACGCCGGCGGAGCGTGAGCGAGGCGCCGCGATGTACGCAGCGGCACGGGCGAAGGTGGGCACGCTGGTGGTGCGCACCGACGTGGAGGGGGCGCTGGTGTTCGTGGACGGCACCCTGCAGGGGATGACGCCGCTTCCGGATCCGCTGTTCGTGGAGCCTGGGTGGCACTCGATCTCGGTGGAGCACGAGGAGCACGATACGACGCAGATGACGGTGCAGATCGGGGCCGGTGGCCAGATCGAGAACGGGCTGCAGCTCCAGCGGCCGCCCCCCGGCGCACCGCCGCCGCCAGCGCCGCCGAGGCGCATGCCCGGCACGTGATGGCCATCCCCGCTGGGGCTCAGAACACCGATGGGCGGAGGGCGGCGCGATCGCGAGGTCCACGGCGCGCTCGAATCTTCTTCCGGAGATCCCCGGCGGGACCGCGGATGCGCGGAGCTAGGATGGCCCGGGCGCGCCGACGCTCGTGCGACAACGCGCGTCGTCGAGCACGGGGCGCACGCCGCGGTTCGACGGGAAGAGGGCGTTGAGGCGCGCGGTGACCGCTGGATCGCCGGTGAAGACGTCGATCTGCCGGCCGACGACCTTGATGCCCCGATCCTCGGCGACGAAGCAGCCGTCGTGGCGGCCCCCGCCCGGGAGCGGCAGGCCGACAAGCTCGGGCACATAGAGCAATGTACCGAGCGGGATGACGCTCGAGTCGACAGCGACCGTGCGCAGCGGGGTGATCGGGCGCCCGGTCGCGCCCCGGCCGTAGGGGAACCGCCGCGGGTCGAGCCGCTCGAAGCAAACCTGCTGGTCTGTGCGCGGGCAGACGTCGGCGCACGCGCAGCCGCGCCGCGCGAAGCTCACGGTGTCGCCCGAGGCGAGCCGGCCGCTCCCCTGGACGCAGACCTGATCGTGGAACGCGCGCGGGACGCTCGCGAGCGGCGCGCAGGCCGCGTCGTAGAGCACCGCGTCCTTCGGCCCGCCGCCCTCGGTCGGGAAGTCGTAGTAGGTGTTCCGGAACAGCCCGGGCCCGGGATCTGACGCCGTGCGCGTCCCGCGCGCCGCCTGCGCAGCGTCGGCGGCGCGCGCGGGCCGGCCGTGCTCGCGCACGAGGATCGCGGGCTCGTCCTGCCCGAGGTCCGCGTCCGCGGCGCCGCGCCGAGGATCGCCCGGCGCCCTGGCGACGCGACCTCCGGGACCGCCGGCGCTGGCGGCGCCCCGGTCGCGGCCGCCGTCGTCGGACGCGGGCGCGTGGAGCCAGCCGCCCCCGCCGCGCGCGATCTGCGGCTCGCTCGACCCGTCGTGCACCCAGTCGGCGCCCGCCTTCGCGGTGCACCCCGCGACGAGCGCGAGCAGGAGCCCGCGGACAGCGCACGCGCCGGCGCGCGCCGCGCTCGTCAAAAGGCGCCCCCGAGGCGGATGAGCTCCCGGATCGCCGCGGCGGCGATGTCGGCGCGCGCCCAGAGCGCGGCGGGGGCGCCGGCGCCAGCGGGCGCGGCGCCGGCGGCGATCACGACGGGCGCCGGATCGCCCGCGCCCGGCTGCCCGAGGCGGCTCGCGACGAGCCGCAGCGGATCGACCACCATCGCGAACGCGATGTCCGAGCCGAGCGGGGCCAGCGCGGCGTTCATGGCCGGCACCCCGCCGAGGCGCTCGCCCTGGGGCGCCGCGACAACGCTGCGGAGACCCGCGCTCGGGTCGTTGCCGACCGACGCGAACAGGCCGTCGTCGCGGACGATGTAGAGCAGCTCGATCGTCGGCGGGGGCTGCGACGCGCCC
>NZ_JEMA01000656.1 GCF_001589285.1 Sorangium cellulosum | reverse complement strand
AGGGGCGGCGGGGGGCATGGTCAGCGCAGCTCCACGCGCGGGTCGATGAAGGCGTACGCCACGTCGACGACAGCGTTGAAGAGCATGAGCAGGAAGCCGTAGACGAGCATGACCCCCATCACGAGGTTGTAGTCGCGGTTCGTGGCCGCCTCGACGAAGTAGCGGCCCATGCCGGGGATGTTGAAGATCTTCTCGACGACGAGGGAGCCGACGAGCAGGCCGCTGAAGCCGGGGCCGAGGAAGCTCATGACCGGGAGCAGCCCGCCCCGGAGCGCGTGCTTCAGGACGACCTTGCGCTCCGAGAGCCCCTTGGCGCGCGCGGTGCGGATGAAGTCCGAGCGGATCACCTCGAGCATCCCGCCGCGCGTGAGCCGGGCGATGTAGGCGGCGACGGGGAGCCCGGCGCAGATGATCGGGAGCACCATGTGCCGCCACGTCTCCCACCGGGCCACCGGGAACCAGTACAGCTTGAGCGAGAAGACGAGGATCAGCAGCGGCGCGAGCACGTACCGCGGCACGCTGAGGCCGACCATGGCCACCGCCATGGCCGCGGTGTCCTTCCATGTGTTCTGGCGGATCGCCCCGATGATGCCGAGCGGGATGCCCACCGCGAGGGCGAACAGCATCGCCCAGAACCCGAGCTGCATGGACACCGGCAGGCTGAGCGCGATGATCTCGTTGACGGTGCGGTTCGGGTATTTGAACGTCGGTCCCAGGTCGCCTTTGGTGACGAGCGCAAGGAGCCAGTCGCCATACTGCTTCAGCACCGGGTCGTTCAGGTGGTACTTGGCGTCGAGCTGCCGCTGGACCTCGACGGGCACGGCCCGCTCCTGATCGAACGGCCCGCCCGGCACGATGCGCACCAGGATGAAGACCAGGGTGGCGACGAGGAAGAGCGTGGGGATGATGGAGAGCAGCCGCTTGATCGCGTAGGTGCTCACGGCGCGCAGCCCCCTGGCCGTCGAGCCGCGCCGCTCCCCGCTTCATCCCGCCGTCTTCCGTGGATCCCGAGCGATGTCACGAGGTGACCTCCGTGATGCCGTCCTTCATCCGCGCCTGTTCACGGCTGCCGCTTGAGCTTGCCCTGATCGCGGAGCTTGACCAGATCGGCGTAGCCACCTTCGAGGACGCCGTCGACGAACACCATGGGGAACGTCGGGAAGCCGGCCCACAGCTTGAGAGCGAGCCGCTCCTTCCACTTCGAGAGGTAACTCCCGTACTCCAGGTAGGTGTACTTGACGCCCTCTTGATCGAGCAGCCGCCGCGCCTTCTTCACGAACGGATTCTGGGCCATCCCGACGACCACCACCGGGTCGCGGCTCACCGCGGCCGCGGCCTCGTCGACGACCGCGCGATGGAAGCCGGCGATCTGAGACTTCACCGCCTCGGACATCTTCTCGGGAGCAAGCGTGGGACGTTCGGCCATTGTGTGTGTACCTCCGCGCCGGCAGCCTAGCGGCGCGGAGGCGGCGCGGTCAACGATGGGATCGAGGCGGCGCCGCTGACGTCAGGAGACACCCGGAATCTGATCTCCTGGCGGCGTGACAATCCACACTTCTTACTTCGTGATGGCGTCTTTGCGCCCCTGCGTCTTTGCGTTGAGAGTTCTTCGCTTCTCGACGCCCCGGCGGCTCGCCCCCTGCCCGTCCGCCCCCCGCGCTACGGGATGAGCAGCACCTTCCCCGTCGTCGCCCGCCCGGCGAGCGCGCGGTGCGCCTCGGCGGCCTCGGCGAGCGGGTACGTCGCGCCGATCGCGATCGTGAGCTCGCCGCGGGCGATCGCGCCGAGCACGTCGGCGGCGCGATCGAGCAGCTCCTCGCGCGTCGCTGTGTAGTGCCCGAGGCTCGGGCGCGTGAGGTAGAGCGAGCCCTTCTGGTTCAGGATCTGCGGGTCGAACGAGGACACCGGACCGCTCGACTGGCCGAAGAGCACCAGCATGCCGCGCGGGCGCAGCGCGCCAAGGCTCTTCGCGAACGTGTCGCGCCCGACGCCGTCGTAGACGACGTCGACGCCGGCGCCGCCCGTGAGCCGGCGCGCCTCGGCCTCGAAGTCGGCCTGCGTGTACAGGATCACCTCGTCGGCGCCGGCCCCGCGCGCGAGCCGCGCCTTCTCCTCGGTCGAGGTGGTGCCGATCACGCGCGCGCCGAGCCGCTTCGCCATCTGGCAGAGGAGCAGCCCGACCCCGCCCGCGGCCGCGTGCACGAGGCACGTGTGGCCCGGCCCGAGCGGGAACGTGGAGCGCGCGAGGTACTGCGCGGTGATGCCCTGGAGCATCGCGGCCGCGGCCTGCTTCGCGCCGACGCCCGCGGGCACGGGGACGAGCTTGGCGACAGGGACGCGGACGTGCGTGGCGTACGAGCCGGGGCCGCCGGTCCACGCGACCTCGTCCCCTTCCCTCACCTCGGTGACGCCGGGCCCCACGGCCTCGACGCGCCCCGCGCCCTCGAGCCCGAGCGGGATGGGCGGATCCATCTTGTACTGGCCGCTCCGGTGGTAGATGTCGATGAAGTTCACCCCCGCGGCCTCGACGCGGACCACGGCTTCACCGGGGCCCGGCGCGGGCGTCGGGTGCTCCTCGAGCGTCATCACCTCGGGACCACCGGCGGATTTCGGACGGATCGCGAGCATGCCGCCCATGTTGTCGAGCCGACGCGGGCCGTCAAGCGAGCGGCGCACGCATCGCCGCGCATCGACCCCATTGCTGTCCACCGGGCGCCGTGGATGATGCGCTCATGTCCGCTCCCAATCCTTCCGAGTCGCCCACCCAGCACAACGCCTCTGGAGCCTCGCCCGCCCTGTCCGCCGCGGCGGCGCCGCCCGGCGCGGCAGCCTCAGCCGCCTCCGCGCCTCCGCCGGCCGCCTCGGCCGGCGCCGGCCCGGCGGGCACCACGGCCGCGCCGTTTCCCGCGGACTTCCTGTGGGGCACCGCCACCGCGGCCTACCAGATCGAGGGCGCCGCCACCGAGGACGGCCGGGGCCCGTCGGTGTGGGATGTCTTCTCGAACACCCCCGGGAAGGTATTCGAGGGCCACACTGGGAACGTCGCCTGCGACCACTACCACCGTTACAAGGACGACATCGCGCTGCTCGCGGAGCTCGGGGTCAAGAGCTACCGCTTCAGCGTCTCGTGGACGCGGGTCCTCCCGGAGGGCACGGGCAAGGTCAACGCGAAGGGGCTCGACTTCTACGATCGCCTGGTCGACGAGCTGCTCCGCCACGGCATCGTGCCGATGTGCACGCTGTTCCACTGGGACTTCCCTCAGGCGCTCCAGGATCGCGGCGGCTTCCTCCAGCGCGACGTCGCCGAGTGGTTCGCCGACTACACGACCCTCGTCGCCGAGCGGCTCGGCGATCGCGTGCCCTGGTGGGTGACGCAGAACGAGCCGCAGGCCTTCATCGGCAACGCGCTCCTCGACGGGCACTTCGCGCCCGGGCTCAAGCTCCCGTACCGGGAGTACCTGACCGCCGCCCACAACCAGATGCGCGCCCACGGCAAGCAGGTGGACGCCCTGCGCGCCGCGGCCAGGGGGGCGAAGGTCGGGTACGTGCTCGCGACCCAGGTCCAGCGCCCGGCGACGGAGGACCCGGGCGACATCGAGGCCGCGCGCGAGGCCATCTTCTCGGTGTACGAGCGGCACCCGTGGAACAACGCCTGGTGGATCGCCCCGGTGCTCGAGGGGCGGTATCCGGAGAGCGGCCTCCAGCTCTTCGGCAACGACGTCCCCAACTTCCCCGCCAGCGACTTCGACGAGATCAAGCGGCCGCTCGACTACCTCGGCCTCAACATGTACACGTCGGGCACGTGGCGGCGGGGCAAGGACGGCAAGCCCGAGCGCGTCACCTCCCCGCCCGGCTACCCGCGCGCGACGCTCGACTGGCTGCAGGTGGTGCCCAGCACGCTGTACTGGGGCTCGAGGTTCTTCTGGGAGCGCTACAAGCTGCCCATCGGGATCACCGAGCACGGCACCTCCACGCGAGATCAGGTCTTCCTCGACGGCAAGGTGCACGACCCGCAGCGCATCGACCTCATGCACAGGTACCTGCTCGGCCTGGCGCGGGCGGTGAAGGAGGGAGTCCCGGTGATGGGGTACTGGGCCTGGTCGCTGCTCGACAACTTCGAGTGGGCCGAGGGCTACAAGGAGCGCTTCGGGCTTGTCTACGTCGACTACCAGACCCAGCGCCGCATCCCGAAGGACTCGTTCGCCTGGTACAAGCAGGTCATCGCGACCGGCGGCCGGTCGCTCCTCGGGCCGACAGCCGTCGCCTGGGACAACGTGACAGGTTGAGCCGCGGCGGCCCGCGGCCCGGCGGAGACACCGGGCCGCGGTGGCCTCCTCGCGCGCAGCGCGAGGCGCGCCGAGAGCTCGTTTCTGCCCCCTGCCCTCCCCCTGCGCCGTCTTCAGCGATGGTACCGTGCGGCGCCGGGAGACACGGATGAACAGAAGAGGGTCTCACCTGGGGTGTGTTTCTCTGGTGGCCGCGCTGGTCACGTCCGGCTGCGGCGCGAGGAGCAGCCTGGACATCGCGTCCTGGAACGCCGTCGACAGCGGCGGCGCCGGGGCCGGCGACAGCAGCGGCGTCGGGGCCGGCGGCGCTCGCGCGTGCGCGCCGGGCTGCCTCGCGCTCGATTTCGCCCGTCACTTCGACCACGCCGAGCCGCAGGGCCTCGCCGTCGACGCGCAAGGCAACATCCTCGTGACGGGCTATTTCAATGGCGCGGTCGACCTCGTCGGACGCGGATTTCGGCTGTGGCCCGCTGACCGCGAGCCAGGTGGGGCTCTTCGTCGCCGGCCTCGACCCGCGAGGCAACGGGCTGTGCGGCGTCGCGTTCGAGCCTTCGGAGTTCGGAGGCATGTCCCGCGTCGCCGTCGACCCGGCCGGATCCCTGGTCGTCGCGGGGACCTTCCAGGGCACGATCGATCTTGGCGACGGGCCGCTCTCGAGCCCCCCGATGGAGCAGTCGATGCTCATCGCGAGGCTCATCCCGTGACCGCGCTGCGCCCTGACGCCGCGACGACCCCGGGGCGCGCGGGCACGCTGGGCCATGCTGCCTGAGCGTCGACGCTGCGGCGCATATCGCACAACGTCTGTCATCGTCGCGCGCCGCATCGTCGTTGGTGCCGAGGACGCGGCCGACTGCCTGGCTCACAGCGGGGGTGTCGCCGCGGGGGCCCGTCTCCCGCGCGCAAACGCTCTGCGATCGGGGTGCGAATCGGCTAGTCTCTGCCTCTTTGCGCGTGCGCGCGCCCGCGCACAGGCGCTCACAAAGGACACGAGATATGGCTCTGCGCAACGTTGTAGTCACGATCACCGCGACAGGCGTGATGTTCCTCGCCGCGTGCGACCCCGGCGAGCCTCCTCCGGCCGGCGGCTCGGGCGGCGCGGGCGGCGCGGCCGAGCCGCAGTGCGGTGCGCCGTCCGGCGGCCCGACCCTCCACGAGGGCGATCTCGACGAGAGCGAGACCTGGACAGCGGAGGGCAGCCCGCACATCGTGGGTTTCCCTGTCCGCCTCCGGGCGGGCGTGACGCTCACGATCGAGCCCTGCGCCGAGGTGCTGCTCGAGGAGGACACGGGCATCTCCGTGATGGACGAGGGCGCCGAGCTGCGGGCCGAGGGCACGGAGGCGCGGCCCATCGCGTTCCGCGGCAGCGAGGGCGCCCGCTGGAACGACGTGCACGTCGCCTGGCCGGGCAAGGCGACCCTCCGGCACGTGGCTCTCGAGGGCGGCGGCGGCGATCGCTTCCACGCGAACGCGACGCTCTCCGCCTACGGCGGCTCCGTGACCCCGGCGGCGCCGGCGCTGCTCGTCGATCACGTGACGGTGCGCGGGTCGCTCGGCGCCGGCGTCCTCCTGCTGCGGGCGTCGTCGTTCGCCGAGGGCTCGACGGACCTCGTGATCACCGAGAGCGGCAGCGACGAGCACCCGTATCCGCTGGAGCTCGGCGAGCAGGCGCTCGACTCGATCCCGGTCGGCGTGTACACGGGCAACCGGAAAGACGAGATCCTGATCCAGGACGAGGGCGCCAATCAGGCCTCCGGGCTGCAACAGGACACGACCCTGCGCGACCACGGCGTGCCCTACCATTTCGGGGACTGGCGCGACGCCCGGTTCAACATCGGCGCCGGCGGCGAGGGCGCGCCCTTGACGACGCTCACCATCGAGCCCGGCGTCACCATCCGCTTCGAGCCCGGCAACTTCTTTCAGATCGAGCACTTCACCGGCGAGTTCGCGGCGAGCGGCGCCCTCCGCGCCCTGGGCACGCCGGAGCGGCCCATCGTCTTCACCTCGGCCGCGGAGAGCCCGGCCCCCGGCGACTGGGGCGGGCTCTGGTACGGCGGCATCCCGCGCGAAGAGAACGTCCTCGAGAACGTCATCATCGAGTACGCCGGCTACGATTGCGGCTGCATCCTGCTCTCGTGCAACGATCTCTCGACGTTCAACGGCGCCGTCATCTTCAGCCAGCCGCCGAGCAGCGCGTTCCTCCAGGGATCGACGATCCGCCACGTCGCCGGCCACGGCGTCACCCGCGGCTGGAACGGCACCGCGGGCCCCGATTTCGTCACCGGAAACACCTTCGAGGACGTGAGCGGCTGCGAGCAGACGCGGCCCTGGGTCGAGGGCCAGTCATGCCCGGATCCGAAGCCCCCCTGTCCGGAGGGCTGAGCGCGGGCAGCGCGGGCCGCCGGGCCTCAGCGCGGGACCTCGACGGGCACGAAGCACGAGATGTTGGTCTCGATGTGGAAGTTCGACCCGTCGGTGTGGCGCTCCGCGTGGAAGATATCCATCGAGTACGTGTTGCCCGGAGAGATGCCCAGGTAGTTGGCCTGTGCATCGAAGTCGATGACGCCGGACTCGGGCCCGTGCATGCTGCCGAGGTCGAGGGCGAGCTTGCCATTGATGAAGATCCACATGTCGTCGTCGCCCCGGAAGCTGAACTCTTGGCCCGCGACGTAGCCGAACTTGAGGTGGATCTCGGTGGTGAAGAGGAAGTTCTGGTTCTTGCCGTTGGGGGGGTTGATCCCGAACCCCTCCTCCGGCGCGAGCGGGAAGAAATCCGTGCTGTCGAAGACGTACCGACCCGAGCCGGCCGGCGTCTCCTCGAGCTCGATCTGCTTGGGGAAGGTCATGTTCACGCCGGGGACGTCGCGGTACCACTGGTCGAACGACGCCTTGCTCGTGATGACGACCTGGTTCGGGTTCCCGCCCCCGCAGTCGAGCGGGGTCTGCAGGTCTGCCTGGCAGCCAATCGAGTCGAGGAACACCGGCTTGCTCTCGGCGTCGAGCGCCGGCTCGACGAGCTTGCGGCGAACCACGTCGCCCCGGAAGTCCATCTCGAAGTCGGGGTGCGAGTCGTTGAAGTCGCGGTAGAGGACATCGAGCGTGCTCTTGCACTCGCTCCCTCCGCCGGCGCCGCCGGCCCCGACGACCACGTTGCCCCCCGAGATGCTCCCGATGTCGTCGCCGCTCGAGCTGCTGCTCACCGGCGAGGGCGTCCCGCTGCTGCCGCCCGTTGTCGTCCCGCCGCCGGAGCCGGCGGTCGAGTTGCCATTGTTATCGTTCGACCCCGAAGAACAGGCCAGGGCAGCGATGGCGAAGGTCACAAGAAAGAGAGAACGAGGGGACATAGAGCACTCCTGGGATAAAGTAGGACAACCACACCTCGTGGAGCCTGTCAACGTCACCCCTGGAATTCTACGCGAGATCTCGCGGCGCAGTCCGCTCGATCTCGTGGAGATCGCTTAATTCAGCCCGGCTGCATCGCGCCGGAATCAGCGTTGCCTCGACCGAGGTGCGTCATGCGACGCGTCGTCCTCGTGCAGGCGCTGCGCTCCACAGCCCCCGTGGCGCTATCGTGTTCTCGATGCGGGCAGCCGGGCTCAGATGAGCCGGTGTCCCCCGTCGACGTGCAGCACCTCGCCGGTGGTGAACCCGTTGCCCATCAGGAAGAGCGCGGCGTCGGCGATGTCCGCGGGCGCGCCGACGCGGCCGACAGGGAGGCGGCGCGCGTGCTGCGCGAAGCGCTGCTCCCTGGCGGCGCCCGCGATGGAGTCCCAGACCGGCGTGTCGACCCAGCCGGGCGACAGCGCGTTCACGCGCACCGGCGCGAGCTCGATGGCCAGGGCGCGCACGAGCGACATGAGCGCCCCGTTCACCGCGGCGATGACCGACCCGCCCGGCCCCGGCCGCACCGCGGCGATCCCCGTCGTGAAGACGATCGAGCCCTCCGGCTCGATCCGCGCGTGCTTGGCGACGTGGAGCGCCGCCACGAGCTTCGAGTCGATCGTGCGGCGCGCCGCGGCGATATCCATCTCGCGGATGGGCTGATAATGCCCCTGCACCGCCGTCACGACGACGTGACGCGCGGGCGGACGCTCGTCGAAGAGACGGCGCACCTCCGCCTCCTGCGTCACGTCGGCGGCGAAGGTGCGCACGCGGCGCGCCTCCCCGAGCTCGGCCGCGGCGGCGGCGAGCTTCTCGGGGGAGCGGCTCACCAGGGTCAGCGAGGCGCCGCGCGCAAGGCAGGCCCTGGCCACGCCGAGGCCGATCCCCGACGAGCCCCCGAGGATGATGATGTGCTGTTGTTCAAGGTTCATGACCGAGGCGTAGCGTCGCCGTCTCCTCCGAACCATGGGACGCTGTGGCATGCTTCATCCCATGGACGGGATGATCTCCCTCGAGGACGTGCGGCTCTTCGCGGCTGTCGCTCACCACCTGAGCTTCGTGGAGGCGGCGCGGCGCACCGGGGTGCCCACCAGCACGGTGAGCCGCCGGGTGGCGCAGCTGGAGGAGGCGCTGGGCGTGCGGCTGCTCCAGCGCACCTCGCGCCGCGTCGGCCTCACCGGCGAGGGCGCGCGGCTGCTCGAGCGCGCCGGGCCGCTGCTCGACGAGCTCGGGTCGGTGCTCGACAGGGCCGCGGACCGCGAGGACGAGCCCGCGGGCAGGCTCCGGGTGACGGCGCCCGTCATGACGGGCGCACAGCGCATCGCGCCGGCGCTGTTCTCGTTCGCCGCCCGGCACCCGCGCCTGACCGTGGAGCTCACGCTCACCAACGCTGTCGTCTCCCTCGTCGACGAGGGCATCGATCTCGCCTTTCGCGCAGGGCCTGTTCACGACGCCGAGCTCGTGGCG
Organism: Sorangium cellulosum; assembly: GCF_001589285.1. Lineage (GTDB taxonomy): Bacteria > Myxococcota_A > Polyangia > Polyangiales > Polyangiaceae > Sorangium > Sorangium cellulosum_G. The sequence goes on along the minus strand of NZ_JEMA01000656.1, from coordinate 5,132 downwards.
CGGCGCCTGTGGTCGCTCCCGTACGCGCTGGCCGCGTCGCCGCGCCTCGTGCGCGAGGCCCTGAACGGCCGCACCCGGCTCGCCCGCGCGTCGCTCGGGTCGGTGCCCGCCGTCCTGAGCCACCCGGGCGGCGCCTGGCGCCTGCGGCGGCGGGACGGCTCCGTCGAGCAGGTCCGGCCGCGCGCGCAGTGCTGCGTCAACGATCCGCGGGTGGCCATCGCCGCGGCGGCGCAGGGGCTCGGCGTTGTCTGCGCGCCCCGCGAGGTCATCGAGCAGCAAGGCGAGGCGCTCGTCGAGCTCACCGTGACGGGGCGCACGGTCGAGCCCCGCGAGCTCTTCGCTGTGTACCCGTCGCGGCGGCAGCTCTCCTCGCGCGTGCGCCTCGCGCTCGACTGGGTGATGAAGCACGGCTGACCGCGCCGCGGCGCGCGGCCCCGGCCGTCAGGGCGCGCGCAGCTCGATCCGCTGCCAGTCGGCCGCGACCTCGATCTCGACGACGCCCTCCACCACGCGGTGCGAGCGCGCCCCTGTCACGGAGCGCGGCGCGGGCACGCCGTGGACGCGGAGGGTCTCCACCTCGCGCGCGAGCGGCAGCTCGCCCTCCACGCTGCGCTCGAGCGCGAACGTGCAGCCGTCGAGGCCGCCCGAGATCCGCGTGAGGCGCGACGCGCCGTGGCCGTCGCCCTCGTCCTCGTAGAGGCGGCCGCGCACCGCCTCCGCCGCGTGCACGTGCCAGGTGATCTCCTCCCAGCGCGCGCTCGTCGTGTGCATCCGCGGCGCCGTGAGCGCCACCGCGCCCCCGGCGCGCAGCCACACGGGGACGACCTCGAGCGGCGCGTCGGCGATCACGTGGCGCCCGCCCTCCTCGACGTTGCCGGCGCGATCGAGGTTCGCGAGGTCGAGCCACGCGCCGGCCGGCAGGTACGCGAGCCGCTTCGATTGCCCCGGCCGCACCACCGGCGCGACGAGCAGGTCGTCGCCGAAGAGGAACTGGTCGTAGGCGTGGAGCGCCTCGGCGTCGGCCGGCGCCGCGAAGGACAGCGGCCGCAGGACCGGGAGGCCCGTCTCCGCCGCCTCGTGCATCAGCGTGTAGAGCGTCGGCAGGAGCCTGTAGCGCCGCTCCAGCACCGCGCGCGCGAGGTCGAGGAACGGCTCGCCGAAGCGCCACGGCTCCTGCGCCGGCCTGCCCCGGCCCGCGTGGTTGCGCATCAGCGGGTAGAACAGCCCGGCCTGCATCCAGCGCACGAGCAGCTCGCCGTTGGCGCGGCCGGCGAAGCCGGGGATGTCCGCGCCGACGAACGGGACGCCCGAGAGGCCGAGGCCGACAAGCATCGGGATCGATGCCTCCAGGTGCGTGAAGTTGCTGGCAAAATCGCCGGTCCACACGGCGGCGTAGCGCTGGATGCCGGCGAAGGCGGCGCGCGTGAGCACGAACGGGCGCCGCTCGGGCGCGTGGCGCGCGAGGCCATCGTAGGCGGCCCGCGACATGCCGAGCCCGTAGACGTTGTGGACCTCGAGGTGGCGCCGGGCGCCGTGGCGCGCGTCGTAGGGCAGCGTGCTGCCCTCGATGGTGCCGAGACCCGAGCTGCGCCCGCCGTTCGGCGCGGGCAGGCCCCTGTCGGGCTGGACGGAGAAGCACGCCGGCTCGTTCATGTCGTTCCAGATGCCGGCGACGCCCGCGTCGACGAACAGCTTCTGCAGATCGCCCCACCAGCGCTGCACCTCCTCGCGCGTCAGATCCGGGAAGACCGCCGGGTCGGGCCACACCTCGCCCACGAGCGTGCCGCCGCGGGAGAGCCGGACGAGGTAGTCCTTCGCGCGCGCCTCCTCGAAGACGGCGTAGCCCTCATCGGCCTTGATCGCGGGGTCGACGATCGTCACCAGCTTGACGCCCTCGGCCGCCAGCTCGCGCGCGAGCCCCGCCGGATCCGGGAAGCGCGTGCGGTCCCAGGTCCACACGCGGTAAGCGTCCATGTAGTCGATGTCGAGGTGGACGACGTCGAGCGGGAGCCCGCGCGCTCGATAGCCGCGGACAACGCCGCGCACGTCGTCCGCCGTCTCGTAGCCCCAGCGCGACTGGTGCGCGCCGAGGCTCCAGAGCGGCGGCATCGCGGGATGGCCGGTGAGCGCGGCGTAGCGCCGCAGGACGTCGGCCGGGTGCGGGCCGGTCATCAGGTAGACGTCGAGCTCGGGCCCCCGCGACTCCCAGGTGACGCGGTCCGGGTCGCTGAGGGCGATATCGACCTCCGAGCGCCACGGCTCGTCGAGGAAGAAGCCCCACGCGACCCCGCCGCGCAGCGCCACGAAGAAGGGAATCGAGACGTAGAGCGGGTCGGACTCCACGTGCGGCGGGTAAGCGTCGGTGTTCCAGAACGTGAAGCGCAGGCCGCGCTTGTCGAGCGGGCCGACCTTCTCGCCGAAGCCGAGGTACGCCTCGCCCTCCGGCGCCCCGAGCGAGATCCGGGCGCGGTATTCGTCGACGGGGAAGGCGGGCTTCACCTCGCCGGAGACGCCCTCGCAGCGCGCGAGGACGCCGCCCTGTCCGTCGCGGAAGGTCCATGTGCCCGAGGCGAGCGAGACCTCGAGAGAGGCGCCCTCGGCGCTCACGTGGAGCGTGTCCCCCTCGCGGCGCGCCGAGAGCGGCAGCGCGCCCTCGGCCACCACGGCGAAGGAGCGCTTGGGCGCCGGCTCGGGGTGCGTGAAGCCCGTCACGGCGGACGAGGGGGCGTGGCGGACGCGCAGCACGCCGGGACCTGGACAGCGGATCTCGACAGCGGCGCGGTCGCCCCAGAGGAGCACGTGAGTCGCGCCGATCGAGGCGTCGGAGAGGTGCATGCCGCGACTCTAGCCGAGCCTGCCCGCCCCCGCCAAGCCGAGGGCGCGTCGCTGCATCCATGTTGTCGTGAATCGCTGTCTTGCCGCGATTAGCCGGTAGTCGGGGGGTCTCGGTCAGCGTCGCGTCGCAGCAGCCGCTCGGCGGCGAGGAAGCCGAGCGGGACGAGCGAGAGGCCGAGAACGCGGAGCAGGCTCCTCGTCGAGGCCGCTCGTTCGAAATACGCCCGAGACGCGACCGAGAGCAGCACGAGAAAGAGCAGACCGTGAACGGTTCCGGCGACGCGCACCGCGATCGTCAGGCCGAGACCGTACTTCAGCGGCATGGCGATCAGCAGGAGGAGCAGCAGGGATGTTCCTTCGACGAGGCTCGCCAGACGCAAGGAATGGAGCGAGCTCACTGGAACACCTGCGCCCAGGTCGGCTTGAGGACCATGAGCGCGACGACGCCGGCGAGCGGAAGCGCAGCGCACGAGAACGCTCCATGGCCCCGCTTGTCGCGCGAGACGCAGTAGACGAGGATGACGTTGGAGCCGACGGAGAGCGCGAGCCCGCCGACGACCCACAGCTCGGACATCCGAAAACCACCGAGCGCGGCCAGGGCGTATCCGGCGCACCACGTCGCGAGCAGGCTCGGAGAGGCGATGCTGTGCACGGCGCGCTTGCGCTCGCGCGGATCCGCCGCGACGAAGCTCGCGACGAGCCCGCCGGCGTACCCCATCGCGCCGAGGAACTTCAACGTCAGGACCAGCTGATACAACATCACCTCGCACCCCGGGGGCCTTTCACCGGAGCCCCGCGTTCCCGCATGACAACGAACGATGTCATCGCACGCGCGCCGCGGCCGCGCGAGCGGCTGAAACGCCATAGATCGCCAGGTTCTGGCCAGCCGGCGCGAACGGCGTCGTGGAGCCGAAATGCCCGCCGGCCGTCGCGTGAGCCGGCCTGGCGCGATCGTGGCCTGCGTGCATAATCTGGCCATGCACCGCGTCGCCATCGTCGCCTTCGACGACGTCGTGGCCTTCGACCTGTCGATCCCGAGCGAGGTGTTCGGGCGCGTGCGGCTCCCGAGCGGACGCCCTGGCTACGAGGTCCGCGTGTGCGCCGCTGCGAAGGAGGTCGACGCTGGGGCCTTTCGCATGCGGGTCCGTCACGGGCTCGAGGAGCTCCGCAGGGCTGACACGGTGATCCTCCCGGGGATCGCCGACGTCGATCGCCCCGTGCCCGAGCGGCTGCTCCGCGCCGTGCGGAGGGCGGCCGGCGCCGGGGCCCGCGTCGCCTCGATCTGCTCCGGCGCGTTCCTGCTCGCCGCGACCGGGCTCCTGGACGGGCGGAGGGCGACGACGCACTGGCTCGCCGCCGGGGAGCTCGCGCGGCGGTTTCCGCGCGTCGAGGTCGATCCGAGCGTCCTTTACGTGGATTGCGGGCAGCTGCTGACGTCCGCCGGCGCGGCGGCCGGGCTCGACCTGTGCCTGCACATGGTCCGGCTCGACCACGGGGCGGCCGTCGCGGCGGAGGCGGCGCGCCTCGCGGTGATGCCGCTCGAGCGCGACGGCGGTCAGGCGCAGTTCATCGTGCACGCGCCGCCCACCGCCGACGGCAGCTCGCTGAGCCGCGTCCTCGACTGGATCGAGGAGAACCTGCGCAAGGAGATCGCGCTCCGCGACATCGCCCGGCGGGCGGCGATGAGCGTCCGCTCGCTGAACCGGCACTTCAAGGAGCAGACGGGGACAACGCCGCTGCAGTGGCTGCTGCGCGCCCGCGTGCGCAGAGCGCAGCTCCTGCTGGAGACGACGGCGCGATCGGTGGAGCGGGTCGCGTGCGACGCCGGCTTCGGCTCGGTGGCCGCGTTCCGCCAGCACTTCCACCGCGTGGCTGGCACAAGCCCGCAGGCCTACCGGAGCGCGTTCCGGAGCCGCGGGCGCCCGCAGGAGGGGCGCCGCGGCTGACCTGGTGCGACGCGCCTGGTGATCGTTTTTCCGTCGATGCGGTCGTGAGGTGGCAGCGTGGCAGATCGCTGCGCTGGTACATTCTGTCAGCTCCCGTCGATCCGGCGTGATCGCCGCGCTTCTCGGTTGGCCGCTGCGGAAGCAGGCACCGGCGAGCCCGTCTCGGCCCTGCGCAACGGGACAATGTGTCTCGGTGTCGTGAAGCGCGCGCCTGGCCGGATCCGCGTTGCTCTCGGAGCGTGATGACGATTTCGGCTGAATCCACCTGTCGGGAGCGGTCGCCGCCGCTTCACGCGCAAGATGGACCGCTTCTTGCTATACACCCAGCGGATCGATCGTCCGCGCTGCAGC
>NZ_JEMA01000655.1 GCF_001589285.1 Sorangium cellulosum | reverse complement strand
CCCGGCGGTCACGCCCTGGCGCCGGGGGGCGGCTGCGTGCGCGCGAGCTCGCCCGGGTAGCGCTGGAACCACGACGACAGCAGCAGCACCTCGTCGACCTCGCCGAGCGGCACCGGCGCTGTCGCGGGCTCGACGGGGCCGAAGACGTCGGCCGCGAGCCGGGCGAGCGCGCGGTGATCGTCGTCCGCGCGCGGCGCGGGGACCTCGGCGCGGACGCTGCCGCGGCGGACGAGGTAGACGCGGTCGTCGCCCCCGTGGCCGGGGACGGTGTAGAGGAACGAGAGCGACCCGAGCGCGAAGCGGAGCCGCTGGAGCTCCCCGCGCAGGGCGGTGAGGCGCTGGATCCGGTCGCGCAGCGCCGCGGCGCGCTCGAACTCGGCGCGCTCGCGGCACGCCTCCATCTCGTCGCGGAAGCGGCCGATCGGCCCCTCGCTGTGGCCCTCGAGGAAGGCGCGGGCGAGCGCGACGCGGTCGGCGTACGCTTGCGACGAGCAGCCCGCGACGCAGGGGCCGAGGCAGCGCTTGATCTCGTAGCGGATGCAGCCGGGCGCGCGGAGCTCCAGCGAGAAGAGCGACCGCTGGTCGTCGAAGCGCATCGGCACGTCCTCGGCGCAGTCGCGCAGCCCGAGCGCGTTGGAGAGCGCGCGCACGGCCTCGCGGACGCGGCCCGCGCCCGTGAACGGACCATAGTAGAGCGCGCCTGGGTCGCGCGCGGGGCCGCGCACGACATGGAGCTTCGGCGCCGGCCCGCGCGTGACCTTGATGAAGGCGTAGCGCTCGAGATCGCGCTTCATGGCCACGTTGAAGCGCGGCCGCATGCGCCGGATGAGCCTGAGCTCGGCGAGGAGCGCCGCGAACTCGCTCGGACAGTACTCCCACGCGACATGGCTCGTCGCCCGCAGGATGCGCGCGCCCTTCTCCTCGGGCTCGCAGCGGAAATAGCCGAGCAGCCGCGTGCGCACCCGCTTCGACTTGCCGACGTAGAGGACCGAGCCGTCCTCGCCGAACATGCGGTAGACGCCGGGCCGGTTCTCGGCGCCCGCGCGCACGAGGCTGCGGAGCATCGAGAGCCGCTCTTCATCGGAAGGCCTCTTCCGCGCCGGGAGCAGCGCCTCGCGCGACATCGGCGCATGTTCTTGCCAGTCCATGGCGGCCGCGCAAGGCGGGCCGCGCGCGGGCCGCGTCGACAGGCGAGCTCAGGAGACGCGGAAGGCGAGCTCAGGAGATGCGGAGCGAGCCGTCGATGGAGCCTTGTGCTGACCGGCGAGCCCGGGCCGTACGAGGGCGTGCTCGCAGCGCGACGCCTTCCCGCCCGCCGTCGCCCGCTGTCCTGTTCACGCGGCGCTCTCGGCCTCCCTGAGCTTGCCGCGCTCCGCGCCGGAGCGCTCCGCGGCGCCGGCGTCGACGCGCGCGGCGAGCATCGGGCGGAACGCCGCGCGGTACGCGTAGGCGAGGTAGATCTCGAGGGCGAGGACGAGCCACGCGACAGGGCTCGGCGGCGTGAGGAAGGTGTGGAACGCGACGATGTTCACGACGATGGGCGCGAGGAGCGCCAGCGCGAGCGGGACGTAGCGGTTCGAGAGCAGGAGGGCGCCCGCGACGACCTCGGTCCCCTTGAGCAGCGGGAACAGGTACCCGCTCGCCGCCAGCGCGCCGGCGAAGCCGGCGGCGGCCTCCGGCAGCGGCGGCTGCGGCAGGAACTGCAGGAAGCCGTTGAGCCCGAAGACGAAGAACACGAGCCCCTGGAGCGTGCGGGCGGCGGCGGGAGCGAAACGTTTGATGTTGTTCATGACACGAGCCTCGCTGGGTGANCCATGCGTTGCGAGCGACCACATCTGGGGGGCGGGCGCTCCCGATCGGGAGCGCCCGCCCCCCAGATGTGGTCGCTCGCAACGCATGGTGCTATTGTGCAACAAATCAACTCAGTGTTGCGCCAGTGCAACCTGGCTAGCGCGATCTGGCCAGCGCGAGCCGACCGGAGCCCCCGGCCGCCGCAGCCTGGCAGGAGGCGCGCTTTCACCCTCGCGAGGTCCCCGCATGCCTTCCCCCCGCCCGACAGCCCGACCCCAGCCGCCCCGGGCGCCCCAGCTCGACGAGATCGCCGCGTTCGCCCGGGTGGCGGAGCTGGGCTCGTTCACGGCCGCGGCCGCGCAGCTCGGGGTCCCGAAGTCGACGGTGAGCCGCGCGGTGACGCGCCTGGAGGAGCACCTCAAGGTGCGGCTGCTCCAGCGGTCGCCGCGCGCCGTGGCGCTGACGGACGCGGGCCGCCGCTTCTTCGGCGACGTGGCGCCGCACATCGCCGGCCTTTGCGACGCAGCGCGGGCGCTCGACGCCTACCAGGGCCAGCCGCAGGGCCTGATCCGGCTCAGCGCGCCGCCCGACAGCGGGGGGTCGTTCCTGGGCGAGATGCTCGTCGAGCTCAGCGCGCGTCATCCGCTGCTCTCCGTCGAGGTGGACCTGTCCTCTCGGCAGGTGGATCTGGTGCGCGAGGGCTTCGACGTGGCGCTGCGGGCGATGCGCGAGCTCCCGGACTCCTCGCTTGTCGCGCGCAAGCTGCTCGACTCCGAGGTGCAGCTCTTCGCCGCCCCCTCGTACCTCGCGCGCCGCGGCCTCCCCCGCGCGATGGACGAGCTGGCCGATCACGAGCGGGTGGCGTTCGTTCCGGGGGCCCGGCGCGGCCAGTGGCCGCTCGACGCGGACGCCGTGTGCAACGCGATGGCGACAGGGCGCATCGCCACGGACAACTTCCAGCTCATCCGCTCGGTGCTCCGCGCGGGCGGCGGCATCGGGCCGCTCCCGCGCCTCCTCGCCGCGCCCGACCTGGCGAGCGGGCGCCTCGTCCGCGTCCTGCCCGAGTGGTCGGAGCGCGCGGGCACCCTGTACCTCGTCTACCCCAGCGCGCGGCACGTGGCGCGGAACGTCGCTGTGTTCCGCGACTTCGTCGTGGCCTGGATGAAGCGGCTGGCGTGAGCGCGGCGGCCTCGTGGGGGCGCGGAGGGCTCCTGTGCGCGAGCGACGAGCGCGTCCCTGGCCAGGTAGGGGCTCACGAACCCGAGCTCACCGGTCGAAGGCGAACAGGATCAGCGTGGTCTGGTCGAGGCTGAACGGATAGAACCCGGCGGCATAGCAGCGAAGGAGCGGGAGGAACGGGTTCCCCTCCAGGTCATCGTTGCCCTCGGCCAGCTGCCACTCGATGCACTCGAGCGCATCGATGCAGGCGTAGCCGAGATACCAGCGCGCGGGCTCCACGCCGTCGCGCGGCAAGCGCGCTTCGTCATAGAGGTCCGGATCGAGCCCGTTCCAGAGCACCACGTCGCCGACGCGGACGAACAGATCCCCGGGGCGAGGCGCCCCGCCGTTCTGGAGGTCAACGCAGTGCTTTGCCTGATCGCTCAGCGTCCAGCCGCGAGCCTTCGAGTGGTGCGATGACAGCGGCTTCAGCGCCGAGAACTTCCAGTTCCACGGCTGTTTGCACACGCGATCGCGGAGCGCGGTGAACTCGCGCCAGCCGCCCCCGGACGATCGCGTCTCCACGGTGGCCGGAAAGACCTCCGGCAGGTGCGCCCGCGCGCGCGCGTTGTGCTCCCGCAGGAGCCGCGCCGCCCGCGCCTCTGCCGCAGGCTCGCGCGGCGGAACGAACCAGTCGATCGCCGCCCACTCGGCGAGGATCTGCCGGATCGCCGCGGTCGCCGCGCCGTACTCGCGCTCTGCCGGATCGAAGTCGAACGTCCCTCTCACGGCGAGAGCCTCCCGAGCGTCGTCCTTCGCCCGTCGTGCTCCAGGCGCACCAGCACGACGCCCTCCTCGCCGCCGGCGATGCCGACGCCGGACACGAGCGAGCCGATGACGGGGGTGAGCTCGGTTGTCCCAAGCACGTAGATGCGCCCGGCGGGGATCAGCTCCTCGACCGCCTCCCGGAGCGCGCGCACGGCGTCGCCGAAATCGACGGTCGCCCTGCCGAGCTTGCGGCGCGCGAGCGCGACGATGCGTCGATCGCGCGCGCTGAGCGCGATCCGATCGAGCGGCTCGGTTCGCCTCCGCAGGCCGGAGTCGCCGCGCGCCTCGGACCCGGAGATTCGATGGATGGTGAAATCGGTCTTCGGGTCGGCGAAGGCGGGGATCACACGAAGGTTCTACATCCGGCGGGAGCCCGGGGCAACGGGGGCGCCCGGCGCTGGGCGGGTCCCTTCACGCGGCCAGGAGGCTCACGACCGCTGCAGCTCCGCGAGCAGGTCCTCGAGGCGGTCGTAGCTGATGCCAGCGCCCTCGGCCATCCCGGTCGAGAGGACGATGTCGCGCACCTCCAGCGACGGATAGCGCACCGTGACAGTCATCCGTGTCTTGCCGCCCTCCTCGGTGAAGACCGATGTCACCACGGAGACGCTGTCAGGGTACTGCTCGAAGATCTCGGTGAACACGAGCCGGCTCGGCGGCGAGATCTCCCGGTACTCGCCATAGAAGGCGAACTCGCCCCCGGGGTGGCGGTTCACGAAGCGCCACGCGCCGCCCGGGCGGAGATCGATCTCGCAGACGGGCACCGAGTAGCCCTCGCTCAGGCAGCCCCACCACCGCTTCACGTGCTCGGGCTTCGTCATCGCGTCGAACACGAGATGCCTCGGCGCGTTGAACACGCGCGTCATGCGGACCTCCTGCTCCGACGGGGTCGAGACCTGGAAGCTGTCCTTATTCACCGCGCTGCTTGCGATCATGACTCTCCTCCTCCTTCGCTGTGAGCTCTTGCAGGTACCTGTCCAGCCGATCGAGCCGCCCCTCCCAGAGGTGCCGGTAGTGCTCGGCCCAGTCGACGACTTCCTTCAACGGGCTCGCCTCGATCCGGCACCGCCGCCACTGCGCGTCTCGTCGCCGCTCGATGAGCCCCGCGCGCTCGAGCACCCGGAGGTGCTTCGAGACAGCCGGCATGCTCATGTCGAACGGCGCCGCGAGCTCGGTGACCGAGCACTCGCCCGATGCGAGGCGGGCCAGGATCGCCCGGCGCGTCGGGTCCGCCAGGGCTGCGAACGTGGTGCTGAGCTGGTCGGTCGGCATGGGTATTTAACCGATTGGTTAATTAACCTGAAAGTTAAATACGGCGCGGAGCCGCGCCTGTCAAGCAGATCCCCGCGCGGCGGCGCGATATGGGCCCGATGGCTCGATGCGTCTGGAATGTAAAAATGCAGCGAGAGCGCTGCGCGGGGGCGCGGTGGAGCGGCGCTTCCCGGGGCGGCGCGCGGGGCGGCGGCCGGCGGGGACCTACTTCGGGAGCTTCATCACGGTGCCGCCGGCGCTGTTCGTCCAGTACACGCTGGTGGCGTCCACCGCGATGCCGAGCGGGTGGTCCTGCCCCGTCGCGAGCGTGATCGGCGCATCGCCGCCGAACTGCGCCGTCATCACGGTGCCTCCGTCGTTGGTCCAGTACACGCCGGCGCCGTCCACCGCGATCCTGCGCGGGTTGCGTTGCCCGTCCGCGAGCAAGGTGGGGTTGCCGCCCTCGAGCGGCGCCGACATCACTGTGCCTCCGTCGTTGGTCCAGTAGACGTGCGTCGCGTCCACCGCGATGTCCTGCGGCTTGCTCTGGCCGTCCGCGATCACGACGGGATCGCCGCCCTCGATCGGCGCCTTCATCACGGCGCCGCCCTCGTTCACCCAGTAGACGTGCGTCGCGTCCACCGCGACGGCCAGCGGGGAGTCTTGCCCCTCCGCGAGCACGACGGCGTCGCCGCTGCCGTCGATCGGCACCTTCATGACAGTGCCCAGGCCGCCGCTCGTCCAGTAGACGTTCGCCTCGTCGGCCGCGATGTCGAGCGGGTAGGTCTGGGCGCTCGCGAGGATCTCGAAGGCGCCGTCGAACGATGTCAGCATGATGTACTCGAGGCCCGAGTCAGCGTAATAGATGTTGCCGGAGCCGAGCGCGATGCTCACGGGATAGAAGGGCTCCTCCGCCTCGAGGTAGGCAGACGCATTGCCGCCGCCGACCGGTACCCACATCACCTTTCGAGCGCCAGGATCGACCCAGTAGACCGTTGTGTCGTCGACAGCGATGTCGATCGGCTCGACGCCGCCCGACGAGAGGACCAGGGGCTCGCAGCGCGAGTCCACGCACGCCTGTCCCAGGCAGTGGTGGCCGCAAGCGCCGCAGTGATCCGGATCGGAGCTCGTGTCCGCGCAGGCGCCGGAACAGAACGTCAGGCCCTCGTCGCAGGCGGCCACGCCTCCGCCGCTGCCGGACGTCGCCGCGCTCGTGGCCTCGGAGGCCGCAGGATCGAAGTCTCGGCTCTCGGGGCTGCACGCGACAGCCGGCCAACAGAGGATGCTCAACAGGAGAAAGCGCTTCATGGAGCGCATCGTAACCCGAAGCCTCTCGCCTCGACGCCGCCGAGATCACGGCCGCGCCAGGGCGAGCGGCGGGCGCGCTCCTCGTGACAGCGCCGGGGAGGGAGCAGCGAGCGCGGGACGTGCATGCGGCGGAGCGCAGCTCCTCCGGCTGGAGCGGCTCATTGCCGTGTTTCGCGCGGGACGCGGCTTGGATACGCTGTCTCGCGAGCCCGCTCGTCACGCCCGTGGATCCGGGGCCGAGCACGCATCGTTCGAGGCCCCGCACCCGACATGTACCGAACCGCCGCGTCCCGCCCGCCCGAGCCACCCCGCGAGTGGCAGCTCATCGTCGAGGCCCGCCTCTACGAGCACCTCGGCGTGCCCGAGGCCTGGCTCGCGCGCGTCGGGAGCACCGTCGCGCTGCTCCTCGGCGCGCGCGTGCTCGTGCCCGAGCACCACGGCGACCAGCGCGCGCGCCTCTTCGACGACCTCAGGCGGGTCGCGGGCCAGCCGCCGCCGCTCCTCGCGCCCGGCTCGTTCGGCCTGGAGCGCGTGTGCACGCCGGGCGAGGAGGAGGCCGCGCCGCGGCACGTCGCTGTCTGCCCCTGGCCGGACGGCGCGGGCATGACGCTGGGGGGCATCGCGCGCTACCTCCCGGGCTCGCGCTTCGAGCCCGGCGCCGCTGTCGAGGTCGCCGCGCAGCTCGCGCGCGTGCGGCTCGCCGTGCCGCACGCCGACTTCACGTACGCGCGCGTCATCGTCTTCGAGACCGGCGAGGTGTGCGTCGCGCCGCCGCTGCCCGAGACCGAGCGCTCGGCGATGCCGAGCTACACCGGGCTCGAGTTCCTCGACACCCTGGGGATGAGCGCCCCCTCGCCCGACGTCTCGCTCGACGTTCGGCCGCCCAGCTTCGGCGTGGCGTCGGCGCTCTTCGAGCTCGTCACCGGCTTCGGCGAGGCGGGCGCCGAGGCGAAGCGCCGGTTCCTCTCCGGCGCGGCCGCGGCGCAGCCCGCGCGCCTGCGCCACCCGCTGCCGTCCGACCTCGGGGTGAACGACCTCGAGATCGACGCGCTCGTCGCGCGGGGCACGTCGGGCGAGGCGCCGCTCCCCGAGCTCGCGCAGGCGCTCGCCGCGCTGAGCCAGGCGCTCGACGG
>NZ_JEMA01000654.1 GCF_001589285.1 Sorangium cellulosum | reverse complement strand
TCGGGGCCGATGACGCACGACACAGCGAGGATGCCCATCGCCGCCGCAAGCAAACCCTGCTTGGTTCCGAATCTCATCTTGTCCTCCTCGTCCCGTCAAGTAAGTGAAACTGCCTTCTTCTCACTGCTCAGCGCTGCCCTCGCGTAGGTCGGGGTCGCTCGCCGCGCGCTCAAGGCTCCCGAGCGGGCCGCCGCGCCGGCCATTTGTCGAGATGCGCGCAGGGGTGGTTCGCTCTGCGTGCACCAGGGTCGGTCAAACCGCCCTGCTCCTCGGAGCAAGGCGGTTTGAGAGCGAGCCCCCCTAGGGCAGATTGGCAGAAGAGACCTGCCAGGTTCTGTCGGTGCAGAAGCGGCAGCTCGGGCCGACGAGCGCGCCCTTGCCGGTGGCCGACTCGTCGCCCTTGAGCCACCAGTTGAGCCACGCCAGGTTGACCTGGGTGAACTCGCCGCCGTTCCTGGCCCACAGATCGCCCCCGTGATCCGCGCCGACCTTGGCGAACATCATGACCGGAATATCACCCAAGGCGGCGATGTTCTCGAAGTCTCTCGCGCCGTTCTTGTTCGCGCCCAGGCTATCCGCGGTGCCGGTGACGATCAACACGGGTGTGTGGATCGAGCTGTAGAATGACTGATTCACCGAGAAAGAGCCGCTGCTCGTGTGTCCCCAGGTCGTCATTCTGGGATCTGCAGCGGTCCCCGCCGCCATCAAGCCGCCGCAGGAGAAGCCGTTCGCGGCGACCTTCGTTGTCTCGATTTTCTGGTAGTAGGCGCTGCAAGGCTTCTCATTCTGGGCGATCACCCAGTCGACGTAGGCACGCAGCACGTCGCCTCCGCTCCCGAGGTCGCGGTTGGGCTGGCTGTTGACCGGTGTCCCGTCCGCCACCACGAAGTAGCCATGCGAGGCAATTTCGGCCATGGCCGCTTGATTGGCGAGCCCGTCTCGCGAGCATCCGCCCTCCCCCCAGACGAATATAGGATACCTGGCGCCTCCATCGAGATCCGCCGGACGAAAGATGGTGCCCTGGTTGAT
>NZ_JEMA01000653.1 GCF_001589285.1 Sorangium cellulosum | reverse complement strand
TCGTCTCCGGCTGGTGGGGTGGATAGGGCATCATCGCCGTCGCGCGCCGCGGCCATCGCGCCGTCGCGCGCCGCGGCGATTGCACCGTCGCCTGTGCGCGCCGCGGCCGTCGCCCCCTCCCGGGAGCGCCGGCCGGCGGATCTCCTCGATCTGCTCCAGCAGTGCTTCGGCTTCCGCGCCTTCCGCCCCTACCAGGAGGCCGTCTGCCGGACGGCGGCCGCGGGGAGCGACGTGCTGCTCGTCATGCCAACCGGCGCCGGCAAATCGCTCTGTTACCAGCTCCCCGGGATCGCCCGCGGCGGCACGACGCTCGTCGTGAGCCCGCTCATCGCCCTCATGGAGGACCAGGCCGCGAAGCTCCGGGCGTGCGGCTTCGCCGCCGAGCGCATCCACTCCGGCCGGAGCCGCGCCGAGTCCCGGCAGGCCTGCATCGATTACCTCGCTGGCGCGCTCGACTTCCTGTTCATCGCCCCCGAGCGGCTCCGCGTGCCCGGCTTCCCCGAGCTGCTCTCGCGGAGGAAGCCGTCGCTCGTCGCGGTCGACGAGGCCCATTGCATCTCCAAATGGGGACACGACTTCCGCCCTGATTATCGCATGCTCGGCCAGCGGCTCCCGGCGCTCCGTCCTGCGCCGGTCATCGCGCTGACAGCGACAGCCACGCCTGTCGTGCAGGACGACATCGTCGAGCAGCTCGGGCTCACGACAGCGGCGCGCTTCATTCACGGCTTCCGGCGGAGCAACCTGGGTATCGAGATCCTCGAGGTCAGCCCGGGGGAGCGCCTCGCCCGGGTGCGCGCGCTGCTCGGGCAGGAGGGCCGCACGCCCGCCATCGTCTATGCGCCGACACGGAAGGAGGCCGAGGCGCTCGCCTCCGGCCTGGCCGAGGAGCTGCCTGCCGAGGCGTACCACGCGGGCCTGGCCCCCCAGGTGCGCGACCGGATCCAGACGGCATTTCTGGACGGCAGCACCGAGGTCATCGTCGCCACGATCGCCTTCGGTATGGGCATCGACAAGCCCGACGTGCGCACGGTCATCCACGCCGGGCTGCCCGGGAGCGTCGAGGGCTATTACCAGGAGATCGGCCGCGCTGGCCGCGACGGGCTCCCGTCGCGGGCCGTGCTGATGCACTCGTACGTCGATCGGCGAATGCACGAGTTCTTCCACGAGCGCGACTACCCTGAGCCGGCGATCCTGCAGCGGATCGAGGGGGCGCTCTCGGCGGAGCCCCGCCCGCGGGAGGAGATCCTGGGCGATCTCGGGATGGATCCCGAGGTCGCGGACAAGGCCCTGGAGAAGCTCTGGATCCACGGCGGCGCGCGCGTCGGCGGCGACGGGGGCGTCGCGCTGGGGGAGCCGGGGTGGCGCGCGCCCTACGAGGCGCAGCGGCGCCACAAGCTCGCCGAGCTCTTGCAGATGGCGCGGTTCACCGAGAGCCACGGCTGCCGCATGCTCCACCTGGTCCGCCATTTCGGCGACCAGGAGGACACCGGCGAGGCGTGCGGCCTGTGCGACGTCTGCGCGCCGGCCGCGTGCGCGGCGCGGGAGTTCCGGGCGCCGAGCCGCGACGAGGCGCAGGCGATCGCGCGGATCCTCGCGGCGCTGCGCGACGGCGAGCAGCCGACAGGGCGGCTCTACCGCGAGGTGTTCGCCGACGGGTCGCTCGAGCGGCGCGACTTCGAGCACCTCCTCGGCGGCCTGGTGCGGGCGGGCCTCGTGGAGGTGCGCGACGACTCGTTCGAGAAGGCGGGCGAGACCATCGCCTACCAGCGCGCGTCGCTCACGCCGCGGGGCCGCCAGGGCGAGGCGCGCGGCGTGAGCGACATCCAGCTCGCGAAGGCCCCGCCCAAGGTGAAGAAGCGGCAAGGCGCGAAGTCGCCGGACGCGCGGCGGGCGTTCTTCGCGCGCAAGGCGCAACGGAAGAAGGGCCGATCGCGCTGACGGATCGCGCTCGCGCGGCGCTCAGCGGAAGATGCCGAAATGGCCGAGCACCCACCAGAGCAGGACGAAGATGAGGATGGTGCTGAAGCACCCGCCCCCGAGCTTCTTCGCGCCGTAACCTGCCGCAATCCCACGCAGAATCTTGCTCATCGAAAGACCTCCGGCCCCGTATCGGGGTGCTCGACGGGCAAAGCAACGGGGGTGCCACCGCGCGGGCGGCGCAATTTCGAGGAGGAAATCGATGGTCTTGGCCGCTTGATGGTGGGGACGTCGGCGCGCGCGCCACAGTGAGGCGTTTCGCTACGCTGGAGGCTCGTGGCCGCGGCTTATCGGCCGAGCCCAGGCAGCCGGAGCGACGGCGGGCTTATCGGCCGAGCTTGGCGATGACGAGCTGCTGGCGGCCGTCGGCTCCGAGGTTGGGGAGAGGGCCCGCGCCCCAATCTGCCTCCGGTGCTCTCGTCCAGCCCGCGACAAGCGCCTCGCCGTCCGGCGAGCTGGCGACGGCGTAGGGAACGGCGTCCTTGCCAAGGAAGCGATGCCAGACGAGCTCCGCGTCGGGGCTGAGCTTCACGACGAAGCCGGAGCTCTCCTCCAGCGCGAGCGGGCCGTCGCCGAAGTCGATCTGCTTGTCGGCAGTTCCGATGACGACGACGTTGTCGAAGGGGTCGAGCGCCATGCCTCTGGCCCACTGAGTACCCGTCCCGCCAAGCGTACGCACCCATCCCACGGTGCCGTTGGCCTCGAGCTGCACAACGAAGACGTCATCGCTGACCGACGTCACCGAGTGTGGACCTATCTGTAGCTCGCCGCTGTGATATCCGGCCAATACAGGCCGTCCCGAGGAGTCCACGCCAAAACCCATCACTTCGATGCGTGCCGGGATCGGCCCGATCACGCGCATCGTGCTGATCCAGTCCGGTATGCCGGATGGCGTCAGCTTCATGACGAAGCTGCCGCTGTCGATCGTGAACCGATCCAGCTGAGTGGTGTCGCGCGCCGAGCCGGCGATGAAGATGTTGTCCGAACGGTCGACCGCGATGTCGAACACGCGGACGGTCGCGTTGCTGTCGCCGAACGTGCGCACCCAGCAGCCCCGTGCGGTCGCGAGGCCTGTCGCACCGTCCAGCTTTGCCACGAAGATGGCCGAGTCACCGTCGTCCGGCGCCATCGGCCCGCCGCCGAAGTCGATCGGCTTACTGAAACGTCCCGCGACGATGACGCGATCGTTTGCGTCGGTCGCGAGGGCATTGATCCCGCCGCTCTCCGGGCCTATGTTCCAGACAAGCTTGCCCGATGCATCGAGCTTCGCGATGAATGACCCCGCCGGCAGCGGCCCATCGCCGAAGTCAATGCCGCTGTCGCTGACGCCGCTCAGAAGCGGGTTGCCCTTGGAGTCGACGGTGAAAGCCCACGGCTCGTCCGGGTAAGAGTCACCAAACTTCTTGGCCCACAGAGGCTCTCCGGTCGGGCTCAGCTTGAGGAGCAGTATATCGGTCGTGCTGGCAGACGAGAGTGTGTCGCCGCCGATCGTGATCGTATCCAAGAAGGCGCCGGTCACGAACATGTTGCCGTCGGCATCACTCGCGATGTCCATGAGGTGGACGTCGCCCGTCTGCTTGAATGCGGTCGTCCAGGCGAGGCACTCCAGGCCGTCGCAGTTCTCGTCGCCCGCCGCGTCGCAGCGCTCCACCGCCGGCAGGATCTCTCCCTCGCACACGCCCCAGGTCCCGTCGGCGCTGCAGGTGCGCACGCCTTCCCGGCATATCCCCTCGTTCCAGGTGACCGGCGGGCCGCCGTAGCACGCCTCCGACGCGTCCGGTGTGCAGGGTGTGGGCTCGTCTCCGCCCCCAGCACCCCCAGCACTCCCAGCACCGCCCGCGCCCCCGACACCGCCAGCGCCGCCCAGCGACTGATGATCGGTGAACTCGTCGAGGCCGAGCAGCGCCGCGCACCCGCTGGCGCACAGGATCAGGCCGGCGATTGAACCAGGGAAGTACGCTCGTGCTTGCATGAGACGTTCTGCGCGCTCGCGATCTGCCGCGGGAGCGGTTGCGCGGACGCCGGAACGGAGGCTATCACGGCGGCAGCGCTGCTGGCGCCGGGTTTCTGCTCGATCGCCATGGGGTATCGCGCGCGCTCGCCCTAACCTCGGGTGCCTCGAGGCGGCGCGCCATAGCCGAGGAACGAGAGCCCTATCCGAGAGGAGAGCCGGCGGATCGCCGCGCGCGGAAGCAGGCGGGAGAGCTGGGCCGTCGCCTTGCTCAGCGCGGTCGGGACAGCGACCACGTCGCCCCGATCCGCCGCCGCGATGCCGTAGGCAGCGCAGCTCTCGGCGGTGAGCTCGAACGGCACCTTCCTGCGCGGCACGCCAGGCGCGCCTGTGTCGAAGATCTCCGTGGTCACCGGCCCAGGACACAGCGCCGTCACCGTGACGCCGGTCCCGCCGAGCTCCACGGACAGGCTCTCGGAGATCGAGAGCACGAACGCCTTGGTGGCTCCATACACCGCCTGTCCCGGGGTCGGCTGGAACGCGGCGAGCGACGCGACGTTGAGCACGCGCCCGCCGCCGCAGGCCACCAGGTCGGGGACGATCGCCGCGCAGAGCGCGACGACGCTCTCGCAGTTGAGCCGCACGAGCATCGCCTGCGCTGCCGGGTCGCCGTCCAGAAAGGGCCCGAGCCGCGTCGTTCCCGCGTTGTTGACCAGCCAGGCCGCGCCGCCCAGCGCGCGCGCCCGATCCCGCACGTGCAAGGCCGCGCCCTCGGCGGTGACGTCGAGCTCGAGAGGGTGGATGGGCGCATGCCCGGCGGTGCGCGCTCGTGCGGAGAGCTCCTCCAGGCGGTGCGCCCGCCGGCCGATGGCGAGCACGGGCTGCCCGCGCGCCGAGAGCTGCCGCGCGAGCTCCGCACCGATGCCGGACGAAGCGCCTGTAACGATGGCGAGACCCGAGGTGATCGTCATGGGAGCGATCCCTTTACGCCGCACCGCCACGGATCGCGAGGGGGCCCTCGCGCCCCCATGCACGGACGCTGCGGGGGGGGGACCCAAGCGTGCTTCGCCGCGTCGCGTAATGCTCGAGGGAACGCCACGAGCGCGTCATCCGGTGCGAACAGACGCCGCGGCGGCGTCTGCATCGCACCGTGTCGCTCCGAGATGCGCGCGCGTAACGCCCACGGCGCAGCGTTTCGGTCGAGGCGGCTCCTGGGGGGGCTCGCCGCGCCGCGATCCCGGAGTACGGCGCGCTGGAGGGCCATCCCCTACATCTGGAGCGAGCGGTTGGCGAGGTGTTCGGAGCTTGCAGACGCCGGCGCGCCCCGGGTAGCCTAGGACCGTGCTCTTGACGTCAGGTGGTAGGGCGCCGCGAACGGCGCCAGGAAACCGTGAGCGATGCTGAGCCGCGAGCGAGCCATGCGTGTTCGAGGACTTGCTCTGGCCGCCGCAGCGGCGCTGTGCGTCGCGCAGCCGGCGCCGGCGCGTGCACAATCGCAGCCATTCGGCCCGGTCACCCTCTATGAGCCCACCATCGACACGCTGCCGGAGGTCGAGGGGACCGGCCTCTGCGCCGCATCGGCCCTGTCCGACAACGTGGATAGGGATTTCTACGTGCCCCTCATCGACCCTAACGATCCTGGCGAGCGCCTGGCCTACAATGACAAGGTCAATGCGTTCATCACCAGCAAGATCGGCGATGTCGTGGCAGAGTATCGCGAATACGTCGTTCGGACCGTCCTGGATCTCAGCAACAACAACAGCGACCTTGATGATGATCAGAACCCGATCGAAGAAGGCCCGCTGAGCTACGGCGACTTCACCGGACTGATGTCGACGACGTGCCAGGAGGGCGGGTGCGACTTCCCCTGGAACAGCCACGGCACCAGCCAGCCGTTCGGCTCCAGGCTCCGCGGGTTCTTGCTCGTCCCCGAGGAGATGGCGGGTCGACCCGTTCATATCGGCTTCTACGCCGACGATGCGGTAAGCCTCACCTTCTGGGACAAGTCCAACGGCGTGAAACCCGTCATGGTCCGTCCGGCGCGGCTCGGCCTTCCGACATGGCGCCTCACGAACACCGTCATCTTCGTGAAGGCAGGCCTGTACCCGCTCGAGATCCTCTACGTCGAGATCGCCGAGCACGCGGCGCTCGAGATGTCCTACTTCGTCGGCGAGTTCGACGACTTCGAGCTCGGCGCGCGGGTAGAGGGCAGCGAGAGCCTCAAGGCGGCTGGCTATTCCCTCTTCCAACCCGCGCAGTTCTTCCAGACGATGAGCGGGTCGCCGTCGTTCCCCGATCTCGACCAGTGCCAGCAGTGCAATCGCCAGTTCGCCGGCCAGGCCGGGACCAACGGCTGTCCTGGGAGCTACTACTGCAACGAGGCGGCCCTGTGCGCCCCGTGTGACACGGCACGATTCTGCGGCGAATCGTGCTCGGCCTGCACGGGCGACACGCTGTTCTGCATCAACCTGGAGGGCAGGGCGCAGTGCGCCGAGTGCCGCACCAGCGCCGACTGCCAGGGCGGCTTCGTCTGCGACCCCGAGACGCACGAGTGCAAGGAAGAGTACGAGTGCGAGGAGGACCCGGACTGCCCGCGCGACAAGATCTGCGTCGATCACACGTGCGTTCTGTGTGACACCTCCGACCGGTGCGCCGGCAACTCGTGCAACTGCTGTCCGAACGGCATCAACGGCACGCAGATGGACTGCGCCGCCGTCGAGCCGGGCGGCACCCCGATGTGCGTCGAGTGCCTCACCGACGAGCAGTGCCCCGACGGCAAGGTGTGCCACGTGCCCACGGGCCACTGCATGGACAGGCCGCTCCCGACGAACGCCCTGCCCAACTGCTGCGGCGAGGGCTGCGTCGACTGCATGCACCCCGAGGACCCGAACGATCCGCAGTCGCCCCCGGTGCCGTTCTGCCTCCCCGGGCCCATCGGGACGGCGTGCGCCGCGTGCCGCAACGACATGGACTGCGCCGAGGGCCAGTACTGCCTGAGCGGCGAGTGCAAGGAGTGCGTCAAGGACCGGCGCTGCGGGCTGCGCTGCGATAGCTGCGGCGACGACACGCCGTTCTGCCTCGGCCAGTTCGCCGAGACAGCGGCCTGCGTGCGCTGCACCTCGGACGAGCAGTGCGCCGGCACGACGTGCAACCCCGAGACGCACGCGTGCGAGCCGGGGTGCCTGGCGACCTGCGCCGAGGACACCCCGTTCTGCGACGGCGAGAAGTGCGTCGAGTGCTACGCCGACACCCAGTGTCCCTGCGGCAACACCTGCGATCTCGCGACCAACACGTGCGACATCTCCTGCAAGTCGAACGTCGACTGCCTCGGCAACGAGCACTGCCGCTGGACCGACGAGGCGGACGCCAAGGAGTGCGCGCTCGGCCCGATGCCTGACAACGTCGCGTGCGGCGGCACCCTCGCCGAGATCTGCAGCGTCTCGGTCGTCGGCCAGAAGGGCGGCGACCCGCGGCCCGCCGGGCTCCTCGCCCTCGCGGCGCTGGCCCTGCTCGAAAGAAAGCGCCGGCAGAGCCGCGGAGGTGTCTCGTGAGAAGGCGCTCGTCCCTCCTCGCTCCGCTCCTCGCGCTCTCCGCGCTGCTCGCCGGGAGCCCCGCGCTCGCCGTGGAGGGGCGCTTCGACGCGCAGGTCTTCCGCCCGGCGGCCGCGCCGCGCGACCTCGTGATGGTCCAGAAGTCCGAGGTCATCGGGAACCTCTCCCCGACCGTCGGCCTCTACAGCGACATCGCGGCCGACCCGCTCGTGCTCTTCCTCGCGGGCGACGACACGAAGCAGGCCGTCAACGCCATCACCGGGCGGCTCGAGCTCGCGCTCCTCGCGGGCATCGGCTTCTTCGACGTCTTCGACGTCACGATGACCATGCCGCTCATCCTCTTCCAGGAGGGCGGCAACCTCCGGCGCTTCGGCACCGAGGGCTCGGTCAAGAGCTCCACGGTCGGCGATCTCCGCCTCTCGACGAAGATCTCGCTCCCGTACCTGAACCGGAAGGAGCAGGTCAAGGAGGGGTTCGGGATGGCGATCGCGGGCAACCTCAACTTCCCCACGGGCGACCAGAACGCGTTCGCCAGCGACGGCGCGCTGAGCGGCGGCGCGACGCTGATCGGCGACTACCGCTTCAACTTCGGGCTGCTCCTCGCGGCGAACGCCGGCATCTGGCTCCGGCCCGACAACCAGTTCGCGGGCGTTCGCGTCGGCGACATGGCGCAGTTCGGCGTGGCGGCCGAGCAGTACGTCGTGCAGCGCTGGGGCCTCTCCGTCATCGGCGAGGTGTACGGCTACCCCTCGCTCACCGGCTACCCCGACGATCCCGGGCAGATCCCCGCGGAGGCGCTCCTCGGTCTGCGCTGGCAGACCAAGCACGGCATCACGATCACCTTCGGCGGCAGCTTCGGCGCGGCGTGCGGCTTCGGCGCGCCCGCGATCCGCTTCTTCAACGTCATCACGTGGCAGCCGAAGACCTCGCAGGAGCAGGAGGAGATCAACCGCCTGCAGCAGCGCGACAACGACGATCCGGATCGCGACGGGCTCATCGGCGCGGCGGACCGCTGCCCCGACGTGCCGGGCAGCCCCGAGAACTTCGGCTGTCCGGACCTGGACACCGACGGCGACGGCTTCTTCGATCGCGACGACCAGTGCCCCGACAAGCCCGCCGGCCCGCACGGGAAGAACGGCTGCCCGCTCGCCTTCGTCAAGGGCGACGAGATCGTGATCACCGAGCAGGTCCACTTCGCGACCGACAGGGACATCATCCTCGAGGACTCGAACCCGACGCTCGAGGCCGTCGCGCAGGTGCTGATCGACAACCCGGACATCCGCGAGGTGCGGATCGAGGGCCACACCGACGTGCGCGCGACCGACCTGTACAACATGGCGCTGTCCCAGCGCCGCGTGGCGAGCGTCATGGCGTACCTGATCTCGAAGGGCGTCGACCCCTCGCGGCTCCAGGCGGTCGGCTACGGGCACACGCAGCCCATCTACGACGACACCGGCTGCACCGGTCCGGACGCGCAGCTCTCGCCCGACTGCCAGTTCATGACGTCGAAGAACAGGCGCGTTGTCTTCCGCATCCTGCGCTACGGCACCGCGGGGGCGAGGCCGCTCACCGGGGCGCCCGAGGGGACCGAGCAGATCCTGCCGTCGGGCGGGGTGCTGCCGCAGAAGTCGCAGGGCACCCTGCCGACCCAGGGCACGCTGCCTGGGCAGGGGGTCCTCAAGCCGAACGTGCTGCCGAGCGGGGGCTCCAGCCTTCCGCCGGCCGGCGGCGTGCCGGGCGGGGCGGCTCCGCTGCCCAACCGGCGTGATGCGGGGGGGCTGCCGAGCGGTACGAAGGTTCTGCCGAGATCCGGCACGCCAGGGCCGGCGCCCTCGTCGTCGGGCCAGCCGCCGGCGGCGCCGCCTGCTCCGCAAAAGTAGGACGCTGCGGCCTCGGGCGTTCTCTTCTCCGAGCGCCATGAGCGTGGGGAGGAGGGCGTGCCGAGCTGCCCGGCCTGTGCGCGTGCGCGCCCGCGAGCCTCCATGTGGGCTTCGCGGAGACGCCGTTGTAACGGGAGGCGCGGGCGGACGGGCCGTTGCTCGTCGGTGTCCCGGCAGCGCCGGGACAGGGAGCTCACTTCTTCGGCGGGGGCTTCACGGGCGCCGCCGGGGTCGAGGGCTTGGCCGACGAGGGCGGGGTGGGGGAGGAAGGCGGGGTAGCCGAGGCGGGCGGGGTGGGGGAGGAAGGCTTGGTCGACGACGCCGGCGAAGGCTTCGACCCGGGCTTGCCAGGCTTGGCCGGAGGGGCCGAGGCGGCGGGCGCAGGGGTGTCCTCGTAAGGCTCGTCGGACGCAGGCTCCGCCGGATCCGCAGGGGGCGCCTCGGGCTCGGCGGGCGCCGCCGACTCGGCGGGCTTGTTCGCCGGATGCAACGTCAGCGGCTTCGCCTCTCCATCCGTGCGGCGGACCCAGATCACCGCGGTGCCGCTCGCGACGCTCGCATACCGGCCGTCCTCGGTGCGGATCTCCTCGTTGACCGCCTCGATGACCGCATCGCCGCCCACGGCGCACGCGGCCTTGCGGAGCGACTCGAGGCGCTCCGCCTCGGTCCGGGCCTCGGGATCGCTCGCGATGGGCTGAAGGCGATGGTACTCGCGATCGGGGAGCTGGCCCGCCGGCACGACGTGCATGTCGCTGCAGAACTCACCGGAAGGCGTGCGTTTGTCTCGAAAGGCGGTGCTGCAACCGGCGATCAGCGCGGCACCCAGGGCGGCCGCGAGGAGGAGGCGCTGCATGATGCCTTCTTACCAGCGATGCGACGCACGATGCAAACCCCACGCATCTCGAGCGACGCTGACGCGCAGCGCAGGCGCCCTCCCGGTGCGACGACCGCCCCCCTTTCCGTCGTTCAGGCGCACCTCCGCTCCGAATGTCCCGACCCCGTGAACGCCTGGCGATATGCTCGCGGCGATGCGCCAGCTCGCACGACCCTCTCCGCTCGTCCTCCTCGGCGCGGCGCTCGTCACGGCGCTCGCGACCGCGTGCGGTGCGCCACAGACGCCGCCCGCCGCCGCGCCGGACAGCGCCGCCCCCGCCGAGGCGAGCGCCCCGAACGCCGCCGCGTGCCTCGCGGCCGCCACCGCGAAGCGGGAGGCGCGCGCCGAGGAGCCGCCGCGCATCGGCGTGAAGCACATCCTCGTCCGCCACGCCGGCGCCGAGCGCGCCGACGGCGCGACCCGCACGCGCGAGGAGGCATGCCTGCGCGCGATGGAGGCGCGCGACAAGATCCGCGGCGGCGCCGACTTCGGCCAGGTGGTCGCGGCGTACAGCGAGGAGGCGGGCGCGGCGTCGCGCGGCGGCTCCCTCGGCACCATCGAGCGCGCCGACGTCCTGCCGCCGTTCGCGGACGCGGCGTTCGAGCTC
The DNA here is from genome assembly GCF_001589285.1 of Sorangium cellulosum. GTDB lineage: Bacteria > Myxococcota_A > Polyangia > Polyangiales > Polyangiaceae > Sorangium > Sorangium cellulosum_G. The sequence continues at coordinate 13,561 of NZ_JEMA01000653.1, read as the reverse complement.
GACATCCATCAGCTCAGCGACGTCGTGGAGACCCGCTATGGCTTCCACGTGATCTTCAGGACGGAATAGCCCTCCTGCGCGACAGCCCCGCTCCTGTCGGAGCTCCCTTTCCCTCCAGACACAAGGTGCGCGCGTCACGCAGGGGGCGCGCGCGTGAAATCAAGGTGCGTGCGCCACGCAGGGCGCGCGCGCGGCTCCCGCGCGAGGGTTGCGTTCCCGGCGGAGGCGCAGCATGAAGCACCCATGCGCGCCCACAAGCTCTTCGCTGCCTTTGTCGTGATGATCGCCTCGCCAGCGCTGCTGATCGCGGCGTGCAAGTCCAGCGACGATCCCGAGGAGGTCGCCCCCGCGCCGGCCGACGTCACCGCGCCTCCCGCGACGGCGCCGCTTCCCGCGGCCACCGGGACCGTGCCGGCCGCGACCCCGACCCCGGCAGCGCCCCCCGCGACAGCGAAGGCGTCGCCGGCGCAGCCCGCCGCCGCGGGAGCGAAGGCGGACGCGGGCGCGGGCGCGGCCACGGACGGCGGCGCGCCGACGGACGCGGGCCCGCCCGCGACGCTCGACGCAGGCGCGCTCTCGAGCAAGCTCGCGGCGTGCGCCGCCAAGTGCCAGTCGATCCTCCAGACCTGCCTCACGCCGAAGTTCCCCCCGGACGGCGGCCTGCCCAGGATCGAGAACCCGACGGCGTGCCAGGAGTCGTTCGACGCATGCCGCACCGCCTGCGCGCCGTAGCCCTCGCCCCGCCGCGCGCGGCGTAGCGCTCGCACCGCCGCGCGACCCGCCGTGCCCGACCTCGCGCGGCGCAGCGCCAGCGTGGTCCGGGCCTACCGCGGCGCGCCCGCCGTCGCGCCCGGCAGCGTCACCCGGAAGAGCGCGCCGCCGGCCGCCCCGGTCGTCACGGAGATGTCGCCGCGCATCGCCTCGACGAGGTGCTTCGCGATCGAGAGGCCGAGCCCGGTGCCGCCCGACGCGCGGGCGCGCCCCTGATCGACGCGGTAGAACCGCTCGAACACGCGCGCCTGGTGCGCCGCGGGGATGCCGTGGCCGTCGTCCTCGATCTCCAGGAGGACGCGCCCGTTCGCGCCTCGCGCGCGCACAACGACGCGCGAGCCGTCCGGCGTGTGCTGGATCGCGTTGTCGACGAGGTTGGTCAGGATCTGGTCCAGCGCGCGCGGATCCGCCGTGACGAGCGTGCCCGGCGCCACGTCGACCTCCACCTCGGTCCCCTTCTCCCGCGCGCGCCCGCGCAGGAGCGCGACCGCCGCCTCGGCCTGCGCCGCGAGGTCGAGCGACCCCTGCGACAGCGGCCGCTCGCGCCCCTCGATGCGCGACAGATCGAGCAGGTCGTTCACGAGCCGGTGCAGCCGCGCCGCGTTGCGCTCGATCACCTCGGTAAAGTCCCGCGCGGCGTCCGGGTCGTCGAGCGCGCCGCCGAGGAGCGTCTCGCTGCTCGCGCGGATCGACGCGACCGGCGTGCGGAGCTCGTGCGACGCGTTGGCGATGAAGTTGCGCTGCAGCCCCTCGATCCGCCGCAGCTCCGTCACGTCGAAGAACACGGCGACGACCCCCGCCGCGCCGCGGCTCTGCGCCGGCAGCGCGAGCGGCGCCGCGTTCACGACGAGGATCCTCCGGCCCGGGGGCCCCGCCGCGCCCGGCGCCGCGGGCGCGATCTCGATCTCGCGCGTCGCCGCCGCGCGCGCGAGCGCGACCTCCTCGAGCAGCTCGTGCAGGCTCGCCGAGCGGAGCACCTCGATCGGCGGGCGGCCGACCGCGTCCCCGCGGATGCCGAGGAGCTGCGAGAGCGCCGGGTTCACGAGCGAGATGTCTCCCCGCTCGTCCGTCACGAGCACGCCCTCGCGCATCGACTCGAGCACCGCGCCGAAGCGCTCGCCCTCGCCCCCGAGCTCGCGCCGCGAGCGCTCCAGGCTCTCGGCGAGATCGTCCAGCGCGCCTCCGAGCGCGGCGATCTCGTCGCGCCCCTGCACGCGCGCGCGCCGGCTCAGGTCGCCGCGCATCTCCCGCGCGACGCCCGTCAGGTACACGAGCCGGCCGGAGAGCGCGCGCGCCCCGACGAGCGCCGCGCTCACGGCGAGCGCGAGGGCGAGCCACGTGCCCTGCACCACGCGCGCGTGGGCGGCGGACAGGCTCCGATCGATCGCGACAGGCTCGAACGCGAGCCGCACGATCCACGGGCCGTCCGGCCGGTCGAGCCGCTGCGCGGCGTAGAGCATCCGCATCTGCGTCGTCCTGCTCACGCGCTCGCTGCGCCCGACGCCGTGGTGCCGCGCGTCGGCGACCTCGTCGCGCGCCGCGTGCGGCTCGAGCTCCCCGAGCCGCTCCGGCGCCACCGACGAGTCGCCCCGCACCACGCCCGCCGGATCGATGAGCGTGACGCGCGCGCCGGCGCGCTCCGACAGCGTCGCCGCGAGCGCGGTCGCCTCGGACGCGAGGTCGCGCGCCCGCGCGACCGACTCGGTGACGAGCGCCGCCCGCACCGCCAGATCGGCCTCCGTGTGCTGCCCGAGCTCCGCGCCGAGCGTCTTCACGACGTAGCCGTCGAACACCACCGCCACGAGGACCGCGATCCCCACGGCGAACGCGATGAGCTTACTTCGAATACCCATGTCACCCGCGCGCGCGCCACGTGCGCCGACGCGCCACGTGCGTGCCGCGCGCCGAGACGCGCCGAGATTCATGATGTTACCTGGTTTTGTCCGTCGCGTGACGACTCGTTGACGTGATGCGGGGAGACGGCTAAACGGCAGCCCCCATGGGACTGACCCGTGACGCGGTCTTCTTCGACGCGCTGGCCGACCATGCGCAGCGGAGCGTCGCCGCGAGCGAGCTCCTCCTGGAGATGCTCGACCGGCTCGACGACGCGCAGGCGTTCGCGAAGAAGATCTCCGACCTCGAGGACGAGGCCGACAAGATCACCCACGGATGCCTGGCGGCGCTGCACCAGACCTGGATCACCCCGCTCGACCGCGAGGAGATCCACGCCCTGATCACCCGCCTCGACGACGTGCTCGACTGCATCGAGGCGGCGAGCGTGCGGCTCGTGCTGTTCGAGATCGACAGCCCCCTGCCGGAGGCGCGGCAGCTCGCGCAGGCCGTGGTCGAGTCGTGCACCGTCATGAGCTCGGCCATCCAGGCGCTCAGGGACATCAAGCGGCAGCCGAACCTCCTCGAGCTCTGCGTCGAGATCAACAAGCTCGAGAACAAGGCGGACGGGCACTACCGCACGGCGCTGGCGGCGCTCTTCCGGAAGGGGAACGATCCGCTCCTCGTGATGAAGTGGCGCGACATCTATGACCTTCTGGAGAACGCGACGGACCGCTGCGAGGACGTCGCGAACATCATCGAAGGCATCGTGCTCGAGCACGCATGACTACCTACATCCTCTGCATCATCGCGATCGCGTTGGTGTTTGATTACATCAACGGCTTTCACGACGCCGCGAACTCGATCGCGACCGTCGTCTCGACGCGCGTCCTGTCGCCGCGCACCGCGGTGCTCTGGGCGGCCGTCTTCAACTTCATCGCGTTCGCCCTGTTTGAGCCCACAGTCGCGCGCAACATCGCGAAGGGCGTCGAGCCGGGGTTCATCACCCCGAACGTCATCCTGGGCAGCCTGCTCGGCGCCATCGTCTGGAACCTGCTCACCTGGTGGTGGGGGCTGCCCTCGTCGTCGTCGCACGCGCTGATGGGCGGCTTCGCGGGGGCCGCGGTCAAGAGCGCGGGGCGGCTGTCGGTGCTGGACGCGACAGTCTTCGGCAAGACGGCGGCCTTCATCCTTGTGTCGCCCCTGCTCGGCGCCATCATCGGGTTCTCGCTCATGCACGCGATCCGGCTGCTCGCGCGGGGCTGGACGCCGGGGAAGGTGAGCTCCCGGTTCCGGCGGCTGCAGCTCCTCTCCGCGGCCGCCTATTCGCTCGGGCACGGCGGCAACGACGCGCAGAAGACGATGGGTATCATCACGGCGCTGCTCATCTCCGCGGGCCTGCAGGGGGGCGGCCACGACCCGAAGCCGATGCTCTGGGTCGTGCTCGTCTGCCACGCCGCGATGGCGCTCGGCACGCTCTCCGGCGGCTGGCGCATCGTGAAGACGATGGGCATGAAGATCACGAAGCTCAAGCCGGTGGGCGGCTTCGCGGCCGAGACGGCCGGCGCGGCGACGCTGTTCAGCGCCACGGCGCTCGGCATCCCCGTGAGCACGACGCACACGATCACGGGCGCCATCGTCGGGGTCGGCGGCGCGAGCGGGCGCCTCTCCACCGTCCGCTGGGGCGTCGCCGGACGCATCGTCTGGGCCTGGATCTTCACGATCCCCGCCTCGGCCATCCTCTCCGCGACCATCTACACCATCGCGCGCCTCCTCAGCGGCGAGCCCTGATCGCGCCGCCGGGCGCGGCGCCGCGCGGGCGAGCCCTGCGAGCGCCCCCCCGGCTCGCGGCCACAGGGCTTACGGAGCGCGCGGCGAGCCCCATAGCGCGCCCATGCGGGTGCTGGTGACAGGGGCGACGGGAGCCCAGGGCGGGGCGATCGCGCGATCTCTGCTCGCGCGCGGGCACCGCGTGCGCGCCCTGGGCCGCAGGCCCGGTGATCCCGCCGCGGCGCGGCTCATCGAGCTCGGGGCCGAGATCGTCCACGGCACCCTCGACGAGCCCCGCTCGGTCGCGCGCGCGGCGGCCGGCGTCGACGCCGTCTTCGTCGCCGGCGCGCCGATCGAGGGCGGGGCTGACGCCGAGGTGCGGCACGGGCTCATCGTCGCCGAGGCGGTCAAGGCGGCGGGCGGGGCGCACCTCGTCTACACGTCGGTCGCGAGCGCCGACCGGGGCACCGGCATCCCCCACTTCGAGGCCAAGGCGGCCGTCGAGCGGACCATCGCCGCCCTCGGCGTGCCGTGCACGATCCTCGGGCCCGTCTACCTCATGGAGAGCCTGCTCGCGCCCGCGTCGCTCCACGCCCTCCGGCGCGGCGTGCACGCCGTCCCGCTCCCCGAGAGCTGCCCGCTCCAGCAGCTCGCGACCGACGACATGGCGCGGTTCGCGGCGCTCGTGATCGAGCGCCGGCGCGACTTCCTCGGGCACCGGATCGAGCTCGCCTCCGACGAGCTCACCGGCGCCCAGGCCACGGCGGCGCTCTCCCGCGTGGCCGGCCGCGAGATCCGCTACGCCGAGGTCCCGCTCGCCGAGGTCCGCGCGCGCAGCGAGGATCTCGCCGCCATGTTCCGCTGGCTCGCGCGCGGCGGCCACGACGTCGACCTCGCCGCGCTCCACGCCGCCTACCCGGAGATCGGGTGGCGGCGGTTCGAGGACTGGGCGCGCGAGCACCTCGCGGGCGCGCTGACCCGCGCGGTCGCCTGAGGCCGGGCGCGGCTCAGCCGGCCGGCGCGGGCGCGCGGCTCGGCCGGGCGCCCCCGAGGCTGATGAAGTGGTCGAGGATCCAGGTCTTGAAGCGCTGCAGGTCGAGCCGGTCGAGCAGCGGCAGGAACGCGCGCTCGACGCCGTCCTCGCGGCGAATGGAGGCGAAATCCAGCACGCCGACGTCGTTCGCGGCGAGCACGTACGGCATCACCTCGGTGCGCCCCTCGTCGAACGCCGAGAGGAGCAGCGACCCCTTGAGGAAGGCGGCCGACACGTCGAGGAACGCCGGGCGGATGCCGCGGATGTACCGGCTGAACGGCTCGGCGATGACGCGCTTGTCCGGCGCGTCGCGGAGCCCGGCGCCCTCGAGCTGGTGCTTCAGGAACTCGCTCGCCGACATGCCGGGGTGCTCCTTGCGGCGGCGCTCGGCCTCGTAGCCCTCGGCCACGATCACGAGCGCGTAGTCGGCGCGCCCGAGGCCCTCGGCGAGCTCGGCCAGCACGTCCTGGGGGAAGCGGAAGAAGGGGAGCACGATGAGGTGCGCCCGCGCCGCCACCGCGCAGTGCAGCGCGTGCCGCCCGCTGCGGTTGCCCATCATCTCGAGGATGTAGATGCGCTTGTGCGTGTACGCGTCCTCGTAGAGCCCGCGCGCGATGGTGGCGCCCGTCTCCACGCCGGACAGGAAGCCGATCGCGCGATCGCCCTCCAGGTCGTTGTCGATGGAGACGTTGACGAAGCCGGCCTGCGGGCGCACCTCGAACTCCTGGAGCCACGCCTTGATGCCCTCGAACGTGCCGTTGCCGCCGACGCAGATGAGGTGCGTGAACCCCTGCTCCTTGAACTTCGCGGCGGCCTGCTTGCGCTTCTCGCGCTCGAGGAAGCCGGTGTATCGCTCGGTCCGGAAATCGCTGCCGGCGTCGAGCACGCGGCGCCCCATCGAGCGCGCCGGGATGCCCTGCGCGAGCAGGGCGTAGCGCTGGCGGCGGCTCATGATGAGGCGCTCGAAGTTGGGCTGGGCGCGCGCGTCCGCGGTCAGGGAGCGGAAGCCCTCGGTCGCGGCCCACACCTCGTAGCCTCGCCGCGCCGCCTCCTCGGTCAGCGCGACAGCGACCGAGGAGTAGCCGGGGGCATTGCCGCCGTCGAAGACGAGCAGCAGGCGCTTGTCCGATGCCGGAAGGGTGTCGGGACGTCCGAACTCGACGATGCTGGTCATTGCGCCGGCCTTCTACCATGCGGCGCCGCGGGTGGCCGAGCGATTGTCACGCGTTCGATGCGGTCGCTCGACGACGCCAGGCGTCGAGCGACCGTGCCGCGCCGCGCGGCGTTGAGCGACGGCGCCGCGTCGACGCGACGGTCGACGACGGCGCCGCCGCGCGGTGTTGAACGACGGCGCCGCGTCGATCAGCCCGTGTTCCGCATGCCAGCGGCGATGCCGTTCAGCGTGAGCAGCAGCGATCGATCGCGCCCGGAGTCGCCGCCGCGGCTCGCCCGCAGGAGCTCGACTTGCAGGAATGAAAGGGGGTCGACGTAGGGGTTGCGCAGCGAGATGGATCGCTGGAGCGTCGGGTTGCCCTCGAGCAGCCGCCGGTTGCCCGTGAGCCGCTTGAGCCACGAGCGCGTCCGCCGGTACTCCGCGATGATCCGCGGCGCGACCGCCTTGCGCGCGGTGGCCGGCGCGAGCTCGGCGTAGTCAGCGAAGATCGCCATGTCGGCCTTCGCGAGCACCATCTCCACGTTGTCGATGACCGCCCGGAAGAACGGCCACGACGCCATCATCTCCTTCAGCAGCTCCGCGCCCTCGGGGCGCTGGCCCATCGCCTCGAGCCCGCTGCCGACGCCGTACCAGCCCGGGAGGATCGCCCGGTTCTGGGTCCACGCAAAGACCCACGGGATCGCGCGCAGCGACTCCAGGCCGCCCGCGCGCCGCTTGCTCGGGCGCGAGCCGAGCGGCAGCCGCGCGATCTCGTCGATCGGGGTCACCGCCGTGAAGAACTCCACGAACCTGGGCTCCTCCCAGACGAGCTCCCGGTAGACGCGCCGCCCCGTCTCCGCGAGCTCGTCGAACGCCGCCGCGTAGCGCAGCTCGGACGCGGCCGGCGGCCGCGGCTGCGCGCCGAGCGTGTGGAGGACGACGCCGCTCAGCATGAGCTCCAGCGTGCGCATCGCGAGCTCGGGGCGGGCGTACTTGTGGTCGAGCGCCTCGCCCTGCTCCGTCGCCTTGTAGCGGCCGCCGACGCTGCCGGCCGGCAGCGCGAGCAGCGCCTGGTGCGCCGGGCCGCCGCCGCGCGCCACCGACTCGCCGCGGCCGTGGAAGACGCGCAGCGGCAGCTCCGCCTCCGCCGCGATCTTCGGCAGCGTCTCCTGCACGCGCCGGAGCGCCGCGCTCGCCGCGAGCAGGCCGACCTCCTTGCCGGAGTCGCTGTAGCCGATCATCACCTCCTGCACGCCGCGCGCGAGGACGTGCGGGCGGTACTGCGGGTGCGCGAGCAGCGCGCGCAGGATCCGCGCGCTGTCGTTCAGCGCGCCGAGCGACTCGAACAGCGGGACCACGTCGATGCGCGCGCACGATCGGGCCTCGTCCCAGAGCCCGGCGGCCCTCGCGCACTCGAGCGCGGCGAGGATGTCGTTCTCGCTCTGCGTCATCGACAGCACCAGCGTGCGGCACGCCGACTCGCCGCTGTCGCGCTGCGCGGCGGCGATGCGCTGGAGCGCCTCGAACACGCGGCGCGCCTCCGGCCCCATCTGCGCCGGCTCGACGCGCCCCTGGGCGACCTCGGCCGCCGCGGCGCGCGCGTCCTCGGCGGGGGCGCGCATCTCGAGCTCCGCGAGCGCGAACCCGAGCGCGCGCACCTGCGAGAGCAGCGCGCGGGCGCGCCGCTCGCCCGACCGCGCGCAGCCCGCGGCGCGGAGGCTGTCGGCGACCAGCGCGAGGTCGCGCTCGAACTCCGCGGGCTCGCGGTACGGGACCGCGTGCGTCGGCTCCTCGGGGCGCACGAACGCGCGCCCCTCGAGCGCGGGGCCCTGCCCGGAGCGCGCGCGCGCCTCGGCGCGGCCGTGCTCGGCGTGCTCGAGCGTCGCGGTGAGGCGCGCCTCGATGAAGCGCAGCTTGCGGCGCCACGGCTCGCCCTCGGTGCGCGGGCCGAAGTGCGCGGCCGCCTCGGGCATCGCGGCGGCGTCCTCCTCGATCGAGGCGAGCAGCCACGGCGGCGGCGTGACGTGCCGCAGCGACTGCGAGAGCGCGCCGCCGAGCTCGCGCGCCGCGCGGATGAACCGGCGCAGGCCCCGGATGCGGTAGGCGAACAGCGCGTCCTCGAGGACGGCGGGCACGACGAGCGGGTTGCCGTCCATGTCGGCGCCGACCCACGAGTGGATCCGCAGCGGCACGAACTCGGCGTCGAGCGGCTCGCCGTACGCGGCCTCGAACGCGCGCCCGATCGCGGCGGGGAGCTCGGGGAGCAGGTCCCAGAGGATCTCCTCGATGTACCAGGCGACGTTCTTCACCTCGTCGCCGACCGTGGGGCGATCGCGCCGCACCTCGTCGGTCTGCCAGAGCGCGGTGATCTCCTCGCGGATCTCGGCGAGCTTGCGCGCGGACTCCTCCGGCGTGAGGTGGCAGCGGTCGCGCTCCTCGAGGTTCTTCGCGATGCGGTAGAGCTTCTCGAGGACGGTGCGCCGCGCCGCCTCGGTCGGGTGCGCGGTGAGGGTGAGCGTGACGTCGAGCGACCGGAGCGCGGCGCGCACGCGCTCGGCGGGCACGCCCGCGTCCTTGAGCGTGCGCATCGCGGCCTCGAGCGAGCCGCGCTGCGGGCGCGCGCCGGGGTCGCTCAGGTACGCGCGCGCGCGGCGGATGCGGTGGTGCTGCTCCGCGAGGTTGACGAGGCGGAAGTAGACGGTGAACGCGCGGATGACGGGCTCGATACGCTCGTGCGGCAGGCTCGCGAGCAGCTTGGTGAGCTCCGCGGCCGCGTGCGCGCGCCCGTCGCTGGGTCCTCGACGGCGGCGGATGGCGAGCGTGCGGATGCGCTCCTCGATGGCGAAGAGCTCTTCCCCCTCCTGCTCGATCAGCACTTCACCAAGCAGGCGGCCAAGCAGGCGGACTTCTTTGCGAAGAGGTCGATCGACCTCACGGCGACGCGGCGGCATGGGCGCGAGCCTAGCGCGATGCGGCGTGAAACGGACCACCGAGTGTGGCCCGGGCGGACGGTCTGGCTGCCCCGGGGCGATCCCGGGGGAGGAGCGCGGTCGCGATCGACCCTCAGCCGAGAGATTTCACGTGAGGTTGTAACTGTATATTTTTGTTGACTATTTCAGATTGTTTTGCCACCGCGTCGCCTGGCTCGACGAGCATCGGTGGTTGGCCTTGGGGGCGCGGCGGGCGCCGGACGCCCGGGGCTACCGGCGTCGTGGTGGGCGCAGGTGGGCGCGGGCCCGCGCCCTGTCCACGCTCCGGTCCGCGCTCCGGCCGCCCTTTCGAAGCGCCGTCGAGGTCGTGTAGCCTCGAGCGGATGGCCGAGGACGTCTTCGGGATCGTCGGCACGACCCAGGGGGCGTTCACGGTGGAGCGGGTCGTCGCCGAGGGGGGGTTCGGCGTCGTGTACCGGGCTCACCACGAGGCGTTCCGGGCGCCGGTCGCGCTGAAATGCCTCAAGGTCCCGGGGACGCTGCCCGAGCAGCTCCGCGCGCAGTTCCTCGAGAAGTTCCGCGAGGAGGCGGAGCTCCTGTTCCGCCTCTCGGCCGCGATCCCCGCCGTCGTCCGGCCGCTGCACCACGACGTGATCTCGACGGCGACCGGCGTCTTCGTGCCGTTCATCGCGCTGGAGTGGCTCGAGGGCGGCACGCTCGCGAGCCACATCGCCGCCCGCGCGGCGCAGCGGCAGCCGCCGCTCCCGCCGATCGAGGCGATCCGGCTGCTCACGCCGGTGGCGCGGGCGCTCGAGGCGGCGCACAACTTCCCCGGGCCGGGCGGCGCCACGTGCGTCGTGCACCGCGACCTCAAGCCGGCGAACATCTTCCTCGCCCAGATCCACGGCGCGGAGGTCGTGAAGATCCTCGACTTCGGGATCGCCCGCGCCCGCGACGCCGCGACGGTCATGGCCGGACAGACCGCCACAACGTCGGGCGGCCTGTCGACGGCGTTCACGCCCGCGTACGGCGCGCCCGAGCAGTGGGCGCCGAAGCGCTTCGGCAAGACCGGCCCCTGGACGGACGTCTGGGGGCTCGCTGTCACCGTTGTCGAGGCGCTCGCCGGCCGCGAGATCATCGCCGGCGATCACGTCGCGATGATGGGGACGGTGCTCGACGAGAAGCGCCGTCCGACCCCGAGGAGCGAGGGCGTGCTCGTGCCCGAGTCGCTCGAGGGCGTCTTCCGGCGGGCGCTCGCCGTCGATCCGCGCGATCGCTACCGCGACGTCGGGGCGTTCTGGGACGAGGTCGAGCAGGCGCTCGGGCTGCCGCGGAGCGCGCCGCCGATCGCGCTGCCCGGCCGCTCCCAGGCGCCGCCCGCCGCCCGCGCCTCGGTGGCGCCCGCGGCGCCGAGGTCGACGCGCGCGCTGGATCTGCCGGGCCCGGGCCTGACGGCGCGCGCCGCGTTCGCGGACATGGCCACGCAGGAGATCGATCTGCCCGAGCGCGGCGCCCTGCCCGAGCGCGGCGCCGGTCGCCTTCCACCGCCGCCGCGCGGCGCCTCGCCCCACGGGCTCCCGCGCGGCCTCCCGTCGCACAGCCTGCCCACCGAGCCGGTCGTGCCGCTCGCGCTCGACTGGTCTCCGCCGGCGCCCGCGCTCGGCGCGAGGCCGTCCAGGATGCCCCCGCCGCTGATGGAACGCGCGCCCGCGCGCCAGAGCCTGAGCACGGCGGAGCTCATGGAGATGTTCGCCTTGCCGGTGCGGCTCGCGGGCGCGGGCGTCCTCATCACCCTCGTCGATCTCGGGGCCGCGTCGCTGCTCTTCGAGGGGCAGCGCGTCGAGGTGGGGCCGTTCAAGCTCCTCTATCTCGCGGTGGGGCTCGTGGTGCTCGGGATCGGGATCGCGGTGTTCCGGCTGTTCGCGTCGGATCGCTAGCTCCTCTCGTGACACCAGCGACGGACCTGGTCAGACGCGACGCTACGGCTCCCGGCGCACGCCTGTCGATCCGTAGCCGCCCGCGCCGCGCGCTGTCGGCGCGAGCTCGGCGACCAGGACCACGTCGGCGAGCGCGACCGGGCAGATCACGAGCTGGGCGATCCGATCGCCCCGGCGCACGGTGAACGGCTCCGCGCCGAGGTTGATCAGGACGACCTTGATCTCCCCGCGATAATCCGGGTCGATCGTCCCCGGGGTGTTGAGCACGGTGATCCCGTGGCGGAGCGCGAGCCCCGAGCGCGGGCGCACCTGCCCCTCGTGGCCGTCGGGGAGGGCGACCGCGTAGCCTGTGGGAATGAGCTTCCGCTCGCCGGGCTCGATCGTCACCGCCTCGGCGACGGCGGCGCAGAGATCGAGCCCGACGGCTCCCTCGGACTGGTAGGCGGGCGGCGGGACCTCGATGGATCCGACACGAAGAAAAGGGACCTGGACGCGCACGCGCCGGAGCCTAGCCCGTCACGGCCGCGGCAGCACCGCCTCGAGGGGCCCGCCACGGAGCGCCTCGAACGCCGAGTCCGACCACGCCCGCGCCCGGTCCGAGAAGCCGGCCTCCACCGCGCGCTGGAGCAGCGCGATGGCCCGCTCCGCGTTTCCGTCCTTGGCGCTCGCGCGCGCGGCGCCGTAGGCGTCCTCGCTGAGGCCCGCGCGGCGGAAGATCGCCTCGTAGAGCCGCGCCGACCAGTCGAACGCGCCGTGCTCGAACGCGATCTCGGCCATCCTCCGGGCGTCTTCCTCCGAGAGCTGCTCGACGATGTCCAGCGCGACGGCCGCGGCCCGCGGCACCTCGCGCTGCTCGACGAGCACCCGGATCAGCGGACCTGCGACCTCCTTCCGGTCGTCGCCTGCCTCGCGGGCGGCCTCGAGCACCTTGCGCGCCTGCTTCAGCTCCCCGAGCGCGAGGTGCACCGCGCCGACGAGCGCCGCGTCCGGGTCGCCGTGCTTGCGCGCCTGGGCGATCGCTTCCCCGGCGCGCTTCGTGTCGCCGAGCAGCAGGTGCGACCACCCGGTGAGCTCGTGCGCCTCCCGGAGCGCGCCCTTCGGCGGCGCCGGGGACTGCGCGAGCACCTCGTTGGCCAGGGCCATCGCCTCGTCCGCCCGCTCTTCCTCCACGGCCCGCCGCGCGCGCTGGAGCAGCACCGCCGTCGCGGGCGGCACCGGCTCCTCGTGGAGCGCGGCGCGCCGGCGGTTCAGGGCGGGCGACGGCGCCTCCGGCTCGCTGCGGAACCGCTGCAGGCTCTGGAACGCGGACATCACGAGGATGAAGGAGAAGAAGAAGAACCCCGCGCGCAGGAACAGGATGGCGAGGATCACGGCGGACACGCCCGAGATCGCCGCCGTGAGCCGGGCGCGCCGCGGGCCGAGCGCGTGCTCGAGGACGTGACCGCCGTCGAACGGGAGCACGGGGATGAGGTTGAGGATGCCCCAGACCACGTTGACCTGGATGAGCATCTCCATGCCGCGGAGCAGCATGGGCGGGAGGGAGTAGAGCGCCGGGACGTAACGGAGCAGGAGGTGCAGGATGCCGGCGACGAGGAAGCCGGCGAAGGGACCGGCCAGGCTGATCAGCACGTGCTGGAGCCGGCCGAGCGGGAGGAGAGACCGCCACGTCGTGGTCCCGCCCATGAAATGCAGCGTGATTTCCGGCTCGACCCGGTGGCGCTTGATCGCGAACGCGTGACCGAACTCGTGCATCAGGACCGACAGGAAGACCACGAGGATCCACACCAGGAAGAGCTGGTACTGTCCTCCGGCCACGATCCCGTACCCGAGCAGCGCGGCGGAGAGCCAGAAGCCGAGCTGGACGTCGACGGAGACCCCAAACAGACGGAAGCTCATGCGCATGTCATAAGGCCTGCGAGCCGTCTGCTCAATGATTGCCGTGCGGACGCAGCCTGCCCTAGAGTGCGCCGCGCGACCCTTCCGCGGCCGCGTGCGCCTCCCCGGCGCCTGCGGCGGTGTCGGGGGGGGTCGGCGGAGCGAGCATGGGCAGGGAGATCCGGGTCAGGAGATGGGCGCTCGCCGGGCTGGCCGCGGCGGGCATCGCGTGCGGCGCCGCGCCGCCGCCCGGGCCGTCCCC
>NZ_JEMA01000652.1 GCF_001589285.1 Sorangium cellulosum | reverse complement strand
GGGCTCGCGCGCGCCGCGCTCGACGACGAGCGGGAGCACGACCACCGGCGGCTCGACCTCGGGCTCGTGCGGCGGCTGCTCGGCTTCACCCGCCCGTACGCGAGGAAGCGCAACCTGCTCTTTCTGCTTGTCGTCGTGCGGTCGATCCAGCTCCCGCTCCTGACGTGGGCGGTCGGCGCGATCATCAGCGGCCCTGTCGCCCGCCGCGACGCCCGCGCGACGCTGCTCTCCGTCCTCGGCTTCGCGCTGTTCGCCCTGGTCACCGCGATCGTCTTCCACTTCCGCGCGCGCTTCGCCCTCGAGCTCGGGGAAGCGGTTGTGTTCGACCTGCGCGACCGGCTGGAGCGGCACCTGCTGCGCATGCCGATGAGCTTCTTCGTGAAGACGAAGGTGGGGCGCCTCATCGGCCGCATGACGTCCGATATCGACGCGATCCGGGTGGCCGTGCAGGACGTGGTGTTCGTGAGCACCGTGCAGCTCGGCACGATGGCTGTCGCCATGGGGCTGATGGCGTACTTCCACTTCACCCTCTTCCTCGTGGTCCTGGCGATGGTCCCCGTGTTCTGGGGGCTGATCGTCTATTTCCACAAGCGCCTCGGCGCCGCGCACCAGCGCGCGCAGGAGAGCTTCAGCCGCGTCACGGCCACGCTCGCCGAGTCGGTCACCGGGGTCCGCGTGACGCAGGGGTTCGTGCGGCAGGACATCAACGGAGGGCTCTTCCGCGCGCTGATCTTCGACCATTCCCGCTACAACATGGATGCGGCGCGCCACTCGGCGGTCTTCCTGCCGCTCCTCGAGTTCAACGGGCAGCTCTTCCTGGCGGTCCTCGTCGTGATCGGCGGCCATCAGGCGCTGGGCGGCGCGATCGAGCTGAGCGTGCTCGTGCAGTTCTTCTTCCTGACGAACCTCCTGTTCAACCCGATCCCCGTGCTCGGCAATCAGTACAACCAGGCGCTCACGGCCATGGCGGGCGCGGAGCGGCTGTTTCGCGTGCTCGACGCGGAGCCCGACTGGCCCGACGAGCGTGGCTATCCGGCGCTGCCCCCGGCGCGCGGGCGGGTGGTCTTCGAGGGGGTGCGCTTCGCGTACGAGCCGGGCAAGCCGGTGCTCCACGGGGTGGACCTCGTCGCCGAGCCGGGCCAGATGATCGCGCTCGTCGGGCACACGGGCAGCGGCAAGACGTCGATCCTGAACCTGCTCGCGAAGCTCTACCGGCCGACGGCGGGGGTCATCACGATCGACGGGCACGATCTCGCGGGGACGTCGTCCGCGTCGCTGCGTGCGCAGCTCGGGCTGGTGCTGCAGAGCAATTTCCTGTTCAGCGGGACGGTGCTCGACAACGTGCGCCTGGGGAACCTGGCGGCGACGGACGCGGAGATCCGCGAGGCGGCGCGGAGCCTGGATGTGCTCGACATGCTCGAGGCGCTCCCGGACGGCCTGCGCACCGAGGTCGGCGAGCGAGGGACGGGGCTGTCGCTGGGGCAGCGGCAGATCGTGTGTTTCCTGCGCGCCGTGGTCGCCCGGCCGCGGATCGTGCTGCTCGACGAGGCGACGAGCTCGGTGGACGCGCTCACCGAGGCCCGGCTGCAGGCGGCGCTCGGGCGGCTCCTGGAGGGGCGCACGAGCTTCGTCGTGGCCCACCGGCTGAGCACGATCCGGCACGCGGATCGGGTCGTCGTGCTCGACCACGGGCGGGTCGTCGAGCAGGGAACGCACGCGGAGCTGCTCGCGCGCGGGGGGGCGTTCGCGGCGCTCCATCGGGAGCTCGCGGGGGACGGGGAGAGCTCCGCGGGGACCTGAGGGAGCGGCCCCCGGCGGGGGCGCGGTCGATCGCGAGAGGGGGGAGCGTGCGCCGCGGCCGGTGGAGGGGCGGCGCGACGGGGGATCAGGGGGTCAGACGACCTCGAGGCGGACCGGGACGTTGTTGCGCGTGGCGTTGGAGTACGGGCAAACCTGGTGCGCCTTCTCGACGAGCTGCTCGGCTTGCGCGCGCTCCAGGCCCGGAAGCGCGATCCGGAGGCCGACGTCGATGCCGAAACCACCCTCGGAGCGGGGGCCGATGCCGACCGTCGCGGTCACGGTGCTGTCGGCGGGGATCCGCGCCTTCTCCTGCCCGGCCACGAACTTCAGGGCACCCAGGAAGCAGGCCGCATAACCCGCGGCGAAGAGCTGCTCGGGGTTGTTCCCGTCGCCGCCGGCGCCGCCGAGCTCCTTCGGCGTCGAGAGCTTCACGTCAAAGGTACCGTCCGCGGTGGTGGCGCGGCCGTCCCGGCCCCCATTGGCAGTGGCTTGGGTCGTGTACTTCACGTCGACAGACATCGGAGAGCTCCTTTCGTGGCAGAGAGCCAGGCTGGGCAGGGCCCGGCCTGGCAGCCGTTCGGATACGCACCCATACTGCCCAAGTCCATCGTCCGCAATCGGGGAGGAGACGCCGCAGGCGTGACGCTCGCCCTCGATAACGTGACGTCGATGTGACGCGGCCGGATCGCGAGGCCGACGGCGAGCGGCCCCGTGCCCCGGGACGCGCTCTCTCACGCGCCCGACCAGGTGTACTCGAGCGCGGAGACGTCCGGCGCCCCGACAGGTATCTCCGCGGTGAACCCGAGCGTGACGAGCTCGAGCCGGTTTCCGAACGGATCGTTGAAATAGAGCGACGCGTGGCCCGGCGGCCCGAGCCGCGTGGGGCCGTACGTCGGCACGCCGGCGTCGTTCAGGCGCTTCTTCCAGGCGAGGAGCTTGCCCGGCGCGACCCCGAGCGCGCAGTGCGGGTGCGGCGCCGCGCGCGGCGGCTGACCGATCGACGACTCGAAGAGGTCGAGTCGCGGCCCGCCGGCGAACACGATCGACAGGTGAACGCCGCGCGCGATCTCGTCCGCTGGGCGCCCCAGCCGCGCGAGGAGCTGGGCGTCGACTCGCATCATCACGCGCGCGCCGAGCAGCCCGACGTAGAACCGCTCGGCCACCCGCAGATCCGAGCACGGCACCGTGAGGTGATCGACAGCGCGCAGCTTGCCGCCCCACGGGGGGCTCAGGCGGTAAACGAGGTGCGACCAGGCGAAGAACAGGCGCATCCCCGCGCCGATGGCCCTCCGCTGGACACGCGCGGACAACGGAACGGCGGTGAGCTCCGGAGACATCATGCGTTTCCTCCTTGAATGAGGTTCAATCAATCAGTTGATTGAACGTACGCGACGGCGGGCGGGCGGTCAAGGCGGGCGGCGCGGGCGCTTGCTGGAAGGGGAGAAAACCAGTAGCGTTCCGCGGGCTTGGCGAAGACGAGAGGCGTCGCGGCGGCCGGCATGACCTCGGCCACGGAGCTCGGTGCAGCGCGGCGGCGCGACCTGCTCGAGGCGGCGTATTCGCTCATCGCCGAGAAGGGGCTCGAGGGGCTGAGGACGCGCGATATCGCGGCGCGCGCCGGCGTCAACATCTCGACGCTGCACTATTATTTCGGGACGAAGGACGCGCTCCTCGCCGCCATCGTCGCGCACGTGACGGGCAAATTCGTCGAGGCGCAGCGCCGGCCGGAAGGCGCGGGCGCCGCAGGCCCGACGGACGCGCGCGCGACCCTGAAAGCGCACCTCGAGAGCGCATGGCGCACCTTCCAGGACCACCCGCACCTCGCGGCCGTCCTGCAGGAGCTCTCCGCGCGCGCGCAGCGCGATCCGACGGCGCAGACAGCGCTGCGCGAGGTCCACGAGGCGTGGAACCTCGCGGTGGAGCAGATCGTGCGGCACGGCGTCCGCGGCGGACAGCTCCGCTCCGATCTGGACCCGCGCGCCGCCGCCCGCGTTGTCACGTCCTTCGTCATCGGCGCGATGACCCAGCTCGGGATCCACGCCGGAGGGTTCGACTTCCACCACGTCGCCGGCGAGCTCGATCGATGGCTCGCCGCCGCGCCGTCCGCCGCGCCAGGCGCGCGGCCGCGCCGCCGCGCGTGAGGTGACCGCGCCTCGAGTCGGTCAGCTCGTCCGGAAGGCGCGGTACAGCTCGTCGCGCCACGCGATCAGGTCGCTGTAGCGGTCGCGCAGCTCGGGGTCGGCGAAGCACCGCCGGCCGGCGGGGCTGAGCTTCAGCTCGGCCGGCGGCATCACGCTCACGAGCGCCTGGCTCACCGTGATGTCGGCGAACGTGAAGCGGTCCAGGAGCGTCTTCGGCGCCGTCGCGGGCAGCGTCTTTCGCACGAGCGTCGCGCGGATCTCGTCCAGCGCGTCGACGAGCGCGCGCCGGTGCGCCGCGCCGTCGGCCGTGTGGCCCTCGTACTTGCGGAGGGTGCGGCGGACGCCCAGCGCGCCGAGCCGCGAGGCGAGGGGACCGAGCGCGCGGCGGAGCGGCCCGGGCGTCATGTCGGCGAGCGCCTCGTCGTCGGCCAGCATGCGCGACAGCGAGAGGGCCCGCCCGGCGTCGAGCGCGCGCTCCGAGAGATCGATGAACCGCGCGATCTCGGCCTCGTGCTCGGCCGGGAACAGCGTCGGACCGTCGCCGCGCCCGTCGGCCCAGCGCGCGATGTCCGCCGAGTCGGCGATCACGCGCCCGTCGTCGGTCGTCAGCACAGGCACGCTGACCCGGCCCGTGAGCCGGCGGAGCTTCGCGCGGAGCGCCGGCTCGCCGATCAGCGGCTGGTAGTGCCGGAACGTGTACGGGACGCGCCGGACGTCGAGCGCCCAGCGCGCCTTCTCGGTCCACGGCGAGAAAATCAGGCCCAGCAGCTCGGTCATGGCGCCGGCAGCCTACCACACGCATCCGCGCGCTTTCGATCCGTCGTCCTCGGGGAGAGGGGCCCGCGCGAGCCGGTGAAGGATCTCGGGGCAGGCGGCATTCACAGACGCTGTCGATCCTGGCCATCGCCTTCTGCTCCGGCGTCCTGATCTCGCGCCGCGTGGTGCTCACCGCCGCGCATTCTGAGGCGGGGGCCTACCAGCCGAGCCCGATACGCAGCGGCAGGAACACCGCCATTCCGGTCACGATGGTGCCCAGGATATCGCGGCGCGAGAAGTAGTAGACGCTGGCCGCGACGCTCGCGGGCAGCCGCGCGTCCTGGAAGGTCGCGATCAGCTGCCCCTGCGTCATCAGCACCTCGGGCACGATCACCGCGGCCAGCGCCGCCAGCGGGGCGTAGCGCAGCCCGCGCCTGAGCCAGGCGGGCATCGGCAGGTCCTCGTCGGGGAACAGGAAGAAGCTGCGGGTGAACAGCGTGATCAGCGCCAGCCCGACGATGATGACGACGGTCTCCCAGGCGCTCATCGCCGGGCCTCCTCGGCGCGCTCGCGCGCGCGTCGCTGCGCGTCCTCCGTGGCCTCGATCCCGAGGCCGACCGCGACGGCGGCGGCGATCGCGACAAGGATGTTGAGCTTCAGCGGGAGCGCGTAGGCCGCCACCGCGGCCGAGGCGGCGGTGCCGCCCGAAAGCCAGGTGGCCCTGTCCTGCAGCAGCGAGCACGCGATGCCCAGCAGCGCGAGCACGCCGGCGAAGCCGAGCCCCCACTCGACCGGGATCACGTCGGCCAGCGCGATGCCGCCGAGCGACGAGCCGTGCCACGAGGACCAGTTCGTCGCGACGCCGCCCCAGTAGTAGGGCTCGTGCGCGGGCGACGGCGTGGGGTCGGGGAAGCGCTTCATGAAGATCACGTAGTTCAGGTCGCCGCTGAAGTAGCCGATCAGGCACCGGCGCCAGCGCGGCAGGCGCGCGAAATAGGGCCGCCACATCGCGCTGAAGATCACGAAGCGCAGGTTCACGCACGTGGCGGTGGCCCAGATGACCCACATCGGCGCGCCCGACGCGATCAGCGGCATCGTCGCGAGCTGCGCGCTGCCGGCGAAGACAAGGAGCGACATCAGCGCAGCGAGCGGCGGCGCGAGCCCGCTCTTGACCATCGCGACGCCGGTCACGAGGCCCCAGGCGGCGACGCCGAATGACACCTGCAGCATGTCGCGCGCGCCGCGGCGGAACTCGGGGTGGAGCGCGGTGGCGCGGACGGAGGCGGAGAGGGACATACGGGCGCTCGAAGGGCGTAGGAAGTGTCCAGCCGCGATCCGAAAGTCAAGGCGCCCACCCCCGGAGCCCCGATCCTGCCCTGAACCTCGGAACGCCTTGCACACAGACCGACCGGTCGGTATGGTTTGCTCATGGCGACGCGGATCTATCCCAGCGCGCGAGATCGCATCCTCGACGCGGCCGAGCGGCTCGTCGTCTCACGCGGGGTGAACTCGCTGACCATCGAGGCGGTGATCACCGAGGCGCAGATCAGCAAAGGGGGCTTCTTTCACCACTTCGCGACGAAGGACGCGCTCCTGACAGCGATCATCGACCGGCTGAGCAAGCGGATGGCCGACGACGCCGCGGAGCGCGCCGCGCAGGACCCGGAGCCACGCGGCGCCCGGCTGCGGGCGCAGATAGCGCTCGCCTTCGACGCCGAGAGGCGCGATACGGCCGCGCCGCGCGCCTTGCTCCTGGCGCTCATCGAGGCGGCCGGCGGCCAGCCCGAGATCGCGCGCCACATCAGCGCGCTGAACGCCGAGGCCTTCGCGCACGACGTGGCCGAGGATGTTCCCGAGGGCCGTGCCATCGCGATCCAGCTCGCCCTCGACGGTTTCTGGCTCTCCCAGGCGCTCGGCACGGCGGCGCTCACGGAGCGGCAGTTGCAGGCGCTGCGCGACGCGCTCCTCGCGCTCGCGCAGCCGGAGGCGGAGGCGGGGCGCGGGCCCGCGCGGCCACGCGCCCTCAGGAAAGGTGGTCGAACATGAAGTCCATTCCCGACATCTCCAGCGCTCAGCACAAGGCGAACCCCCATCCGCTGTACGCGCGGCTGCGCGCCGAGGCGCCGGTCGTGCGCATCGTGTACAGCGACCGGAAGCCCGCGTGGCTCCTGACGCGCTACGCCGACGTGGCCCCCGCGCTCAAGGATCCGCGCCTCGGCAAGGACCCGTTTCGCGTCCTGAGCGCGAAGGAGCGGGCCGAACAGACGCCGTGGATGCCGTCGTTCCTCCGCCCGCTCACGAACAGCATGCTCGACAAGGACCCTCCGGATCACACCCGGCTTCGCGCCCTTGTGCACCAGGTCTTCACGCCCCGGCGGGTGGAGGACCTGCGCGGGCGCATCGCGACGATCACCGAGGGCCTCGTGGCGCGGGCCCGGGCGCGCGGCGCGGTCGACCTCCTGGAGGAGGTCGCGCTGCCGTTGCCGATCACGGTGATCTGCGAGCTGCTCGGGATCCCGGAGGCCGACTGGCCGCGCTTCCGCGCCTGGACGAACCGCCTTGTCGGGCTCCGCACGCCGCTCGACATGGTCCGCGCGATCCCGTCGCTTTACATGATGATGCGCTACCTGCGCGGGCTCGTCGAGAAGCGCCGCGGCGCGGGCGGGGACGACCTCGTCGCGGCGCTCGTCCGGGCCGAGGAGGAGGGCAGTCGGCTCAACGAGGAGGAGCTGCTCGCGATGATCCTGCTCCTCGTCGCGGCGGGGCACGAGACGACGGTGAACCTGATCGCCAGCGGGACGCTGGCCCTGCTCGACGATCCGGGGTCGCTCGACCGCATGCGGCGCGAGCCCGAGCTGGTCAAGCCGGCGGTCGAGGAGCTCCTGCGCTTCACGACCCCGGTCGACCTCGCGACCGAGCGGTACACGACAGAGGACGTCGCGTTCGGCGAGCACGTGATCCCGCGGGGACAGCGGGTGTTCCCGGTGCTCGGCTCTGCCAACCACGACGCGCAGATCTTCGAGAGCCCCGAGCGGCTGACGCTCGATCGGGAGCCGAACCGGCACCTCGCCTTCGGCAGCGGGGTGCACTATTGCCTCGGCGCGCCGCTCGCGCGGCTCGAGGCGCAGATCGCGTTCTCCGCGATCGTCCAGGACCTTCCCGGCCTGCGGCTCGCCGTGCCGCGAGCGTCCCTGACGTGGAGGTCGTCGTCGATCCTGCGCGGGCTCACGAGGCTGCCGGTGACGTTCGCCGCGGCGCCGATCTACTCCGTGCCCCGCGCGGCCCGGCCGACTGCGGCAGGGCTCCACCCGTAGAGACTGAACAGGACAGCAGAACACCGAGAGACGCCAGGCACAGAACAGCTCGCCGTCGCTTCGCCATGTCGCGAAGCGCCTCGGTGTGGCAGAAACGTCGTCCTCTCCTCGCTCCTCTCCTCAGCGCGCTGCTCGGCGGGCGCGGCGCCCACGAGGCATGCGCTGTGCACTCCCTGCGATCCTCGAGGCCGGGGAGCGCAGGATACGCGGTGCGCCCGCCCCGGCGCGGATCCGTCCAGCGGCCGCCCCAGCCGGGTGGCCACGAGAGGAGCGCATGCGAATCCATCATCTCAACTGCATCTCGACCTGCCCGATCGGCGGCGCGCTGATGGATGGGCAGACGCTCGGGCTCCGGGGAAGGCTGACGTGCCACTGCCTGCTCCTCGAGACGGACAGCGGCCTCGTCCTCGTGGACACAGGGCTCGGCTTGCTGGACGTCTCGATGGCCAGAAAGCGGTTGAGCCGGTTCTTCCTCTTCCTCGTGCGGCCGGAGTTCCGGGCCGAGATGACGGCGTATCGCCAGATCCAGCGGCTCGGCTTCCGACCCGAGGACGTCCGCCACATCGTGCTCACCCACCTCGATTTCGACCACGCCGGCGGGCTCGACGACTTCCCCTCGGCCGAGGTCCACCTGCTCGCGGACGAGCGCGACGCCGCGTTCGCGCGGCGGACGCTCCTCGACCGCATGCGTTACCGGCCCGCCCAGTGGTCGACGCAGGCGAACTGGATCGCCTATCCCTCGGACGGCGGTGAGCGCTGGTTCGGCTTCGAGGGCGCGCGGGCGGTGGGCGGCCTGAAGGAAGAGGTGCTGTTCGTCCCGCTCGTGGGTCACACCCTCGGCCACGCCGGCGTGGCCGTCCGGAGCGACGGCGGCTGGCTGATCCTCGCCGGCGACGCCTACTTCTATTATCGCGAGATGGACCCGGTGCGCCCGCGCTGCACGCCGGGCCTGCGGTTCTATCAGTTCATGATGGAGAAGGACCGCGCCGCGCGGCTCGACAACCAGCGCCGGCTGCGCGCGCTGCGCCAGGAGAGCGGGCACGAGGTGACCCTCGTGTGCTCCCACGATGTCGTGGAGTTCGAGCGCATCACCGGCCGGAGCCACGCCGTGCCCGCGGGCGACAGCGAGAACGTACCCGAGCCGTCCTACCCCGTCCCAGGAGGCGTCCAGAGCCCATCCCGCGCATGACGCTCCGCCCGTCGGGGGCCGGGCAGCCCTCGATCTCGCGCTGTCCGCGTCACCCCCCCACGAGCGGCAGCGTGAAATGGAATGCCGCGCGGCCGTCGCCCGGGCTCTCGGCCCAGATCTGGCCGCCGTGCGCCTGGATGAGGCCCTTCGCGATGTACAGGCCGAGGCCGAGGCCGATGACGCGCGCCTCCCCCGCCTTGCCCCGGAAGAACCGCTCGAACAGGAACGGCAGCTCGTCGGGCGGGATCCCGCGGCCGCTGTTCCAGATCGACGTGACCACCGCGTCGCCGCGCCGCTCCAGCCTCACCTGGATCGGCGTCTCCGGATCTCCGTATTTCGCCGCGTTCGAGAGGAGGTTGCTGAGGACCTGCTCCACGCGCCCCGCGTCCGCGGCCACGACAGGGATCTCGCCCCGGAGCTCGACGTCGACCGGGTGTCCCTCGGTCTCGCTCGCCGTCCGCTCCACGACGGCCTGCACGAGCGCCGGCAGGTCGACGGGGCCGCGCTCGATCGCGAGCCGCCGCGACTCGATGCGGGAGATGTCCGTGAGATCGGAGACCATCCGCCCGAGCCGCCTGGCGCTCGCCAGGATGTGGCCTGCCCTGGCCTTCGCCGCGTCGGCGAACTGGGGCCTCCGCTCGATCTGCGCCGCATAACCGATGATCGTGGTCACCGGCTGCTTCAGATCGTGCGCGACGACCGACGTCCACTCGTCCTTGAGCCGCTCGAGCTCCTTCAGCCGCGTGATGTCCTCGAACGCGAGGACGGCGCCGAGCAGCCTCCCGTTGGCGTCGACGATCGGCCCGGCGCTCATGAGCACCGCCAGGGCGCTGCCGTGGGCGCGCCGCAGCGAGAGCTCCCTCGCGGTCGTGACCTCGCCCCGCAGCGCGCGCATCGCCGGGCACTCCTCGGGGGAGAGCGGCTGCCCGTCCGAGAGGCACAGGTACGACGCGCCGCCCAGCTCGTCCGGCGAGGTCGCCCGGGCGAGCTCCTGGGCGCGGTGGTTCCAGGTGATCTGCTGGCCGGTCGGGTCGAGCAGGACGATGCCGACCGGCGTGCGCTCGATGACCGTGTTGAGCCACGTCCGCTCGGCCGCGAGCTGCTCGAGGAGCCGCTCGCGCTCCTCGTCGGCGAGCTTCTCCGCGGTGACGTCGCGCGAGATCCCGATCGCGGCGAGCGGCTTTCCGCTGTCGTCGCGCTCGATCGTGACGTGGGTCGCGACCCACCGGACCCGGCCGCTCCGGTCGATGATCCGGAACGTGATCCGCCCGCCGGCGGCCGCCATGCGCTCGACGAACTCGTGATAACGCCCGGTGTCCTCGGGGTGGACCAGCGAGAGGAAGAGCCGGGGGTTCTCGTACCAGGCCTCGGGCGGATAGCCGGTGTGGTCGACGACGGCGGGGTTGATGTACTCGTAGCCTCCGTCGGGGCCGAGCCGCATGCGGAAGATGACGTCGCTCGCGTGCTCCGCGATGAGCCGAAGGCGCGCCTCGCTGAGCCGAAGGGCGTCCTCCGCGCTCCGCTGTTCGGTCACGTCGAGGGCCGTGCCGATCATCCGGATCGGGGCTCCGTCCTCGGCGCGCTGCACGTCGGCCACTGTGTGGATGACGCGCTCCTCGCCGTCCGGGCGGAGGATCCGGTAATCGACCCGGTACGGCGCGGCCCCGTGCAGCGCGAGATCGACGGCGCGCATCAGCCCGGCGCGGTCGTCCGGGTGGACGCGCTCGAGGAACGTCTCGTACGTGATCGGGCCGGCGTCGCTGGGTAACCCCAGCATGGGATAGCTCTCTTCCGACCAGACCAGCTCGTTCCTCACGATGCGCCAGTCCCAGTTGGCCAGCCTGACGATCTTCTGCGCGCGGGCGAAGCCCTCGCCCATGAGCCGGAGCGCCTCCTCGGTCCGTCGGGCCTCCGCGATCGTCGCGTCGAGCTGCTCGCGCGAGCGCTCGAGCGCCGTCCTCTCCCGCTCGAGCTCCCCGACCCGCGCGCCCAGCG
Organism: Sorangium cellulosum; assembly: GCF_001589285.1. Lineage (GTDB taxonomy): Bacteria > Myxococcota_A > Polyangia > Polyangiales > Polyangiaceae > Sorangium > Sorangium cellulosum_G. The sequence continues at coordinate 3,075 of NZ_JEMA01000652.1, read as the reverse complement.
CGCGCGACGCGGCGGCGGCGAGCGCCATGCCGAAGAGGACCGACAGGGCGCCGGCGATCTCGAGCGCCTCGGCCTGCGGCAGGGACGGCTGCGCCGCGGCGCAGAGCAGCACCGCGCGCACGTCGCCCGCGAAGGCGAGCGGGATCGCGAGCGCGTGCGAGCAGCCGCGCTGCGCGCGGAGGTGAGCCACGTCGAGGAGCGCCGCGTCGCCCTCGCCCCCGGGCGCGACCTGCACGGCCCCCCGGCGCGCGGCCGCCGCGGCGAGGCTCTCGGCGTCGAGCGGCAGGCGCTGGAGCGCGCTCATCGCGGCCCCCGGGTCGCCCTCGGAGGCGACCAGCGCGAGCGCGCGCGGCTCCTGCAAGACGTCGAAGAGATATACGATCTCGACGCGGAGGGCGCGCGCCGCCGCCGCCGCGATCACCCCCCGCAGCGCGCCCGCGTCCTCGCCGGCGCGCGAGAGGGCCAGCGACGCGTCGGCCACGGCGCGGCCCAGCGCGTCACCCGGCGCCGCATCGCGCCGTCCGCGCACGGACGGTAAGCCCCGCCCGGCCCTTCGCCGTCTGTCGTCACTGTTCACTCGGCCCCTCGCGCTGCTCGACCCGATCCGGGTGAGCGCGAGGCGAGCGTAACACGGCCCTTTGCGCCGCACGTCGGTTCGCTCGGCCGCCCGCGTCGGGCGCCGGGTCTCCGGCCGCGCCCGCGCGCGAGGGGGCCTTCGCGGGAGAGCGAGGTCCTCGACGCTCGATGTTCCGTCGCAGCGCGCCAGGACGATCGCGGCGCCTCGGCGCGCCGCGCAGGCGCGCTCCCCGGGCGCGGGCTGAAGCGCGACCGAGGCGCCGCGAGGCCACCGGCGCCGGCCCGCCGAGATCCACGGCGAATTCGTGCTCCCCCACCCTTGAAGGGTCCTCCCGGCCCTTCGGTGCTACACGACTGCACGGTATTCGTGCAGAAGGAAAAATACGGCTGTTACAGTGAGAGCGTGAATCATCTTCGACGGCTCGCGCTGCGGCAGAGCGGCAGGAGCGGCGCTATCCGTCGCTGAACCCGGAGTCCGCGGCGCGCAGGGAGAGCCGTCGGGCTCGGGTGTGTGGTAAGCGAGATAACATGATTGCGGCGTTCGCGATGGTTGCGGCGGGCCCGGCTTCCGGTTGTGCTCGCGTTGCTCCAGGACATCGCGCAGAGCCGCGGCCGGGGCGACGTGAATACGGCGGCCTGTCGCCGCATCCAAGCTGCCATCACTGGAGGACTCATGCGTGATTTTCGTACGTTGATCAGCATTGCGCTCGCATCTCTGGTGTCGCTCTCGGCCGCGGCCGCCCAGGCCGAGGTGACGATCGAAGATGTCCAGGCGTCGGACGGCGTCAGCGCGCCCCGGGGCGATCTGATCGTCGCGGGCGACACGCTGCTCGTGCGCGTCCACGCGACCTCGAACGAAGGCGTCTACCGGGTCGACGCGGAGCTCGAGGGGGTGACGGTCCGATTGTCGCCGGTGGGCGACGACCGCTACGAGGGGAGCTTCGACATCAGCGAGCTCGCCTATGGTCCTCACGCGCTCACGATCCGCGCGTATGACCTGTTCGGCGACGGATCGACGGTGGAGAGGGTGATGGAGCGGTCCGGCGATCCGGTGACGCCGCTCCTCTGGCTGTCGACCCCGCGGCCGTACAGCGTCGTCTCCGGGGACGTGCCGCTCGACGCGAGGTGCTTCGCGACGCCGCCCCTCGAGTGCCAGCGCCTCTGCGTCGAGGTCCGTGGCCTGACGCACACGGCGAGCGCCTGCAGCCGCCGCACGGAGAGCTCGCCGCCGGGGACATTGATGCTGCTGACACGCCCGTTCCCGGCGTTCGAGTCGGGGGAGGAGCTCACCGTCACGCTCACGGGCGACACAGGCGGCGGCTCCGATTTCACGACGACCTTCGGGCCCATCTACATCGAACGGAGCCCCAGGCTCACCGCGGTTCAGCGTGCCCCGGGCGCCATCCTCGATATCGACGCCACGCGGATCCTGTTCCTCGATCGTTATAATCGGGTCGGCATCGTCGACCGCGCCACGGGGGAGGAGCGCTTGATCGTGCTCATCCCGCCGGATCCGGCCGGGAGCAGCCCGAGCTACGGCGCGCTCACGCCCTCGGGCTTCGTGGTCCAGTCGGCGACGACCCGCATCTTCACGTGGGTCGACGGCGTGGTGACCAGGATAGCGCGGGGGCGGCTCGACGCGGTGAACGGCGATCTGCTCGTGTGGACCGCGCAGGACGAGGACAGGGCGTACCTGCACACGCTGTCGACGGGGCTCAACCAGAGCATCTGGAACAGGCCGGGCGGCGCGACGCCGTTCCAGGCCGACATCACGGCCTCCGGCGACGTGTACTACGGCACGTACGAGGAGCCGTGGATTCGCCGGCTGCTCGTGAGCCGGATCGGGAATCACCCCGGCAACCTCCAGCGGCCGATCACCGACGGGACGAACATCGCCGGGCGGTGGTGGGACGGGAGCACGAGCTCCAGCTACCTGTACACGGCCAGCGGCGAGGAGGTGTTCCTCGGCGACTCGATCTCGGGCAACTCCGCCGGGCTGCTCCTGCACGCGGGGCACGCCGCGTTCCTGAGGAGCGACGGAGAGGTCAACCAGGTGTGGCTGCGGACCTCGGACGGCGAGCAGCACCAGATCAGCAGCTTCGAGACGTCGAGCCTGTTCGACCAGCAGAAGCTCCGGATCGGCCACGACGGCATCAGCGACAGCGGCGAGGTGGTGTTCCTCAACGGCGGCAAGCGCTACATCGGCGTCCCGGGCGAGGCGCCCGCGGAGATCGGCAGCGATCTCGGGCACGCGCGCTGGCTCGACGACGGCTGGCACGTGACGATCGGAGACACGCTGTTCCGGGCGGCGCGCGAGTGGGCCGAGGTCATCGATCTGCCCGGCGAGGCGGTGCTCGCCGGCCCGACGGGCGCGGGCGAGGTTCAGGAGGTCGCGATCGCGCCGATCGCCGGCGAGGCGCTCGAGAGCGCGGCGCGGCCGAATCGCCTCGAGCCGGACGCGCTGCCGGACCTGTCGGGCGTCGACGAGGCGACCGACCT
>NZ_JEMA01000651.1 GCF_001589285.1 Sorangium cellulosum | reverse complement strand
CGCCGCCGCCGCCGCCGCCCGCGTTGCTCGCGCTCGCGNCGCCGCCCGTGCTGCCGCCGCCGCCGCCGCCGCCGCCCGCGTTGCTCGCGCTCGCGCCGGCGCCGACGGTGATGCTCTTGTTCATCTGGCCCATGCTGCCGGTGATGCCGGCCATGCCGAGCTCGATGAGGACGTTCGGCGCGCCGAGCCACGGGAAGCAGGGCCCGGCCGTGTTGAGGCTGACCACCTCCTTGAGCGTGCCGGGCTCGTTGCCGTGGCACGCCTTCATGCAGCCGCCGACCGTGAGGATCTTCGCGCCCTCGATCTTCGTGCGCATGCACGGGTCGATGATCCCCTCGGCGACGGTGCCCATGGTGGGGTAGGGGATGGGCAATGGGCTGGGCGCGGCCGGGGTCAGGCACACGCTCACCGCCATTCCGGTCATCTGGTGTCCGGATTTCTCGGTGATCGTGTCCAGGTGGAGGGCAGTGACCTTACCCATGGTGGCAAGATGCTCTCACGCCCGCTGAGACGTCTGCAACCGCGAGCACGACTCCGGTGACCCGGGAAAGCTGCACGGCCCGGAGCGCGGATCAGGGCGTGGTCGCCGTGCGGGAGGGGCATGATCAGACGGGAGCCCCGGACCAACGCGCCACGCGAGTCGCTCCAGCGCCTCTCCGGATCACCGCGCGGAGCTCACGCGCTCCCGCCGTCAACGCGCGACAAGGCGCATCGCGGGGCGGCTGTGCTGGCTGTGCTCCGCCTCGAGCTCCTCGAGCTCGAACGCCCGATCGATGTCCATGTCGAGCTCCTCGAGCTCGCGCTGCGTGCTCTCGCCGTTGTCCAGGTCGTCGAGCTCGCGCATGAACCGGTCGATCTCCGCGCACGTCGACGGCGTGTCCACCGGCGTCATCGATTGCTCGTGCATGAGCTGGATGAGCTCCAGGATGGCGGCGAGCTTCTGCGAGACGACCTCGAGCCCCTCGCGCGTCTGGCTCCAGCACTCGGCGCGCCGGTAGGCGATCGTGAGCCGCCGCTCCGACAGCCCGCGCGTGCGGCCCGCGGACGTGCTGCGGACCGCCTCCAGCGCGCGGATCGTCTCCATCAGCTCGGTGTGGTTGGTCATGGCGAGCGACTCCTGACCAGCCTTGTGCGCGATCGCGAGGCGGATGTAGCTCATCAGCAGCCGGCTCAGGCCGAAGCCGTCGTCGAGCAGCATCGGGACGGCGCCGCCGCGCCGCCGGATGTTCTCGCGGGTGCGATCGATCAGCCGGTCGAGCCGCGCGAGCTCCTGCTGGTGCCGGATGTCCATCTGCCGGATCAGCGACTCGCGCGCCCTCGACCACGCCGCCCGATCGGCCTCGTCGAGCTGCGCGTCGATGCTGCGGCGGAAGTAGCCGCGCCAGGGGACGAGGCACAGGATGAGGAGCTCCGCCCCGAGGCCGATCAGCAGGAGCAGCGGGCTCCAGCCGATGAAGCTCAGGAGGAGCGCGCTCCCCACGACGAGGAGGTTGTACGGGTGGACCAGCACCCGGCCCACGTACGTGCGCGCGGTGCGCCTCCGCAGCGGTGCGACCTGGACGCCGAACGCCGCCAGCGTCGCCCTCGACTCGGCCAGGCTCGCGCCAAGCACATCCTCCAATCGGCAAAGCTCTCGATCGCACGTCGTCATGGAGTCCCCCCTCTCACCTGGTCCGCTGGTCCTCGTGCCACCTCGCCCCATCGACCACCCCCCGCCGCCGAGCCAGCCGACCGGGCGATCGACGCGGGCGCGCGCCCCCGCACCGGCGCGCCAGCGCGCTGTGAACGCAGGTCACGCTCGCGCGGCTCACGCCGGCGGCGACCAGCCCGCGGAGCCCGCCCCGGAGGACCAGGAGCCCGCCGCGCTCATCGGCCGCCCAGGCGGTATCACCTTGAAAATGAAAGCTTTTCTGGCGGCGCTGCGGCATCGCCAGGTCCACGAAGTTCATGCTCTTTCCGCTCTTCGCATCTCGAAAACCCCGTGGAGCTCCGCGGTGCGCCGTCGAGGCGCAGCGCCGCGGTGGATCCCGGAGCGAGCAGAGCGGGGTCCGTGCCAAGCGCCGCGGCACCGCGCGGCGCACGATCCGGCGAGGGGGCGCGGCTAAACGGGGGAGACGCGCGGCGCGGGGGGCGGACGGGCTGCGTCCAGCACGTGGACGCCGGGCGCGCCGAGCGACATCGGGACGCGATCGAGGCCGGACGCGCGCGCCGCCTCGAGGAACGCCGCCGAGGGCGGCGCGGGGCCGACGAAGATCGAGACGTCCCCGCCGCCGGCGCCGCTCGGCGCGAGCGCTGCGCCCTCGGCGGTCGCGGCGGGGCGGAGGCGCCTGAGCGCGGCGGTGACGATGG
>NZ_JEMA01000650.1 GCF_001589285.1 Sorangium cellulosum | reverse complement strand
CGGGCGGCGGGGCGGCGCGGGGGAAGCGGGCGGACGCGCTGCCGGTGATCTCGTTCGAGCAGACGGCGATCGCGCGCGAGGGCCGGCCGTACGGCAAGCGGTTCGGGACGCTGGTGCACGCGGTGCTGGCGGAGGTCGATCTCCGGGCGGGCGAGGACGAGGTGCGCGTGGTGGCCGCGGCGCAGGCGCGGCTGCTCGGCGCGCCGGCCGAGGAGCTCGACGCGGCGGTCGCGGCCGCGGTCGCGGCGCTCGAGCACCCGCTGCTCCGGCGCGCGGCGGAGAGCGCGGCGCGCGGCGCGTGCGAGCGGGAGACGCCGCTGCTCCTGCGGCTCGAGGACGGCACGATCGCCGAGGGCGTTGTCGACCTCTCGTTCCGCGAGAGCGTGGGCGACGTGGGCGTCTGGACCGTTGTCGATTTCAAGACCGGCTCGGACGCGGGCACCGCGCACGCCGCGCAGGAGGCGCAGGTGCGGCTCTACGTGCAGGCGATCGCGGAGGCGACGGGCGAGAGGGCGAGAGGGGTGGTGCTCCGGGTGTGAGGGGCGCGCGCGCGTCGCCCGGGGCCCCGCGGGTGGCCGAGGTGGCGCCGCTCATGGATGACGAGGAGACGGGCGCCGAGCGCGGCGACGGGTGAACGGGAGCCCGTCAGGCCGGCGCAGGCGCTGCCGCGGGCGCCTCGGCGACGAGCTCGCGGGCGGCCCTGGGCTCGGCGGCGTACGGAAGCGATGTGAGCTGGCTGGGAGAGTGCGTGGAGTAACCGGCGAACGGGTTCTGCCGCTTGCCCAGGCCCGCGCCCGCTGTCTTGTCGGCGAGCGTGCCCACGCTCTCGTCGAACGTATCGTCGGCGGCGCCCACCGCGTCGAGCGCGGCGTCGCGCTTGTCGCGCGCGGCGTCGGCGCGCGCCGCGGCCGCCTCGTACTCGGCGTGCGCCTGCTTGAAGGCGGCGAGGTGCGGCCTGACAGGCGCAGGGACGGTGACGTCGCCGAAACGATCGAGGACGGCGGCGCCGTAGCTGCGGTTCTCTCCGATATTGGTCTTGCCCATGCGAGTGCTCCTTCGCGAGAGGGTGATGGGTTGACGGAGCCTGGAATCGTTGTGACGACGGCGCGCGTCGCAAGCGCCTCAGCAAAGTCCCGACGAGAGGGACCGGATCCTCGGAGACGCGGCGAGGATCGCCGGTGCGCGCTGCCGCGATCACCGCCATGGCTCGCGGCACAGCAGCGACCGGAGCAAAGCCGGTGCCGGGTGACGCCACCCGCGGGCTCGAACGGCGAAACCGCTGCCGGGTGACGCCACCCGCGGGCTCGAACGGCGAAACCGCTGCCGGGTGACGCCACCCGCGGGCGCGAACGGCGAAACCGGCGCCGGGTGGGGGTGGAGAGCGGTCCCGAAGGGCAGAACCGGAGCCGCGTGGCGGCAAGCGCGGCGCAGAGCGCCGCAACCGGGGGTAGTCGGG
>NZ_JEMA01000649.1 GCF_001589285.1 Sorangium cellulosum | reverse complement strand
CGGGTTCTTCGCGCGGGCGAGCTCGACGACCACGCGGGCGAGCCGCACCGGGTCGCCAGGCTGCTGGAGGCTGACCTCCTTCGCGTGGCTCCGGACCTGGCCCGCGGTCTCCGCATAATCGGCGATGACCTCTCCCGTCGCCACGGCGGACTTCGCCTCCAGGAACTCCGTTCGGAAGTAGCCCGGCTCGAGGACCGTCACCGCGATGCCGAGCGGCGCGAGCTCCGCGTGCAGCGCCTCCGAGATCGCCTCGACGGCGAACTTCGTCGAACAGTAAATGCCGAACCCAGGCCCCGACCGGTAGCCGCCTACCGACGAGAGGTTCAAGATCAGGCCGGCGCGCTGCTTCCGGAGCTGCGGCAGCGCGGCGCGCGTCACCGCAAGCAGGCCGAACACGTTCGTCTCGAACACGCGCCGCACCTCGTCGCCCTGGATCTCCTCGATCGCGCCGATGACGCCGTAGCCAGCGTTGTTCACCAGCACATCGATCCGGCCGAACCGGGCAACGGCAGCCTCGACCGCGGCGGCGACGGAGCCCTCGTCCGTCACGTCGAGCGCGAGGGGGAGGAGAGCCTCAGGCCGCCCGAAGCGGTCCGTGATGCTCCTCGGATCGCGCGCGGTGGCGACCACCCGATCGCCGGCGGCGAGCGCCGCGCTCGCGATCTCCGCGCCGATTCCGCGCGATGCTCCCGTGATGAACCACACACGCTTGTTCTCGCTCGCTTCCATGGGGATCTCCTCTTCGTTGTCCGGGGGGTTGCGCCCCTCGCAAGAACGAAGATGCAGCATCCAAACCATGAATAAAATACGCAAAATGATTGATGATTTATGAACTAAAACTTCATAATAGGGCATGCCCGACGCGCTCGACCGGCTCACGACGTTCCTCGCCGTGGGCCGCTGCAAGAGCTTCACCGCCGCCGCCGCCGCCGCGCTCGGCGTCACCCCCACCGCCGTGCTCGAGGCGTTCCTCACGAAGGGACCTGGCTTCTACCTGTACTTTCCGGCGCGCACGCAGGAGCAGCCAGAGCTTCGCGCGCTCACCGAGAGCGTGACGAGCTCTCGCGGGCAGAAGGCCAAGCGTCGTTCAGGTCGGACCGGCGTCTCCGGTGGTGGGGTCCCCGCGTGAGGCCGGTGGCGCTCGCGCTGCGTTGACGCGACCCCCGGGGGCGGGTTGAATCTCCGGCCATGACCGTCGTTAGCCGCATCTTCGAACGGCTCCTCGATCTCCCGCCGGCGGAGACGCGCGACATCGTGGTCGAGCGCGATCTCCCGGTGCCGATGCCCGACGGCGTCACGCTGCTCGCCGACCACTACCGCCCGCGCAGCGGCCCGAAGCGCCCCACGATCCTGGTGCGATCGCCCTATGGCCGGGCCGGCTTCTTCGGCCTCTTGTTCGGGCGGCCGCTCGCGGAGCGAGGGTTCCAGGTGCTCCTGCAGAGCTGCCGGGGCACCTACGGCGCAGGGGGGGAGTTCGATCCGTTCCGCAACGAGCCGGCCGACGGCGCCGCCACGCTCGAGTGGATCAAGGCGCAGCCGTGGTTCTCGGGCGAGCTGGCCACCTTCGGGGCGAGCTACATGGGGTTCGTGCAGTGGGCGATCGCCGCTGACGCAGGGCCGGAGCTGAAGGCGATGGCGACGCACGTGACCAGCTCCGAGTTCCGCAGCCCCATGTACACGGGCGGATCCTTCTGGCTGGACACGGCGTTGACGTGGACGCACATCGTCCACAATCCCGCGGAGTCGGTGCTCCGTGCGGCGCTCGCGATGATGACGGTCGAGAAGCTCGTGCGCGCCGGCGCCGCGCACCTGCCGCTCCGCGAGACGGACACCAAGGTGATCGGCAAGCCGGCGAAATTCCTCCGCGCGTGGCTGGAGCACGATCAGCCCGGCGATCCCTGGTGGAAGCCCGTGGATTTCAGCGAGCGCGTCCGCGACGTGACCGCGCCGGTGTACATGCTCGGCGGCTGGTACGACGTCTTCCTGCCGCAGACGCTCGCCGATTACCAGCGCCTCCGCGGTGCGGGGCGATCGCCGCACCTGACGATCGGGCCCTGGGCGCACAACGATCAGAGCTGGCTGTCGGTGGCGATGCGCGAGTCGATCGCCTGGCTCCGCGCGCACCTCCTCGGCGATCGCAGCGGGCTCCGCGATCTGCCGGTGCGGCTCTTCGTGATGGGCGCGAACGAGTGGCGGGATTTCGTCGAGTGGCCGCCGTCGGGCTACGCGGAGGAGCGCTGGTATCTGCAGTCGGCGGGGGGCCTCTCCACGCGCGCGCCGGTCGCCTCCGGGCCGGATCGATATCGCTACGATCCTGCGGATCCCACGCCCTCGGTGGGCGGCGTCAGCCTCAGCCAGAACGTGGGTCCGAAGGACAACCGGGCGCTGGAGACGCGCGCCGACGTGCTCGTCTACACGAGCGCGCGGCTCGATCGCGCGGTGGAGGTGATCGGCCCGGTGAAGGTCGTCCTCCACGTCGCCTCCAGCCTGGAGCACACCGATTTCTTCGCGCGCCTCTGCGACGTGGCGCCCTCGGGGCGATCGACCAACCTCACCGACGGCATCCTCCGCCTCTCGCCCGGCAGCCCGCCTGCCGAGGCCGACGGCACGCGCCGGATCGAGATCGATCTCTGGCCGACCGCCCACCGCTTCCAGCCCGGCCACCGCATCCGCGTGCAGGTGTCGAGCGGCGCCCACCCGCGCTTCTCGCGCAACACCGGGAGCGGCGAGCCTCTCGCCACCGCCACGCGCCTCGTCGCCGCAGAGCAATCGATCTACCACGATCCCACGCACCCCTCGGCGATCCTGCTCCCGGTCCAGCGCTGACGAGCGCGGATCGACCTGTCGGACCGCGCCGTCGCGACTCGCGCGTGCGTTGGGCGCCGGCGGAGGCCGGGCTTCCCATGAGGTCAGACTGATCGATAGCGACGAGCGGAGCTCGCACGCATACCGCCAGAAGCACCCCTTCGGGGTGATGCCGGCCTTTACAGCCCGCTGTATCAATAACTGATCGATGCGTCGAGAGGGCCGCCCCTGCTCCACGACCTGCGGGGCCGTACCACGAAGACGGGCTCCTCCTGCTCGCGCGTTCATGCAACCATGAACCGGAGATGGCCGCAAGCACCAAACAACTGCAGTCGATGTAGCCGAGCTATGAAGTCGGGATGCCGAGGTTGCTCGCGAAGTCGGGACCGATCGGCATCGCCATGACGGGTTCGATGACGCTGATGAATTGCACTGCAGCGACGAGGGGCGCGATGGATCGCTCGGAGTGAATATTCTGCATATGGTTTACATCATGGCTTACGTGGGTCGTCTTGAGAGCCGCCTCCTCGAGGCCTGGCGTCTCGACGGCAGTCGTTCTATCGCCCTGCAGGAGAGAACGATAGAGCGAAGGAGCACCCTCCTCCTTGGGAAGCATCGAGCGTGACTTTCACGTGGTGCAAAAAAACGTAATTAGAAGGCCCCGATCGTCCAGGAATAGGCTTGCGCGTCGAATATCCAACTGTTATTAGGTCCTGGAAGAAGCCCACATCGAGCGTGTTGTCTTCAAGCCCCGGCGTCCTCCGTCTCGGCGATGACGGAATCGCAACGTACCCTCCGGTGCAAACAAGCCGGAAAAGTGCGTCTGAAGCGCGGATCGAGCCTGGCGAGTCGTCCAGAAGGGAACTGATTCAGGGATTGGTTCGCTACCCTTGTCCACATACTGAAAGGGAGTCAAGTGTTGCAGTCGATGTACGACGTGTTGATTGTTGGCGGTGGACACGCCGGTTTGAGCGCAGCCCTCACCCTCGGGCGCGCGCGTAAGAAGGTGCTTCTGGTCGATGGTGGACCCGGCCGGAATCAGGCTGCCCACGAGGTACACAATTTCCTGTCTCGAGACGGTACTCCTCCACCGGTGCTCCGGAAGCTCGGTCGGGAACAGCTCGCGCCCTATCAGACCGTTGCCTACACGGAGGGGCGGGTATCCGAGTTGGTCCGGAGAGATAATCAGTTTTGGGCTCGCTTGGAGGACGGCAAAGAAATCCTGTCGCTGGCCGTCCTGCTCGCGGTCGGAATGGTGGATGAACATCCGCGGATCGATGGCTTCGAACGGTTCTGGGGTAAATCCGTTTTTAGCTGCCCCTACTGCCACGCCTGGGAGTTTCGTGACAAGCCGCTCGCTGTCATCGAGTCAGGTCCCAAAGGTCTGGGCGCATGTCGTATTCTGAGAAACTGGTCGAGCGATGTCTTCCTCTTTACTGACGGTGTCACGGACCTCGATCCTGAAGCTCTCGATCGCCTCGAGAAGGCAGGGGGTGCAGTCATCATCAAAAAGCGGGTTCGTAGGTTTGTGGGTGACACCACGCTGTCAGCCGTCGAGCTGGAGGACGGGGAGCAAATCCCACGAGAAGCAGTCTTGATGTTTCCCAAGCAGCACCAGATGCCGCTCGTCCAGCAGCTAAGCCTGGATCTCACGGACGATGGATTCGTCCGGGTGAGCGAACAGAGAGAGACTTCGCAACGAAACATTTTTGCCGCGGGCGATCTGACCTCGCCTTCCCATCTGGCCATCATTGCCGCCGCGGAGGGCACCATTGCGGCGATTCAACTAGTTTATCGTTTTACCCCTTAGGGCCTCCTGGCAGCTGTTACCCACACCGGATCGAGAGGCTATGCTCATTCGTAAACTTGACGACAAGGATGCGTCCATTTGCGCTGCGCTGGTGCGCCAGGTTGGTTGGAACACCACCGAGGCGAGGTGGCGGCTGCTGCTCTCCGTCGGCGACGCTTTCGGTCTCGAGCTTGACAACGGTGAGCTGGCGGGGACGGTGATATTCAACCGATTCGACGCGCTGGCCGTCATTGCAATGATGTTCGTGAGCGAGGCCCACCAGCGGCGCGGTTTTGGGCGAGAGCTGCTGCAACAGGCGCTGAAGCAGGGGAACGACATCGTCGTTTATTTGTTCGCGTCGAACATGGGACGGCCGCTGTATGAGCAGGTTGGCTTCATCGCGACGAGCGTGACGTCCGTGCGGCTCCAGGGGCGCGCGAGCTTGAGGCGCGCGGCCTCACGCGACGGGTTACGGAACATGACCGCCGCAGATATCGATGTGGTTTGCGCGCTGGACGAAGAGGCGCAGGGGTGTTCGCGCCGTCGCCTGCTCAAAGCGTTGTTCGCCTCGTCCGACCGCGCGCTGGTGGTCGAGCGTGGCGGTGAGGTCGTCGGCTTCGGACTCTCGTCGTGGCCCACGGACATCCGCCAGGTCGGACCGATCGTTGCGCGGACTGAGGAGGATGCGCGCACCCTTGCCACGGAGCTGGCTGCGGATGTATCCGAACCGCTGTGCATCGACATTCTCTCGGACCAGCAGGCGATGCTAGCCTGGGGGCAAGCCGCTGGACTCGCTGTCGTCGAAAATGTGCCACTCATGACGCTCGCTGGAGCGCAGCTGCCGGGACGGCGCGGACTCATTCGCTCCCTTGCTGGCCGCCCCTTTGGCTGAGCGGGCTGAGCTCATGTGCTCGACGAACGCGCGCGCGCTCGCGATGGCGTGGCAGCTCCTGTCGATCCACGCGAAGGGAATCGCGCCGCAGAAACGCCCATCGACGACGTTCTCCAGGAGCAAGGACCACTGGTACGCTCCGTGAGCGATGCTCATCTCCTCCCGAACACGCTGGAGGATCCGCGGATCGATGTGCAACGACATGCGCTTGGCGTCTTGAGCTAGACGTTTTGCGGCGTACATCCTCGCGATCTCGGCGTGTAGCTCGCCGAGGAACTCCAGCTCTTCCCAGACCATGTTTGCAAATGTGGCGTCGTGCGGAAGAGTCCGAGCAAGAACATCGCAGAGCACCTCGCGTAGTCGCTCGGCCCTGTTCGTCTGCGGCATCCCCTGAAAATCGGCGTGACCGGCGAGCAGAGTCCAGATGTAGCGCCGGTACCTGCCTGTGCCGAATAGCCACTCCACGAGCTCGTCGCGCAAGCCTTCGGCGGAGCTCCCGAAGAACGGCTCGGAGATCGTGCGGTTGGGTCGAACAAATGGCTCGCTGTGCGCACGGCCATGTTTCGCGGCGACGTTCTCGAGGCGGAGGAGCTCGCCAGCGTGCTGGAGCGCTTGGATTGCATCTTGTCGCTTGATGTCTTGCGCGGAGAGGAACCTCAGGAGCTCCCCAGACTCATCCGCGACGCGCGCCTCGCGGAGGACAGCGCGCCATTGACGCTCGGGGTAGAACATCCGTGAGGCGACGTCGACGAGGCGCCGCCCAGACGTACGGTCCAAGATCTGCCGCCGGATGCCGTGAGAAACCGCGTACCGGACGTTGACCAGCGCCACGGAGACGGCGCGATAGTCGTTGTCTTGGTCTGTGCCGACCGCGACCTCGCCGTCGCTGCTCAGGACGCCCATCCGAAACGCTCGATAAACTAGACCTATGCCTCGTACGCCGACCGGCCAGCACTCGGCGGCGCGCAGCGCGCCCATGCTCGACGCGCCGAGTACCAGCGCGCCATCGCGCACGATATCGATGACCTCGCGCGGCGATACAGCGAGCTCGTGCGAGAACACGCCGTCGATGATGACGAAGAGGGCGCCGCCAAGCTCCCGGTCGCGATACAGGTCTCCACGCACCACGGGGGCTCGAATCCGCGCACCGGGAAGCAGCTCAGCCACCGCGCTCGGTGAGATGCTCGGGCCGACGTAGACCCAAGGTGTGTCCGCGTGCGAGGTTTCGCGTTGCAAACGGGCAGATGTCACAGCAAGTGCCTCAACTGGCGCCAGGACGGACGCTCGCCGCAGGTGGCCGGCCCGCTCATCCCTGGCACGATGATGCGAACGACGGGGACCTGGAGATCGGACCGGGTAAGATCCGCGACGATGCAACGCGTGAACCCCGCGCCAGCTAAACGCTCGCAGACCTCCTCGAGGTCGCGCAGCAGGTCACCCGACGAGCTGCTCCTGGCAGCGTCAAACGGGTGCAAATCTCGCGGATAATAGAAGTCGGCGAGTCTCTGCAAAGTCCACGTGCGATCAATGGATTGGCCGCCTTCGAAGGTATCGCGCGCACCCTGCATCGTGACGACGCGGCTCTGCACGGCCTCGGTCACGGCGCGGAGGACGGCGCGTCGGGGGTCGAGATCGGTCCCCCAGCCCGCAAAACGACGCTCAGCAGCGCCGTGGAGGCTCGGAAACGCCGGGTCCAGGATGCCAGCGGCGAAGGTGGACACCGCTGTGCTGTTGATCAGCTCTCCGATCGCGAGCCGCAGCCCAGCGCGAGTAATGCGATCACGCCATTCCTGGAGCTCACCCGGGATGGTGTCGAGATCTATCATCTGACATTGTGGCACGTCGTGGTCGTCGGACTCGGCGACCTCATCACAGAACTCGTACTGTGCAACAGTGTCGCGTTCTATGACTTCGCACAGGGCGTGCAACGCCGCCTCCGTGTAAGTATTCCCCGATGCGAGGCCGTTGGTGTGGGGCCCCGGATAGATCCCATCGCTGCCGGGGGTGATCACCAGGTCGACCGGCACCCAGACGTGCTGCCGCTGGATCAGGTCGAACGCCATCATCCAGGAGCATGCGCGGTCGGGCCGGTAGACGCTCCGGAACGGCAGATCGCAGTCCTCGAGGTTCAGCACCGCGTCGCCAGCGCTCTCGCGCAGCTCTTCGAAGGACGCGCGACGAACCTCGGTGCTGGCGGGGAGGTCTTCCGCGCAGCACCGCTCGATGGCTTCCATGACCGCGCTCAGGCGCGCGGCGCGGTGGGTCAACCCCTTGCCTGCGTGGGTGGTGAGGTCCTTGGCGAGCGGCGTGACGGCCACCCAGCTTGGCAGCCCCAGATAGTCGAGCGGAGTCACATCGACGACGCGCGTGATGGGTACCCGTCTGAGCAAAGGTCGTACCCAGACCTCCGTCTCATCAAACGACCGCGCGTGACCGGCGGGGCTCACGGCTGGTGCAGCGGTGAATCGATCGGCGGCGATCATCGAATGCGACTCAATCTCCAGCAAGGAGTAAGATGATTCTTGATTCGTTCAATGCACGCCAGAGCGGGTCCGCCGCAACGGTGGCTGCGGTGTCCGTGGAAAAATATACAGTCGAGGCGCCCTTGTTGCTCGGGGGTCACTGACGAGAGAACGCTCAGCAGGATGCGCTCGGTCCTGCCATGGAAAAGCCGCGAGGCACCTCTCGTTGAGCATATGAAAGTTCGCGATATCCAGCCCTGCTAAACGAACAGGGCTAGAGATCGGAATCGCATTTGCATCAATCAGTCGATGTGCCCCGCGACCACTCTCCTAAATGTCAGGAGAGGCAGCTAGGTTCCTGCTCAGGCGCAGACAGTGGTGCTGCCCTTGACATTCGACTTGATCTTCATCGAACGCTTGGGCTGCGCGACATGAACCTGCTGGGCGTTTCCCTGATTATTGTACATGATGACACTCCTTCCTGGTTCTAGAGTGGCGTGCAGGTCCGAG
Source organism: Sorangium cellulosum (assembly GCF_001589285.1). Classification (GTDB taxonomy): domain Bacteria; phylum Myxococcota_A; class Polyangia; order Polyangiales; family Polyangiaceae; genus Sorangium; species Sorangium cellulosum_G. Next base: position 18,547 of record NZ_JEMA01000649.1, on the reverse strand, counting down.
TGGACATGCAACCAGCTCTAGTTGGTTGCAGCAACATGGCAGCACCTTACTGCGCATGCGCCTCATACCTTAGATATTGGGATTGGCTTGTCAAGCTGAGCTTGAGCGGGCGCGCTCAACGAGATGCCTCCGGCGACAAGGCCTCCGACCAAGGAGCGAATGGGCGTCATGTGACAGATATGTTTCATTTTGTTCGCCACCTGGTCACGCCGCAAGATGCGCTGTGGGATCCGCAGTGAAGAGCCCGTTCCGCGCTTCATCGGCCAGCGCGGAAGCATCATTCTCAAAATCGGAAACGCTGTCAATGTCCAAACGAGCGCGTCGATTTTATGGATATCTCTGGTTGAGATGGAAATGGCAATCTGGTCCTGGTCGCCCGCTCAGTCGAACTGGCGCTGCCTGCCGTCGGGCTCTGGAGTTCGCCAGTGGGTCCCAGAGCTCGGCGAGGCGCGTGCCGCTCGCGACGTCGTCTCCCTTCACGGCAATCGTCAGCCTCCACGTGAAGACGTCGAAATTGTCGATGCGGCGGGCGAACGGGTCCTCGAACGCTACGCCCGCTGCTTCGCGCCGCGCCGGGCTGCAACGAGCCGCAGCGCCGGCGCGCGACCCTCGCGCTGGGAGGAAGCGCCCGGAGCACCGCGGCGGATCATCGAGGCCACGTTCCATCCGCCGTGACGCCCTCTGCACCGGCGGGCCACAAGATGAGCCTGCCGCAGCCGAGGCCCGGAGACAGGCGCATCCGAGCCGCCCGCAACCGCGCCGGTGTCATGTCCAGAGTATGCGGCGACACGGTGGGCGACGCCAGACAGCGAGCTGGAACGGCGGCGTTCCAGAGGTGAAACGATGCTGCCGCTGCTGCGGAGAGCCGAGCTGGGAAGAAGGCGCGGGCAGTGAATCTTTGCAGTCTTGCGTGGGCCCTGGGTGCATCAGGCCATACATTTCTCTTGCGCGACGGCCGAGGATCGAACAAGGATTGCGCTGTCGCGTTGATTTGGCGTTTTGATGCCTCAATGCGTGACATCGCCCGGATGATGCCCGGATCGATGTGTGCATTGATAAAGCTGGCATCAGGGGGTTGATGGCCGGAATAGCGTCAACTGCGCAACGAGCATCGGGGCGAGCGATGCCGCCCGGTCGTGGGGTGTCATGGCGGCCATGTGAGTGACGATGCTCTCAGACGGTTGGTCGCGATGGTGCACGAGCGCGTGCGCACGATGCGTTGCGGAGGCTCGACCGTTTGAACGATTCTCCCGGTAAGGGATCTCCTGCCAGGCCCTCCGTCGGAATCAGGGTGTTGGTTGCAACGTACAGGCTCACAATGCTGAACACTGTTCTCAGACAGAGGGCCTCGGCCCAGGCCGACCGCTGCGCGTTCGTGTTCCTCGACTACGATCACCCGCCGGCTGGCAGCTGTTCGTCGACCGCGATGACCTATGGTGAGCTCGACGCCCAGGCGCGCGCGATCGCGGCAGAGCTCCAGCGCCGGTACACGCCTGGGGACCGCGCTTTACTCCTGCTCCGCTCGGAGAGGAGCTTCATAGCCTCTTTCTTCGGATGCCTCTACGCGGGTCTCGTCGCGGTGCCTCTACCGCCGCTGCGATCCGGCGCGTCGCAGCTCTGGTTGCGGGCCATCGCCGAGCAATCTCGGGCCGCCGTCGTGCTGGTGGACGGGTCATGGCAGGAGGACGTCATCCCGCACGCGACGAGTCCCGCGGCGCAGGCTCTGGATTGGCTGCGCATGGACGAGATCGACCCTGCGCTCGCAGGAGCGTGGAGGGATCCGCATGTCCACGAGGATGCGCTGGCGTTCCTCCAGTACACCTCTGGCTCGACGGGCGCTCCGAAGGGGGTGATGGTCTCTCATCGCAACCTGATGGTGACCTCCGCGGATCTGAACAGCGGCTGGGAGCACGATGACGACAGCGTGATGGTCACCTGGCTACCCATGTTTCACGACATGGGGCTTATCTACGGTGTGCTCCAGCCAATTTTCAGGGGTTTTGTCTGTCACGTGATGAACCCCAGGGCCTTCCTTCATGAGCCTTTGCGATGGCTGGAAGCGATGTCGACCCTCGGGGGGACGCACACCGCGGCGCCTAACTTCGCGTATGATCTGTGCGTTCGTCGATACCGCCGCGCGGCGCCGCGGCGGCTCGACCTGAGCCGCTGGCAGGTTGCGGTGAACGGGGGCGAGCCGGTCGACGCGGCCACATTGAGCCGGTTCGTCGAAACGTTCGGCCCCAGCGGTTTTGGTCCCCGCGTGTTCGCTCCGGGGTACGGGCTGGCCGAGGGGACGCTGAAGGTGGCAGCCTCGGCGCGAGACCAAGGACCGATGTTCGTCGCCGTGGACAAGGCCGCGCTCGAGCGCGGCGCTGTCGTCTTCGACGAGCAGTCGCCGAGCCGTCGAACGCTCGTGGGGAACGGGCAGAGCCACGCCGGCGCCACCCTCTTGATCGTGGACCCCGAGACGCAGCATCGCTGCCCAGCGGGGCGTGTTGGCGAGATCTGGGTCTCTGGGCCGATGGTCGCAGGAGGCTACTGGGAGCGGCCGGACGTGACTGAACAGACGTTTCACGCACGTCTCTCCGGCGACGACGCGAGCGGCCCTTACCTGCGCACCGGCGATCTTGGCTTCCTCCACGATGGTGCGCTCTTCGTGACAGGGCGGCTCAAGGATCTCCTCATCATCCGCGGGTGCAACCACTATCCCCAGGATATCGAGAGGACGGTCCAGACGTGCCACCCGGCCTTCCGGCCCGGCCGGGGCTGCGCCGTGAGCATCCAGGTCGAAGGGGCTGACGGCGAGGAGCGGCTGGCGGTCGTCCAGGAGCTCGACGAGGACGAGATCGGCCGCCTCGACTTCGTCGAGCTCGCGGCGACGGTGCGGCGCGCTGTCGCGGCGGAGCACGGCGTTCATGTCTCGCAGGTCGTGTTCTTGCACCCAGGCGCTCTCGTGAAGACCTCGAGCGGGAAGCTACGGCGCCGCGCGTGCCGTGATGATCTTCTCACGGGCCGGCTGCGGGAGGTCTGGCGCAGCGCTGTCGAGGACGACGATGAGGCGACGGTCGAGGAGCGAGCGCGCCAGTTGATCGAGGGCGCTCTGCTCGGAGCGCCTCGGGTCGGCGAGGGGTCACTCTACGAGCTCGGCCTCGACTCCCTCCGCGCTGCGGAGCTCGTCGCCCAGATCGCGCGCGAGCTGCACGTCGAGGTTCCGCTGCAGCGGATCCTCTCGGCAACCACGCTGGGCGAGCTGGCGAGCGCTATCTCCGGGCTCGTCACGCAGGAGCCCCCTCGGGTCGACCACGCGCCCGAGCTACAGCCTGCTCCGCAGGATCGACACCGTCCCTTTCCTCTGTCCGATCTCCAGCAGGCGTACTGGGTCGGTCGCAGCGGGGCCTTCGAGCTCGGGAACGTCCGCGCCCATGCCTATCTCGAAATAGAGACGGCGTGTGACGATGTGAACCGGCTCAACGCGGCGCTCCGGCGGCTCGTGGCGCGGCATGATCTCTTGCGAGCGGTGATCCTGCCCAACGGGCAACAGCAAGTCCGCGAGCCTGAGCGTGCCGATACGATCCCCGACGTCGCTGTGTCGTCCGGCGAGCCGGCGCAGCTGGCGATGATCCGGCGCGAGATGTCGGACGAGCTGGCGCTGTCCGATGACCATCCGCCCATCGAGATGCGGCTTTCGCGCAGCGCTCTCCACGGCTCGCGTCTGCACCTGCGCGTCGACCTCACGGTCGCGGATTTTCGAAGCCTCCTCATCTTCTTGCGGGAGCTGCGAGCGCTCTACGACGACCCTGATGCGGCGCTGCCTGCGCTGGAGTTGACCTACAGAGATTACCTCCTCGCGATGCACGGGATGTCTGGATCCGATGCGCATCAGCGGGCGCAGCAGTACTGGTGGGGTCGGCTCGACGCACTCCCGCCGCCCCCCGAGCTGCCCCTCGCCCGGAGCCCCGGCTCGATCGCTCGACCACGCTTCGCTCGGCGAACTCGGGTCGTCGAGTCCGGCGTCTGGTCGTGCCTCAAGGCCCGCGCGGCGCGCGCCGGACTTACCCCTTCCGCGCTCTGCCTCGCGGTCTTCGTGGAGATGGTCCGCACATGGAGCGCTCGCGGCGACTTCACGATCACCGTGACGACGCTGAGCCGGCAGCCGCTCCACCCCCAGGTCGACGATCTCGTAGGTGATTTTGCATCGACGGTGCTGCTCGCCGTGGACGCGGAGCCGGGCGCGGATCTGCTCGCCCGCGCTCTTCGCCTGCAGCGCCGGCTCTGGGAGGATCTCGAGCACCGCGCGATCAGCGGGATCCAGGTCCTCCGGGAGCGTGCCCGCAGGCGGGGAGCTGGCCGCTCGTCCGCCATGCCGGTGGTGTTCACGAGCACGCTGGGCGTGGATTCGCAGGGAGACAGCCTCGAATCCTTCGGTCGCCTGGTACACAGCGCGAATCCAACGCCGCACGTCTACCTGAGCAGCCATGTGCTCGAGAGCGGCGGGGCGCTCGTCGTCCATATCGACACCGTCGACGAGCTGTTTCCGGATGGCTTCCCGGAGGAGCTCATCGCTGCCTTCGGGGCGCTCCTCGAGCTTCTGGCCGGCTCGGATGCCGCCTGGCACGCCCAGCAGCGCCGGTGGACGCCGCCCGCGCAGCTGGCGCAGCGCGCTGCCGTCAACGCGACCGAGCGCCCGCTGAGCGACGATCGGCTCCACACGCGCTTCGTCGCGAACGCCAGGCTTCATCCGAACCGGACGGCGCTCCTCGCTCCGGATCGAACGCTCTCGTATGGCGAGCTCGCCCGGCGTGCCGGTGCGCTGGCGCTGCATCTCCGAGACCTCGGCGCCACGCCGAGCACCCTGATCGCGGTCCTCCTTGACAAGGGGTGGGAACAAGCGGTCGCCGTCCTCGCCATCTCCATGTCAGGCGCCGCGTATCTCCCGATCGAGGCCGGGCTCCCGGCCGCGCGGCGCCGGCTCTTGCTCGACGAGGGCGGCGTGAAGATCGTCGTGACCCAGCAGGCGCTCGTGGCGAAGCTGGATCTCCCCGAAGGGGCGCGCGTCGTCTGCGTCGATGACGTCCCGCACGCCCTGGAGATCCCCCGGATCGAGGACACGCAGAGTCCGGATGACCTCGCTTATGTCATTTACACCTCTGGATCGACCGGTCGGCCGAAGGGCGTGATGATCGACCACAGGGGCGCCGTCAACACCATCCTCGACATCAATGATCGCTTCGCCGTGGGGCCCGACGATCGCGTCCTCGCGATATCCGCGCTCGGCTTCGATCTCTCCGTGTACGACATCTTCGGGACACTGGCGGCCGGGGCGACCCTCGTCACGCTCGACGCCGACTCCGCGATGGATCCAGGGCGGTGGGCCTCCGCTGTCGTCGAGCATCGCGTGACCATCTGGAGCTCGGTCCCTGCGCTGATGCAGCTGCTCGTCGAGCGGGCGGAGGGGTCGCCTGCGGGGAGCGTGTCCGCGCTGCGCCTCGTCATGCTGAGCGGCGACCTGATCCCGGTGGGGCTGCCCGATCGGATCCGGGCCGCGTTCGGCGGCGCGCAGGTCGTGAGCCTGGGTGGCGCGACGGAGGCCTCTATCTGGTCCGTCGTCTACCCCATCGGGATCGTCGACTCGGCGTGGAGGACCATCCCTTACGGCAAGCCGCTCTCCAACCAGCAGTGTCACGTTCTCGACGAGCGCCTCGAGCCCTGTCCCATCTGGGTCCCGGGCCGGCTGTACATCAGCGGCACAGGGGTCGCGCTGGGTTACCGCAACCAGCCATCCGAGACGGATGCTCATTTCGCGCTCGATCCGCGCACGGGCCGCAGGATCTACCTCACCGGCGATCTCGCGCGCTACCTGCCCGACGGCAACCTCGAGTTCCTCGGACGTGAGGACTTTCAGGTCAAGATCAACGGCTTCCGGATCGAGCTCGCCGAGATCGAGGCTGTCCTCGCGCGGAGCCCGGCGGTGCTCCAGGCCGTGGCGGTGGTCGATACGGCCCCCGGCGGTGAGCGGCGGATCGTCGCTTATGCTGTCCCGTCGAACGGCGCGCCGCTCGCGACGCACGACGTCCTCGCGCACGCCCGGGCGCTGCTGCCTTCGTACATGGTGCCATCGCTCCTGATCCCCATGAAATCGCTCCCGCTTTCGGCGAACGGTAAGGTCGACCGCGCGGCGTTGCCTGCTCCGTCGGTGTCGGTCTCGCCGCCGCCTGATCGGGGCAAGGCGACGGCGATGGAGCAGCGGATCGCCGCGGTGATCGCCAGCGTCCTCGGCGTCGGTGCCGTGGATCACCAGCAGAACCTGTTCGAGCTCGGGGCGACCTCGCTCCACATGCTCCGGATCCAGACCCGGCTGGCGAACGAGCTCGGGGTCGATCTGAAGGTCGTCGACCTCTTCACGCATCCGACAGCCGTATCGCTGGCCACGCACCTCGTTCGGGCGCCCGCCGAACGCGACCCGGCCGTGCGTGGGCTTGCCGAGGCGCAGAAGGCCTTCTTTCGACGGCGGCGACGCCCCGCAGAGGATCTCTCATGAAGGAAGCGCTCGAATCACCTGGGGCCGGACACATCGCGGTCATCGGCATGAGCTGCCGCTTTCCGGGCGCCAGCACGCCCGAGCAGCTCTGGGATAACCTCGCGGCGGGAGTCGAATCGATCTCCTTCTTCTCCGAGGAAGAGGCGCGGGCGGCGGGCGCGCCCGCGTCGGTCCTGGGGCACCCTCGGCACGTGCGTGCCGGAGGCGTCCTCCCTGACCTCGATCTGTTCGACGCACGCTTCTTCGGGATCAGCTCCGCCGAGGCCGAGCTGCTCGATCCTCAGCACCGCCTGTTCCTCGAGTGCGCCTGGGAAGTGATGGAGCGGGCGGGCTACCCGCCGCCCGGCCCACGCGCGCGCGTAGGTGTCTATGCGGGCGCGAGCAGCCTCGATTACCTGCGCTTCCATGCCCGACCCCTGCTCGACCCGAGCGAGCCGAACCGCTACTTGCAAGCCTGGCTCGCGAACGACAAGGACTATCTGGCGACCCGCGTCTCCTACCGACTGGGGCTCCAGGGGCCGAGCATCGCCGTGCAGACGGCGTGTTCGACCTCGCTGGTCGCCATCACGCTCGCCTGCCAGGGGTTGCTCAGCTACCAGTGTGATCTCGCCATCGCCGGGGGCGCCGCCGTCTCGTTGCCGCAGCAGAGCGGCTATGTGTACGAGGAGGGGAGCATCCTCTCGCCAGACGGCCATTGCCGCGTCTTCGACGCGCAGGCGCAAGGAACGGTCTTCAGCAATGGCGCCGGCTCCGTGCTCCTCAAGCGGCTCGATGAGGCTATCTCCGACCGGGACTGCATCCATGCCGTCATCCGCGGCGGCGCCATCAACAACGATGGATCGCTGAAGGCGGGCTTCTCGGCGCCCAGCACCTCCGGGCAAGCGGCGGTGATCGAGATGGCCCAGGCGCTCGCCGACGTCGACGCGGAGACCATCACCTTGATCGAGGCGCACGGCACTGGCACGGCGCTGGGGGACCCCATCGAGATCGCCGCGCTCACGCGCGCGTTTCGGGCCTCCACGTCGCGAAAAGGGTTCTGCGCCGTGGGATCCGTGAAGGCCAACCTGGGCCACCTGAACGCGGCCGCCGGGCTGGCCAGCTTCATGAAAGCGGTCCTCGCGCTCCAGCACAAACAGATCCCGCCGAGCTTGCATTACGAGAAGGCGAACCCCGGCATCGACTTCGAGAACAGCCCTTTCTACGTCCCCGCGCGCCTCTCCGCGTGGGAGACCGATGCTGCGCCGCGGCGCGCGGGCGTCAGCTCGTTCGGAATCGGCGGGACGAACGTCCATGTGGTGCTGGAAGAGGCGCCCCCGCGCGCCCCGGTCGGTCCGGGTCGTGGATGGGGTGTCCTCACGCTCTCCGCGAAAGACACTGTCGCGCTCGCCGCGCTCGTGCAGCGCTACCTCAGCCACCTGCACGCCAGCGAGCAGGCGCCGATCGAGGACGTCTGCTTCACCTCCAACGTGGGGCGCCCGCACTTCGCTCACCGCATCGCGATCGCGGGGGGGACGCGTCGACAGATCATCGAGAGGCTGGAAGCGCACTGCGCGTCACCTCCACCCGGCGTGCCGTCCGAGGCTGGGCCCGTCGAGGTTGCGTTCCTTTTCGGCGGCCGGGCGCCAGTCCATCCGGCGATCGTCGAGGATCCGACGTTTCGCGGCGCCGTGCAGCGATGCGACGAGCTCCTGCGGCGGCGCCTCGGCCGCTCGATCCTGTCGACCCCTGAGCCCGGTTCTCCGGACGCGATTCTTCATGCGGAGTTGACCTCCTTCTCGGCAGGCTATGCGCTGCTCGAGCTGTGGCGCTCCTGGGGGGTCGAGCCGGTCGCTGTCCTCGGCGTGGGCACGGGGGGGTGTGTCGCCGCCGTCGCCGCCGGGGTGCTTGCCCTCGAGGAGGCGCTGGAGCTCGCTCTGCTGCGGGGCCGAGTCCTGGCCGCGGCAGGATCGCGCGAGATCACGCCGGAGACGCTGAAGTCGCCGGACGTCCAGCCGCGCGTCGCCGAGCTCGTCCGCGCGATAGACGCGATGTCGATGAGCGAGCCCCGGGTCGGGGTCGTCTGCAGCGCCACGGGCGAGACGCTCGACCGCGGCGCGCTCGGGAAGGCCGCCCACTGGCTCCGCGCGCTCAGCTCCGAGGAGGTCGCCTGCGAGGCCTGGGAGACGCTCGATGCGCTCGGAATCGGGGCGTGCCTGGAGCTCTCCTCGCACCCGGTGCTATCGGTCGCGGCGCGTGAGCAGGGGCTCGCGTCACGCTGCGTCTGGCTCGCCAGCCTGGTGCAAGGCCTGCCGAGCTGGCAAAGCCTGCTGGAGAGCTTGGCGGCGCTCTACATGCGCGGCGCATCCATCGACTGGCAGGGCGTTCACCGCGATCAGCCCCGCTCCCGCGTTCTCCTGCCCGTCTATCCGTTCCAGCGCAGGCGCCACTGGCTCCCGGTTGCGAGCGCGGAGGTCGCCCCCACGGCCGCGGGGGAAGACCCGTTGCTCGGCAGGATAACCCGCTCACCGCTCCTCGCGGAGACGCTGTTCGAGGTCGTTCTTCGCGCGGACAGGCCGTCCTTTCTCCCCGATCATCGTGTGTACGGCGAGGTCGTCGTGCCCGGCGCGTGCTTCGGGGCGATGTTCCTCCGCGCGGCGCGGGTGGCGTTCGACCGTGACGACGTCGAGGTCGCCGATCTGTGCTTTCCCGAGGCGATCGTCCTTCCCGACGGCGAGGCACGCACGGTGCAGATCGTGCTCGAGCGCACGGCCCATGACGGCACTCCCGCGCGCCTGATTCGCCTCGCGCCGGGCGGGAACGGGGCGAGTCCCGGATGGTCGACCTCAGCGACGGCTGTCCTGCGCGCGCGAGGGCATCGCCCGCAGGAGCAGGGGCCGTCGCTCGCGGAGCTCTCGAGGCTGTGCCTGGAAGAGGTGCGGACAGCGGAGCTCTACGAGGCGCTCGCCAGCTGGCATGTGCAGCTCGGTCCGAGCTTCCGGTGGGTCACGTCGATTCGCAGAGGGAATCAAGAGGTCGTGTGCCGCCTGAACGCGCCGATCTCCGCGGGCGAGCGGGAGGCCTACCGGCCGCACCCGGCGCTGATCGACGCGTGCTTCCAGGTCCTCGCGGCCACGATCCCTGCGGCGGGAGGCGACACATTCGTGCCTTTCCGAGTCGACCGGCTCTGGCTCTCCACCGGCCACGACGATCGTGAGCTCTGGTGCCACGGCAAGCTGCGCGACGCCTCGGGCGCGGACGACAGGATCATCGGCGATCTGAGGCTCTTCAGCGCCGGCGGCGAGCTCGTCGGCGAGATCAGCGGGCTGGAGTCGAGGAGGGCGTCCCGGCGGACGCTGCTCCGCGCGGCCCGCGGTCCGGTAGCGCACGCGGGCTCGCTGCTCCACGCGATCCGGTGGCGCCTGGCGCCCTCGACCCGTGCCGCCGATAGCGCGCCCGCCTGGATCGTGTTCGTCGACGCGCGCGGGCTGGGCGCGGAGGTGTGCGATCTCCTCCGCGCGCGCGGCCATCGCTGCGCGGTCGTCGAGCGTGGCACGTCGTTCGAGCGGCTCTCCGCCCTCCATTACCGGATCGGCTCGTCGCCTTCGGACATGGAGCGGCTCCTGGACGAGGCAACAGCCCAGCTCAAGGCCGCTCGGGTCGGCGTCTTGCACCTCCAGAGCGTGGACGCAGCGCCGGTGGACGCGATGACGAGCGCCTCGGTGATCGAGGCGCAGGAGCTCGGGTGCCGCACGGCGCTGAACCTAGTCCAGGCCATCGACAAGCTCGCGGCGCCGCCTGCGCTTCGCCTTTACCTGGTGACGTGCGGGGCATGCTCGGTGATCTCCGACGGCGCGCCGGACGCTGCTCCGGTGCAGGTCGCGCAAGCGTCGCTCTGGGGTCTGGCGCGGGTGATCGCCGCGGAGCGACCGGCGCTGCGCTGTACGATGGTAGATCTGCCGCATCCGCTCGATCAGAGCGGCGCTAGCGCGTTGCTCGACGAGCTCGCGGCCGACGACCCGGAGCAGGAGGTCGCCCTGCGGCGGGGTGATCGGTTCGTCCCGAGGCTCGTCCAGGCGAGCGCGTCGACAACGGACGCGGAGCCCGCGCGCGTGCGCGCCGACGGGAGCTATCTCGTCACCGGCGGTCTTGGCGCCCTCGGCCTCTACGTCGCTTCGTGGCTTGTGGAGCAGGGAGCGCGCCACATCGTGCTGGCTTCACGCAGCCGCGCGTCCGCGAGCGCGGCGAGCGCGCTCGACGCCCTCGAACGGGCAGGCGCCAGCGTCGTCACAGCTCAGCTCGACGTGACGTCGGAAGACGACGCAGCCAGGCTCGTCGCTCGCTTCGGCGCGGATTGGCCGCCCTTGTGCGGCGTCGTCCACGCAGCGGGCATGCTCGAGGATGGGAGCCTGGTCAACCTCGACTGGGAGCGCTTCCGCGCCGTGCTCGCACCGAAGGTGGACGGGACGTGGATCTTGCACCGGCTCACGCAGGGGCTGCCCCTGGATTTCTTCGTCTGCTTCTCCTCCATGTCCTCGGTGCTGGGCCCGCGTGGTCAGGCGAGCTACGCCGCGGCCAACGCGTTTCTCGACGCGCTCGCGCATCAGCGCCGAGCGCTCGGGCTGCCGGGCACGAGCATCAACTGGGGGCCATGGGCTCGTGCCGGGATGGCGGCCAGCTTGAGCGAGCGCCTGGCACGGCGGATCGCCGACGCCGGCGTCGAGCCGCTCGATCCAGAAGAGGCGTGCCGGCTCTTCGGCCAGGCAGCGGCCGGCAAGGAGGCCCAGATCGGCGTCGCCCGCGTCGACTGGCCAAAGTACCTGGCGCGGTTGCCGGACGGCGCGACCCCTGCAGTGCTGCGTGGCCACAGCGCCGCGGAGGACGGGCAGCAAAGAGAACGAGGCTTCATCGACGAGCTTCGACGTGCGCCGGCGGACAACCGGCGGGCGCTGCTCGAGGAGCATGTCCACGCTCGGGTGGCGGCGCTGCTCGGCGTGGAGGCGGGCGAGCGGCTCGCCCGCGATCGAAGCTTGTTCGACTATGAGCTCGACTCCCTGCTGGCGACCGATCTGCTGAGCCGGCTCCAGACGAGCCTCGGGATCACGCTGGGGGCCACGCTCCTGTTCCGTCACCCGACGATCGAGGCGCTGACCGATCACCTCATGACCGCGCTGTTCGGCGCGACGCCTCGCGAGGCGGCTGGCGCGCCGCCTCCTGCCGCTCCCTCGCCCGCCGTTCCCCCCGCGATCCCGGCGGCATCCGCCGCGCTCGACGGGCTCTCACCCGAGGAGATCCTGGACCTCTTATCGAGGAAAATCGAGGAGCTGCATGGCAGCTGAGAAGACCGAGGCCTCGCCGAAGCAGGGCATGAACGAGGGCGCGAGGAGCCGTGATCCGATAGCCTTGCTGAAGGCCTCGTTCATCGAGATCGAGAAGCTGCAGCGGAAGCTGGACGCCGCAGAAGCCCGGGCGACGGAGCCGATCGCGATCGTCGGCGCGGCTTGCCGGCTCCCTGACGGCATCGAGACGCCCGAGGATCTCTGGCGTCTCCTCCTGGAAGGCGTCGATGCCGTGGTCGAGATCCCGCGAGATCGCTGGGACGTCGACGCCTACTTCGACCCCGACCGCGATGCGCCGGGCAAGGTGTATTGCCGCAATGGCAGCTTCCTGGATCGCGTGGACGAGTTCGACGCGGAGTTCTTCGGCATCGCGCCGAGGGAAGCAAAGGCCATGGATCCCCAGCAACGGCTCCTCCTCGAGGTCGGCTGGGAAGCGCTCGAGCGCGCGGGCATCGCCGTGGAACGGCTGCGAGACACGCGGACCGGGGTGTTCGTGGGCATCATGCATCAGGACTACTCCCGTCTCCTGTCGGATCCCGACGCGCTGGACATCCACAGCGGAGCCGGCAACGCGGTGAGCATCGCTGCGGGGCGGCTCTCGTACGTTCTCGGGCTGCAAGGGCCCGCGCTGACCCTCGACACGGCGTGCTCATCGTCTCTCGTCGCCATCCACGTCGCCTGCCAGAGCCTCCGGGCGCGCGAGTGCTCGCTGGCGCTCGCCGGCGGTGCGAACGTGAACGTGTCGCCCATCTCGACGATCGTCGAGTGCCGTGCGCACATGCTCTCGCCGAGCGGCCGCTGTCGTGCGTTCGACGCTTCGGCAGACGGGTTCGTGCGCGGGGAGGGCTGCGCGATCGTGGTCCTGAAGCGCCTGCACGACGCCATCGCGGACGGCGACGATGTGCTGGCGGTGATCCGCGGATCCGCGGTGAACCACGACGGCGCGAGCGGCGGGCTGACCGTGCCGAGCGGCGCCGCGCAGGAGGCGCTGATCCGCGCCGCGCTCGAAGGCGCGCAGGTGAAGCCGAGCCAGGTGGGCTACATCGAAGCGCACGGCACCGGCACGGCGCTGGGCGATCCGATCGAGATGCTCGCGCTCAGCGCCGCAGTCGGCGAGGGCCACACGAAAGACAGCCCGCTGCTCGTCGGCTCGGTCAAGACCAACTTCGGTCACCTCGAGGGCGCGGCCGGCGTCGTCGGTTTCCTCAAGGCGGCGCTCGCGGTCAAGCACGGCGAGATCCCGGCCAACCTTCATCTTCACGAGCCCAACCCCCACATTCCGTGGTCCTCGCTGCCGGTCGAGGTCGTGTGCCAGCGCGTGCCCTGGCCCGAGGGCGACGGGCCCCGGATCGCCGGGGTGAGCTCGTTCGGCTTCAGCGGCACGAACGCCCATGTCGTCCTCGAGGAGCCCGGCCCGCACGCGCGACGCCGACCTTCGGTCGCGAGGAGCGAAGCGGATCCGGCATCGCCGCACCTCCTGGTCCTCTCGGCGAAGACGGAGCCCGCGCTCGCGCAGCTCGCGGCTCGATACAGCGTGATGCTCGGCGCAACGCCGACCGTGGAGCTCGCGGACGTCTGCTTCTCTGCCAGCACGGGTCGCTCCCATTTCCGGCACCGGCTCGCCGTGGTGACCTCCTCGGTCGCCGAGCTCTGCGAGCAGCTCGCCGCGTTCTCCCGCGGCGTGCACGCGCCGGGCGTGACAGCGGGGGCCTCGATCGCCACGCGGTCGCTGAAGATCGCGTTCCTCTTCACCGGGCAGGGCTCCCAGCTGCGCGACATGGGTCGAGGCCTGTACGAGACAGAGCCGGTATTTCGCGCGAGCCTCGATCGGCTCGACGCGTTCGCGCGACCGCACCTCGGCGTTCCTCTGGTGCACATCCTCTTCCCGGAGCCCGGCGCAGCGCCGCTGCTCGACCGGACGGAGTACGCGCAACCAGCGCTGTTCGCCCTGGAGATCGCGCTGGTCGAGCTCTGGCGATCGTGGGGGATCGAGCCCGCCGTGGTGCTCGGGCACAGCCTGGGCGAGTACGCCGCAGCGTGCGCGGCTGGTGTGTTCAGCGCGGAGGACGGGCTGCTCCTGGTGCTGCGCCGCGCGCGGTGCATGCAATCGGTCGACGAGAGCGGGGAGATGGTGGCGGTGCGCGCCGGCGTGACAGTCGTCGAGGAGGCGCTCGCGGCCTCTGCCGAGGACGTGGTGATCGCCGCGATCAACGGCGACGCGCAGACCGTGATCTCCGGCCGACGCGCGTCGGTCGAGCGCGTCGTCTCCAGGCTGCGCGAGCGCCGGATCGCGACGGTGAAGCTGAGGACGTCGCACGCGTTCCACTCGCCGTTGATGGACGCGATCCGCGACGGCTTCACCCGGGCGATCCGCGATATCCCCCACGCGTCGCCCCGGCTCACGCTGATCTCCAACCTCACCGGACGTCCGTTCGACGGCGAGAAGCCATCGGCCGAGTACTGGAGTCGCCATCTTCGCGCGCCGGTGCGGTTCGCCGACGGGTTGGACGCGCTCCACGCGCAAGGGTGCGACGTGCTCGTGGAGATCGGCCCGGGCTCGACGTTGCTCGAGTTCGCGCGCGCGCGGAGACCTGACGGATCTGGCGTTCGCCTGCCGAGCTTGAGCCCTGTGCTGGGAGACCCGCGCTGCATCCTTACCAGCCTGGGCGAGCTGTACGCCCGCGGGGCGCGCGTGGACTGGAGCGCCGTCCACCGCGCTCGCGGCGGCGCCCGCGTGGATCTTCCCACCTACCCGTTCCAGCGGCGGAGGTACTGGGTCGATGCGCCGCGCCCTCGAGAGCGGGCAACAGAGACGCCGGGCGAGGGGAGCCTTGTGACGCGGCTCTTGGAGCAGGAGCGCGCGCAGGAGCTGGCAGGCTTGCTGCACGACAGCGGAGCACTCCACGAGGTGGATCGTGCCCTGCTCGCCAGGGTGGCTGACGCGCTGGTCCGCGAGCACCGGCGTCAGCTTCCTCGCCGTGTCGACGGATCGCTGTATGAGGTCCAGTGGAACCCGTCGCCGCGTCGACGCGCCGACGCGGCGCACGCTCCGACGGGCGATCGGCGGACATGGATCCTCTTCGTGGACGAAGGTGGCGTGGGGGACACGCTCGCTGGCGTGCTGCGGCAACGCGGCGACGCGTGCCGGATCGTGCGAAAAGGCATGTCCTTTCACGAGCTAGGCAGCGGAGAGTGGCAGATCGCGCCGACCGAGGCGTCCCACGTGGAGCGCCTCTGGGCGGCGCTGCACGAAGAAGCAAGGGGCGCGCCCGGCATCGTTCACCTGTGGAGCCTCGACGCGCGCTGTGCTGCCGATGCGTCGGCCGACGCGCTCGCGGAGGCCATGCGTCTGTCGTGCGGCAGCGCTCTGCACCTTGTGCAGGCGGCCACGAAGCACGCCCCCACGGCGAAGATCTGGTGGGTTACACGGGGCGCTGTCGCCACGGAGCGTGATGGCGCGCCCGCGCTCGCGCAGGCCCCGCTCTGGGGAATGGGCCGGGCTATCGCGCTCGAGCACCCGGAAGGCTGGGGTGGGCTCGTCGATCTGGCGCCGGTGGCGGAGGTCGGCGAGGCGACCGCGCTCGCCGCGCAGCTCTGCGATCCGGCCGGCGACGACCAGGTAGCCCTGCGCCGCGGCCGCGTGTACGTCGCCCGCCTGCGCCGCTACGCGCCGCCGCCGACGTCCGCCCTGGCGATCCGCGAGGATGGGGCGTACCTGATCTCGGGCGGGCTCGGCGCGCTCGGTCTCCATGTAGCGACGTGGCTGGTCGAGCGCGGCGCGCGCCACCTGTTCCTGTTCGGGCGCAGCGCGCCCTCGCCCGCCGCCGAGCAGACGCTGAACCGACTGCGAGCGCGTGGCAGCCGAATCCACGTCCTCGCGGCGGACGCCGCGAGCGAGCGCGACGTCGCCCGCGTGCTGGACGAGGTGCGCGCCGCCGGCGTCCCGCTCAGGGGCATCGTGCATGCCGCAGGGGCCCTCGATGACGGGGTGCTGCTTCTCCAGGACTGGGAGCGATTCCGCAAGGTGGTGGAGCCCAAAGCCCGGGGCGCGTGGCTCCTCCACGAGCTCAGCCACGGCAGCGCGCTCGATTTTTTCATCCTGTTCTCGTCTGCGACAGCGATCCTCGGATCGCCCGGGCAAGCCAATTACGCTGCTGCCAACGCGTTTCTCGATGCCCTCGCGCACCACCGGCGCGCGCGCGGCCTCCCGGCGCTCAGCGTCAACTGGGGGCCCTGGGGGGAGGCCGGTATGGCAGCGCGCGCCGAGGTAGAGCGGAGGGGTCGACTCGAGAGAAGCGGCGTCGAGGCGCTTTCCCCCGAGCGCGCGCTGCTGGCGCTGGAGCAGACCGTCGGCGGCGGCCACCCTCAGATCGGGATCTTCGACATCGACTGGCCGTTGTTCGGCGCCCGGCTGCCCGCGACGCAACGGAGCTCTCTTCTCGCGGAGCTCCTCCCGCGCGCCCACGCGCCGCGCGCGCAGCTCGAGAGCCCGCCCCGGGATGTGCTCGAGAGCGTCCTGCGCACCCCTGCCACGGACCGCGCGCCGGTCCTGCGCGCCCTCGTCGCGGCGCAGCTCGCCGGGGTCCTCGAGCGCGAGGACGCGGAAGCCATCGACGCGAAGACATCGCTGCTCGAGCTCGGGCTCGACTCGCTGATGGCGGTGGAGCTCAAGAGCTGGATCAAGGCCTTTCTGGGCATCGACGTCCCCCTCGAGCTCTTCCTCGGCGGTTCAACGCTGGAGGACCTCGCCGAGCGCGTCACCGTCGAGCTCGCGCTTCGTGAGCTCGTCGCCCCGGCCCCACCCATCACCGCGTCGACCGACGCGTTCGAGATCATCGAGCTATGATACCGTCTGAACTCATCACCGAGCTTTCCAGCCTCGGCGTGCGGCTCTGGGCCGAGGGCGACAAGCTCTGCATTCAGGCACCGAAAGGCGCGCTGCGCCCGGATCTGCAGCGTCAGCTCGTCGAGTCCAAGGCCGCTGTGCTCGCGCTGCTCCAGGGTAGCAACGGCCGCGCGGCCTCGCCGATCCTTCGGGAGTCCGGCGCCGAGCCGGAGGTGACCGATGCACAGCGGCGCCTCTGGTTCGTTCATCAGCTCGCGGGGGAGAGCGCGCTTTACAACGAGCGCATGGCGCTGCGCCTCACCGGCGCGCTGGACGCCGAGGTGCTGGCGCGGTGCCTGACGGAGATCGTACGCCGACACGCGATCCTCCGCTGGACGATCCGCGAAGAGCTTGGTGTGCTGAAGCCTGTCGTCGCCGCGAGCGCCCCGGTCACGCCAGCGTTCTTCGATCTCTCCGCGCAGCCGGAGCCCCTGCAAGCCGAGGCCGTCGAACGCATCCTCCGGGAGGAAGTGGAGCGGCCTTTCTCGCTCGAACAAGGGCCACCGTTTCGCGCCGCGCTGCTGCGGCTCGGTTCGGCGCTGCACATCCTCGTGTTGACGGTGCACCATATCGTCTTCGATCGCTGGTCGGCGGGGATCTTCCTCCGGGAGCTCGTCGCGCTCTACGAGGCGTTCTCCTCGGGCGAGCCATCTCCGCTCCCTGAGGTACGCCTCGACTACGCCGATTACGCCCGCTGGGAGCGCAGGCGGTCCGCGG
Source organism: Sorangium cellulosum (assembly GCF_001589285.1). Taxonomy (GTDB): domain Bacteria; phylum Myxococcota_A; class Polyangia; order Polyangiales; family Polyangiaceae; genus Sorangium; species Sorangium cellulosum_G. The sequence goes on along the minus strand of NZ_JEMA01000649.1, from coordinate 1,092 downwards.
ATCGGTCGTTCGGAGAGCAGCTTGGCCGGTGGAAGCAGCGGATGGCAGGGGCGCCGCCGTTGCTCGATCTGACCCCGGGCCAGCCGCGCCCCGCGGTCCAGGGATTCCGCGGGGGGAGCGTGCGATTCCACCTTAGCGCGGAGGTGACGGAGAAGCTCAGGGCGCTCGGGCGCCGACATGGCGCCACGCTCTACATGACGCTGCTCGCCGTCTTCAAGGTGTTGCTCGCGCGGCGCTCCGGCCAGGATGACATCCTCGTGGGCTCTCCGGTCGCGAACCGGACGCGGCCTGAGACCGAGTCGATGCTGGGCCTCTTCATCAACATACTTCCGCTGCGTACGCGCCTCGCCGGCGATCCGAGCTTCGATGAGGTGCTCGAGCGCGTCCGTCGCGTCGCCACCGACGCCTTCGATGACCAGGAGGTGGCATTTGCGAGGTTGGTCGACGAGACTCAGGCGAATCGGACGTTGAGCTACCATCCGCTCGTTCAGGTCCTGTTCGCGCTTCACAACGTGCGCCTGCCGAAGCTCGATCTGCGCGGGCTCACGGTGACGCCGCTGGAGCTCGACAGCGGCATGGCGCGGTTCGACCTGTCCCTCATCCTGGAGGAGGTCGACCGGGGGCTCTCGGGCGTCTGGGAGTTCAACACGGATCTGTTCGACGTCGCGACGATCCAGCGGATGGCGGGGAGCTTCGAGGAGCTCGTGCGGGGCGTCGTCGCCGATCCAGCGCGGCGTATCGGCGAGCTGCCGATGCTCACGACCGCGGAGCTATCGCAGCTCAACGCGTGGAGCGACACGGCGGCAGACTACGGAGCCGACAAGCTCGTTCACGAGCTCTTCGAAGCGCAGGTCGAGCGGACGCCCAGCGCGGTCGCGGTGGTGTTCGAAGGGCAGCGGCTGACGNAGCGGTGGTGTTCGAAGGGCAGCGGCTGACGTACAGCGAGCTCAACGAGCGCGCCAACCAGCTCGCTCACCACCTCCGCTCTCTCGGCGTCGGGCCCGAGGTGCTCGTCGGGCTGTGTGTGGAGCGTTCGCTCGAGCTGCTCATCGGGATCATCGCCATCTTGAAGGCCGGCGGCGCCTACGTGCC
>NZ_JEMA01000648.1 GCF_001589285.1 Sorangium cellulosum | reverse complement strand
CGCCCCCGCTGCCAGCGCCGCCGTCGCCCCCGCCGCCCCCTTCGCCGCCCGGTTCGACGCCGCCTTCTCCGCCCTCGACCGCGACGGCGGCGGCAACAACTACGTCACCCTCCGCGCCCTCCGCGCCGCGCTCCCCGACGTCCCGCGCGCCGTCTTCGACGCCGAGCTCGCCGCCCTCCGGCGCCAGCGCCGCTACTCGCTCGACCCCTCCGACGGCCGCCACCACCAGATGGCCGACGCCGAGCGCGAGGCCGGCATCCTCGAGGCCGGCAACCTGCTCGTCTACGTGGCGCGGAGGCACGACGCATGAGCAGCGAGGAGCCGACCTTCGAGCGCTTCCTCGCGGCCGTCCGGGGCACCAACCCGTTCCGCAGCCACCGCATCACCGACGTCGGGAGCGGCGAGGCCACGGTCGCGTCGATCCACAAAAACGCCTTCACCAAGCTCACGCGCGTCGTGCAGGACGCCGCGAAGGAGCCGAACAGCATCGGCGCGCTGCTCATCGGCGCGCCCGGCGTCGGCAAGAGCCACCTGCTCGCGCGGCTGTTCCAGTGGGCAGGGGAAGACAAGGCCACCGTCGTCTACCTGCACAACATCCTCGCCTCGCCCGAGCGGATGCTCCGGTACGTGCTCAACGCGACCGTCAGCGACCTCGCGGGCCACCGCGGGAGCGAAACCACGCAGTCGCGCCTCTACACCATCCTCAACCGAGCCCTCATCAGGTCGGGCGCGCTCAAGGGCCGCAAGATGATGATGGGGCCCAAGGAGATCGAGGCGCGCAAGGAGGCGCTGGCCCGGCTCGGCGCCAGGATCGACCCGCAGAACGCCGTCATCCCCGTGCTCAACGCGTTCCTCACCGGGACGTCGCACGGGAGCCTCGGCGACGCCGCCGCCGAGCGGCGCGCGCACGCGGCGGTGCTCTGGCTCTCCGGCGAGACGCTCGGGCCCGACGAGGCGCGCCTGCTCGACTGCGCGCGCCTGCTCGACCAGGCCGCCGGCGCCGCAGAGGACGGCCTCGCCCTCCCGGACGACGCCGCGGTGGAGCGCGTCCTCCACGTCCTCGCGCACCTGTGCGCCCTCGCCGAGCTCCCCCTCGTGCTCTGCCTCGACCAGGTCGACAACCTCGATCCGGACGCCGTGCGCGCCCTCATGTCGTACGCGCACGCGCTGCTCGACAGGGCGAAGCACCTCGTCGTGATCGTCTCCGGCGTGAAGCAATCCATGCTCTCCCTGCGCACAGGCGAGGTGATCCCGGCCGCCGCGTGGGACCGGATCGCCGAGCGGATCCTCGAGCTGCACATGATCGCGCCCGAGGAGGCCCGCGCCATCCTCGAGGGGCGGCTCGACGCCGCGCTCTCCGGCTTCGAGGAGAAGGAGATCGAGGAGGTCATCGCCGCGCGCAAGCGCGATCGGCTGTTCCCGCTCGGCAGCGCGTGGCTCGAGCAGCGCCTCGACGGCGTCGAGGAGCTAAGGCCGCGCGACGCGATCCTCTGGGCGCGCGACCGCTGGGAGGCGCAGCAGGACCGGCTCGCCGCCGTCGGCGGCAAGCGCTGGCTCAAGGAGTGGCCCGGCCCCGTCGATGGCGCCGGAACGAAGCCCCCGGAACCGAAGCTCCAGGACGTCATCGACGCCGAGGTGAAGAAGAAGATCGAGGAAGGCAAGATGCGCCGCCGGCTGCAGCAGGCGTCGCTGCCGCCCGACGAGGACAACCTCGCGAGCCTCACGCACCACCTGCTCGCGCGCTGCGCCGGTCAGGCGAGCTCGACGCTCGTGAGCATCGAACACCTCACCGCGAAGAAGCAGCGCAAGGCCCCGGCGTATCACCTCCTGGCCAGGGAAAAGCGCGCGGACGGCGTGACAGTGACAACGGGCGTGACGTTCCTCTGCGCGCCGAGCGGGCACGGCGCGCGGATGCCGCTCCAGCGCATGGCCGACGACACGAAGCACACGGACAAGCGCATCCTCGTCACCGACGAGGAGCGCCGGCCGCTGCGGCTCGGCGGCGCCGGCAAGGCCGCGTACGACGCGCTCTGCAAGCTGGGCCGGCAGCGCTTCCTCCACCTCCACCTCGACTTCGCCGGGCACGCGGAGCTCGACTCGCTGGTGGGTCTGCTCGGCGCCGCGAGGAGCCAGGACCTCGAGATCGAGCACCCGCGCGGGCAGTACCGCAAGGTGACCGAGGCCGAGGTGATGGCGTCCTTCCAGCGCCAGAGCCTGCTGCTCGCGCACCCGCTGCTGCGCGAGCTGCTCACCGAGGAGATCGTCAAGGGCGGCACGGACACGACGCCGCCCCCGGCGTGGGATCCGCAGCAGACGCGGGAGCACATCATGGCCGAGCTGTCGTGGCGCCTCGGCCTGATGGCGAAGGAGCTCGCGCAGATCTTCGCGGCCCGGAAGAAGCTCTCGGACAGGCGCTTCGCCGAGGCGTGGGCGCACATCAAGAAGACGGCGCAGGCGCTCCACGACGAGGGGCACGTGCACGCGACGGCGACGGACGACGACCTCTTCGTCCAGCTCCGGGGCAAGAAATGAGGCTCGTCCACGTCAACGTGACCCAGCTCCGCGTCGCGGCGACGTGCCCGAGGCTCCACTGGTTCGACACGCGCGCCACGGCCGAGCGACAGGACGGGCGGAAGGTCGTGAGCCGCATCTGGCGCAAGGGCGGGGAGGCGCCCGGCTGCGGCGCGCTGTTCCACACAGCGGTGGAGCGCTTCAACGCCGCCGCGCGGAGCTCGGACGAGGTGCTCGGCGCGCTCGAGGGCGCCCGCGACGCCGGGGGCCTCCAGCAGGCGCTGATGCGCTGGTTCAACGGCGCGTGCCTCGACCTCGACGCGCTCGCGGCGCGCCCCGTGCCGCTGCGGCTGGGCTTCATTTCTGCAGTGCAGCTTTACATGGAGGAGCTCGCGCGCCTCGCTGTGCACGCCAGGGCGGCCGGCCTGCCCGCCGCGGAGCTCAGGAGCCAGCTCTTCGCTGACTCGCGCAAGCGGGTCGACGTGACGTTCCACGTCGGGGACGACGTCCACGTCCACGTGACCGGGGCGATCGACTACGTGTACTTCGATCCGCGGCTCGGGAAGCACCGCATCGTGGACTACAAGCTCACGCCGGCGACCTCCCCCAACAGCGATCTGTTCCAGGTCTTCACCTACGCGCTGATGCACCACCACCAGCACGGCACGAGGCCGGACGTGGCGGTGTTCTACCTCCACCCGACGCGCAGCGTGCGGGAGGCGCGCTGGGAGGAGGTCGAGGCGCAGCGCGGCAAGGTCCACGAGCTCATCGCCAGCATGGTGGCCTGGTCCGACAACGCGCTGGGCGCCGGGGGGCTGCCGCCGCCGGGCGACCGCGCGTACTGCGACGGCTGCAAGCACGAGCGCTCCGGGGCGTGCGTGGCGCAGCTCGGCCACAAGGACAGGGGCTCGTGGGACCGGCGCTGGACGGCGCTCGAGGCCACCCGCGGCGACGTGGCGGAGGCGCGCGCGCGCGCCGCGGNCCCGCGGCGACGTGGCGGAGGCGCGCGCGCGCGCCGCGGACGACGCGCCGGCGGCCAGCGAGACGGCGGCCGACGAGCCGATGGTGGACGACGATCCCGAGCTGGAGGAGGCGCTGGCGGTCGTGAAGCCGGCCGGGCGCCCGGAGCCGGCGCCGGCCCCGGGCCGTGGGAAAAAGGCGCCCGCGGAG
>NZ_JEMA01000647.1 GCF_001589285.1 Sorangium cellulosum | reverse complement strand
CGCGGCGAGGGCGGGCGACCGGCGCTCCGCGGCCGATCTCGCGGCGCGCGCCNGGCGAGGGCGGGCGACCGGCGCTCCGCGGCCGATCTCGCGGCGCGCGCCGCGCGCGCCGCCGGCGAGGCGCTGCTCGAGTCCTCGGCCGCCGAGCTGCTCGCGTTCGCCGACGAGCAGGAGACCGCGCGCGACCACCGGCTCGACGAGGCGCCGGACAGCACCTCGAGCCAGCCGCCCACCTTCCGCACGCCGATCGAGGTGGTCGGCGACGCGCCGGATCCGCAGCGCGCGCTCTCCGCCGGGGATCTCGCCGACCTCGAGGCGCGCCGCGAGGCAGCGGACAGCGCCGCGCGCCGGCGGGGCTCGACGCTCCCGGCGGGGGCCGACGACGGCGCGGGCGCAGCCTCGAGGAGCGGCGTGCCCCGGGCGCCGTGGCTGGGCGACCGCCGCGCCGGGCTCCTGGACGAGGCGCCCGTGGACTTCGCCGACGTGACCGCCCTGGAAGGGGAGCTCCCGCCCGGTGACGCCTCGGGGGATCCGCTCGCGAAGACGTCGGAGTCGCCCGTCCTGTCGATGAACGACATCGCGGTCCGCCTCGCCGAGCTCGCCAGGCAGGCGCTCGTGCAGGGCGACCTCCGGACGCTGGAGCGGCTCGTGGGCGAGCTCCGCCGCACCGGCGAGCACGCCGATCTCGTCGAGCGCATGAGCGGCCTCATCTCGCTCGGGCGCGGCGCGAAGGACGAGGCGCTGCGTCGCTTCCGGATCGCCGCCGAGGCCGAGGCGCCGCCCGCGCAGCGGGCGCGGGCGCTGCTCGCCCACGGCGTCGCGCTGGCGGCCGCGGGCCGGACGGAGGGCGCCCTGCTCGAGGGGCTGAGCGCCCTCGCGCGCGCCCGCGAGGCCGAGGATCGCCGCGGCGAGCAGGCCTGCGCGCAGTTCCTGGCGCGGCTCGCGGCCGCGACAGGGCACGAGGACGCGGCCCGCACGTGGGCGCACGTGGCGCGCCTCGCCGGCGCGGCGCCCCCCTCGTGACGGCGCATTGACAGCGTCGCCGCGGCTGTCCATACCCGCGGTCATGTCGTCCCGAGCGCCCTCCGGCGAGCCGGCCCCCGACGCGGAGGCCGGCGAGGACCGCGCCGCCGCGCCAGCGCGCGAGGACGGCGCCGCGCGCGCCAGCGTCAGCGCGCGCTCCGGCGTCAGGGCGCGCGCAGCCCTCGCGCTCCTCGCGCTCGCGCTGTCGCTCGGCGCGGTCGCCGGGGTCGCGTTCCAGCGGTACGCCGCGGTGCACCTGCGCGCGCTGCCGAAGGTGCCGAGCTGCGTCCGCGGGGCGCGGGTCGCGCTGCGCAGGCCGGTGGCGGTGTCCGGCACCGAGCCCCGCCAGACGGCGTCGGGCGAGACGGTCTACCTCACGCTCGGCGAAGACCGCGCCGTCGCCTGCGCGCTCCAGTTCGACGAGCCGCTCGCGCGCCACCTCGCTGCAGCGCTGGCCGAGCAGGAGACGGCGCCGCGCGCCGCCCGGCTGGTCGAGCTCGTGCGCGACCGCGTGCCGGCGGACCCGGCGCACGACCGCGCGGCCTCCGCGGCCTACATGATGGCCTCGGCGACCCTGCGCGGCATGCCCCAGGACGCGCCCGAGGTCCGCGCCGCCGCCGAGGAGATCGAGCTGCGCCACGCCTGCCGCTTCGCCTTGCGGCGCTCCTGCCCGACGCGCCCGTGGCCGCCGCTCCTCGTGTGGCTCACCGGCGTCCCCGCCGCGCTGAGCCTGCTCGCGCTGCTCGGCCTCGGCCTCGCCGCGAGCGCCGCGCGCTACCGGCGCTGGACGGAGCGCCGGGGCCGCTGATCGACAGGGCGCGCGCGGGAGCTCGCAACGGGCCGGCGCGCCGGAGATCCCGGCGCGCTTCGATCCCCGAGCAGCGGCGGGGCGTGGAGCTGCTCAGCCCTCCTGCTGCGCCCTCTTCGCCGCGCGCGTGGCGGCGGCCGCGACCGCGCCTTTTCGCATGAAATCGATGACGGGCGCGATAATGCCGTTGACCGTCTTGTCCATCGCCGCGTGCGCCTTCGCGATGCGGTACGCGGCCGACAGCACCTCTCGGAACTTGGTGGCCAGGTAAAGGGTCGTATCGGACACCTTCCCGCTCAGGGGTTCGAGCGTCTCGCCGAGCTCGAGGAAGAGGCTGTGCTTCTCGATGCGATCGCGGAGCAACTGGGTTTCGAGCTCGCCTGGGTTCATCCCGTCGTCCTCGTCCGCCAGGGACTCGAAGAGCGCGGGCTTCTTTTCGGCGACGTCGAGGATCTTGAGGAGCATGGGGTGCTCGCCGTCGCGAAGCCTCGGCGCGACCTTCCGCTGCTCGGCGGTGAGCGTGACGAGGCCGGGGAAGATCTCATCGATTTCGGCCACGAACAGGCTGACCTTCTCCTTGGCTTTCCGGTGCCGGGCGCGAAATTCTTCAATGGGCATGTCTTCCCAGGTCGTCCATGTGGATGGCTTCGTTCTCGGCATGACCCCTCCGTGGAGGGAGCGCGCAGTCGTTGAAGGGTGTCGCGTGCTCCCGTGTTGCCGGAGATAGCACGCAGCGGCGTGAATCATCGCGCGAGCAGTTTCCTGTCGCGCTCACGTGAACGGGTCGCGTGGAGCCCCGAAGGGGTCGCATGGGGCCCCGAAGCGGTCGCGTGGAGCCCCGAAGGGGCCGCGTGGATCCCCGAAGGGGCCACGTGGAGCCCTGAAGGGGTCGCGTGGAGCCATGAAGGGGCCGCGTGGAGCCATGAAGGGGCCGCGTGGATCCCCGAATGGGGCGCGTGGTCGATCAAAAGGTGCGTTGATGAGCTTCGACGTGGACGAACTCCGTGAACCTTTGCTCTGCCGAGCAATGTCCCACCGCTGCTGTGTGGGCGCTTGCATCCATGGAGCGAGCGGGCGAGCGTGCGCGGGCGAGAAGGATCGTGGGGTGGAAGGAATGCGTATGCGTAGGAGAACGAGGCGGCGTGCGGCCGTCGTCGCGGCGGCCTTGGCCGCCCTGGCGCTCGGCGCGACGGCGGAAGGGTGCTTGTGGCCGCGCGAGGAACACGCGCCCGGCAGGTTCTGCGCGCAAGCGAACACCAGCACTCTCGCGCACTGCGTGGACGCGAGCGAGGGCCCGGGCACCGCATGGAGCAAGGCCGAGGACGACGGCGAGCTACCCATCCAGATGTGGGCGTTGCCGCCGTTCAGCGTGTCCGACGTGTTCGTCGCGAGCGAGGCGGAGCTCAGGGGCTGGTTCGACAACCTCGATCGGG
>NZ_JEMA01000646.1 GCF_001589285.1 Sorangium cellulosum | reverse complement strand
GGGCCCGCCGGCCCGCCGTCCGGCAAGCAGCCGCCGCCCGCCCGCTCGTCGCGGGCGCCCGAGGAGGCGCCTTGAGCCGGGCGAAGCGCGCGGCGCTCGCGGTCGCGGCGACGCTCGTCGTCGCGGCGCTCGCCTGCGTCTACCCCTACCTCGCGCGCCGCGACGCCTGGATCGGCGCGAGCTGGCAGACCCCGTGGTTCCTGGTCGCGCTCCTCGCGGTGCCTGTCGTCTGGTACTGGGGCATCTTCGCGGAGGACGCGCGCAGGCCCCGGCTCCGGCTCGGCACTGTCGCGCCGCTCGCGCGCGGGCCGCGCGGCCTGCGCAGCCACCTGCGCGACCTGCCCGGCGTGCTGCGCACGGTCGCGCTCGCGCTGCTCATCCTGGCGATGGGGCGGCCCGTCAGCGTGCTCCGCGAGCAGCGCTCGGACGACAAGGGCATCGACATCGTCGTGGCCCTCGACCTGTCGGGCTCGATGCGCGCGATCCTCGACGCGAGGCCGGCCGACCTCCCCGGCCAGCCGAAGCTGCCGCGCGGCAAGCGGCTGACCCGGCTCGACACGGCGAAGCTCGTCCTCCAGGACTTCATCAGCCGGCGAAGGACCGATCGCCTCGGCGTCGTCGTCTTCGGCAAGGCCGCCTACGTGCTGTCGCCGCCGACGCTCGACTACCACCTGCTGACGCAGATGGTCTCGCAGATGACGCTCAACGTGATCGACGGCAGCGCGACCGCGATCGGCGACGCGCTGGGCACCGCTGTCGCCCGGCTGCGCAGGAGCGACGCGCAGTCGAAGGTCGTGATCCTCCTGACCGACGGCGACTCGAACGCCGGCGCCATCTCCCCCGAGTACGCGACGCACCTCGCGACATCGCTCGGCGTGAAGGTCTACACGATCCAGATCGGCACCGACGACGAGGTCGAGGTCGAGGACGGCATCGATCTCTTCGGGCAGCCGCGCTACGTGCGCCACCGCTTCCCGGTGAACCCCGCGCTGCTCCAGGAGATCGCGCAGAAGACAGGCGGCGCGTCGTACGTGGCGACCGACGCCAAGGCGCTCGCGGACAGCATGCACGACGTGCTCGACCGGCTGGAGAAGACCCGCTTCGAGGCGTCGATCTCGGCGTACGAAGATCTCTTCCCGTTCCTGCTCCTGCCGGGGGTGTTCCTGATCGGGCTCGACGCGCTCCTGCGCGCCTGGCTGCTCCGGAGGTTCCCGTGAATTTTGCGGCCCCCTGGTTCCTGCTCGGGACGGCGTTCGCCGCGCTGATCGGGCTCCTGCTCATCCTCGGCGGCTTCGGCGTCGCGCGCGCCATCAAGCGCTTCGGCGACGAGGACCGCGTGAAGGCGCTCACCACCGCCGACCCGGCGAAGCGCCGCGCCTGGAAGGGCGTGCTCCTCGTGCTCGCGACGGCGCTCGCGTTCGTGGCCGCGGCGCGGCCGCAGTACGGCAAGGGCACGCGGCTCGTGCCGGCGACCAACGTCGACGTGGTGGTCGTGCTCGACTACTCGAAGAGCATGTACGCGCGCGACGTCGAGCCCTCGCGCATCTTCCGCGCGAAGGTCGAGGTCGCCCGGCTCATCAAGGATCTCGAGGGCGCGCGCTTCGGCGCTGTCGCGTTCGCCGGCGAGCCGATGGGCTTCCCGCTCACCGCGGACGGCGCCGCGATCGCGCAGTTCTTCCGCCAGCTCGACCCGAACGACATGCCGATCGGCGGCACCGCGATCGCGCGCGCGCTCGACCAGGCGAACGAGCTCTTGCGCCGCGATCCGAAGTCCGCCGAGCACAAGCGGATCATCCTGCTCGTCACCGACGGCGAGGATCTGGAGGGCTACCCGCTGAGCGTCGCCCAGGCGATCGGCGCCCAGGGCACGACGATCCACGTCGTGCAGATCGGCGGGCGCACGCCGGAGCCGATCCCGGAGATCGGCCCGGACGGCCGCATCGTCGGGTGGCGGCAGGACCGCCAGGGCAAGCCGCTCACCACCGAGCTGTCGCTGTCGGGCGAGCAGCAGCTCGCGTCGATCGCGCAGGCGACGCCGGGAGGGCAGATCATCCGCGCGGAGAAGGGCACCACGGGCATCGAGACGATCGCCGCGGAGCTCCGGCGGCAGATGAAGAGCGAGTTCTCGGAGCGGGTCGAGACGGTCTACGCGGACGTGTATTTCTACCCGCTCGGCCTCGCGATCCTGCTCCTCATCGCCGAGGTGTTCCTCAAGGACGCCCCGCGCCGGCGCTTCGTGGCGACGCACCCCAAGGCCGCGCCGCGGCGCGCGGCGCTGCTGAAGCGTCGCCAGGGCGACGCGGATCCCGCGGCGGAGGCGGAGCCGGCCGCGGCGGGCAGCGCGGGAGGGCAGCATGCCGCGTCGTGATCGCAGGCGGGCGGCTCTCGCCGGGTTCCTCGCGCGCCACGGGCGCGTCCTCGCGATCGGGCTCGGCGCGGCGTGCCTCACCGGGGCCGCGTTCTCGGCGGCGTCCGGGTGCAGCGGGTGGGATCCGACGTCCCCGTTCGAGCGGAACGCGCCCGCGGTCGACCAGGCGATCCGCGATCTCGACGCGGGCAACCTCGAGTCGGCCGCGCAGGCGCTCGAGAGCTACCTGGGGACGGGCCCGTGCAGCGACGCCGGCATCGGGCTGCCCGACTCCGTGCGCCAGAAGCCGAACGGCTCGTTCGACCTCGGGCTGACGCTGTTCCACCTGGCCGAGCGCTACGGCCACCGCTTCGGCGACGAGGAGCTCGCGGACGGCGGTCCGGAGCAGGAGCAGAGCGACGCGCTGCGCGGGATCGAGATCGACTGCGCGCTGACCCTCGTGAAGGCGATCGGCGCCGATCCGAGCGTGCCGGCCGACGTGCGCGCGCGCGCCCGCTACCTCGCGGGCAACCTCGAGTTCTTGCGGCGCAAGTACGAGGACGCCGTGAAGTACTACGATCAGGCGCTGGCGATCATCCCCGGCCTGCTCGAGGAGGCGGGCGGCGACGGCATCGGCCGGGACGCGGCCTGGAACCGGGCGATCGCGCTGCGGCGCATTGAGGAGCAGAAGGACGCAGGGCCGCCGGACGCGGAGCCCGACGCGGAGCCGGACGCAGAGCCCGACGCGGGCGAGCCCGACGCGGGCGACGACGGCGGCGATCAGGACGCGGGCGACGACGGCGGCGACCAGGACGCGGGCGACGACGGCGGCGACCAGGACGCGGGCGACGACGGCGGCGACGGCGACCAGGATCAGAGCCCCGACGCGGGCCCGCAGGATCAGCCGCCCGACGCGGGGCCGCCCGAGCAGCCCGAGCCGCCGCCCGAGCAGCCCCAGGAGCAGCCGCAGCCTGGAAGGCAGGACGATCGCGTCCTCGACCAGCTCGAGGAGGCGCCGACGTACCAGGAGCAGGAAGCGAAGAGCAGGGCCGGCATGCGGCGCGGCCGCGGGATGGAGGACAAGTGACGCGCCCGGCGCTCTCCCCTGCCCCGCTCGCGCTCGCGGCCCTCGCCGCCCCACGCCCCGCGCCGCTCGCGACGGCGCTGCTCTTCGCGCTGCTCGCGCTGCTCGCCCCGCTCGCGGCGCGCGCCCAGCAGCCGGAGCTCTCGTCGCGCGCGAGCTCGACCGAGGTCGAGGTCGGCGAGCCGTTCACTGTCGAGGTGAAGGCGCTCGTCGAGCGCGGCGCCGGCATGCCGTCCGACCCCGAGCTGCGCGTCCCGCCCGATCTCGACATCGTCTCCGGCCCGAGCATCGGGACGCAGATGAAGACGCAGATGAGCGGCGGCATGGTGACGACGCAGCTCGGGATCAGCGCGACGTGGCAGATCGTCGCGAACAAGCCCGGCCGTTATACGATCCCCGGCCCGACCATCTCGTGGAACGGCAAGCGCATGACCGCGGGTCCGATCCTGATCAAGGTCGTGCCGGCGAGCGGGCGGCCGCGCCGGCCGAACAACCCGTTTCTTTTGCCCGGCGGCCCGCTGCACGGCTTCCCGTGGCCGTTCAGCGGCCCGGGGGGCTTGCTCGACGACGAGGAGGTCGAGGACGAGCGCGAGGATCAGGCCCCGGAGCTGGCGATGCCGAGCGAGCCCGATCCGGTTGTGTTCCTGCGCGCCATCCCCGACAAGACGAGCGCGGTGGTCGGCGAGCAGGTCACTGTCTCGTTCTACCTGTACTTCCGCGAGAACGCGGAGATGAGCGAGCCCCGCGCCGCGCCCGCCGCCGACTTCCTCCGCCACGCGCTCCTCGAGGACCCGCGCCACGAGCGGCCCGTGTACACGCGGGTCGGCGGGCACCGCTACGCCGCGCGCCTCGTCGACAAGCTGGCGCTGTTCCCGCTGAAGGCGGGCGAGCTGCACACGGGCAGCATGCAGGCGCGCATCACGGGGCGCCGCATCGGCGCGCGCGTGCTGCGCGAGTCGAACGACGTTGTCGTCCAGGTCACGGAGCCGCCGATCGCCGGCCGCCCGTCCGGCTACACCCTCGGCGACGTCGGTCAGTTCACGCTGAAGGCGACCGTGCAGCCGCGCCAGATCGACCAGGGAGGCGCGGTGGCCGTGACCGTGCAGGTCACCGGCACCGGCAACTTCCCGCAGTCGCTCCGGGTGCCGGAGCGGACCGGCCTCGAGTGGCTCGACCCCGAGAAGCGCGAGTCGCTCGAGCCGCGCGGCGGCGCGATCGGCGGCTTCCGCTCGTTCGGCTACGTCGTCCGGATCCAGGAGAGCGGCGCGGTGAGCCTCGGGAAGATCGAGTTCCCGTACTGGGATCCGGCGCAGAAGCGCTACGTGGTCGAGACAGCGGACCTCGGCGTCATCCAGGTGACGGCGGTCGCTCCGCCGGCGTCCTCCGGGCCGGCGTCCGGCGCGAAGGACGCGAGCCGCGACGCGGGCGGCCGCGCCGAGCCGTTCGCCGGGATACCGGGGCTCCGCACGTCGCTCGGCGCGTACTCCCCGCCCGCGACGCTGCCCCTCGACGGCGCGCCGTTCTGGCTGCTCCTGGCCGCGCCGCCGCTCCTCGTCACGCTGTTCGGCGCCGGCGATCGGCTCGTGCGCCGGGCGCGCGAGCGCCGCGAGGCGGGCGCGACCTCGCCCGCCCGGCTCGCGGCCCTGGCGCTGCAAGAGGCGGAGGAGGCCGCCGCGCAGGGGGATCTCAAGGCGACGGCCGCGGCGGTCGAGCGCGCCGTGCACCGGGCGATCGAGTCAGCGACGGGCCTCCGCTCCCGCGGCGTCCTGCTCGCGACGCTCCCGGGCGAGCTGGGCCAGCGCGGCGTCCCCGAGGCGCTGGCGGCGCGCGCCTGCGAGACCCTTGCCGCGTGCGAGGCGATCCGGTTCGAGCCGTCCGGGCAGGAGGGCGGCGCGCCCGCGTCCGCGGCGCTCGTCGAGAAGAGCCGCGCCGTCATGACCGAGCTCGCCCGATGGAAGCCGACGTGAGCGGCCGCCGCCGCAGGCGCCCCCTCGCCGCCGCGCTCCTGGTCCTCGCCGCGTGCCTCGCGCCGGCGCTGCCCTCGAGCGAGGCGCGCGCGCAGCCGGCGGGGAGCCAGGCGCAGGCGCAGCCGGCCGAGGCCCCGGAGGCGCTGTTCCAGCAGGGGACGGCGGCGCTCGGCCGCGGCGAGTACGGCGCGGCGATCGACACGTTCGAGCTGCTCGCCGACCGCGGCTTCGTGCACCCGGACGCGAGCTACAACCGCGGCCTCGCCTATGTCCTGCGCGTCCGCGAGGGCGCGGATCGCCCGGGCGACCTGGGCCGGGCGGCGGCGGCGTTCGAGGAAGCGCTGCGGCTCCGTCCGGGCGACGCGGACGCGGATCGCGCGCTCGACCTCGTGCGCGCGGAGATCACGCGCCGGCGCTCGCGCCGCGCCGCGGACGCTGTCGACGCGCGGCCCACGCTCGACCGGGTCATCGTCGGCCTCGCGTCGGAGCGCACCTGGGCGGCGGCCGCGCTCCTCGCGTCGCTGCTCCTCGCTGTCGGCGTGGCGCTGCGGCGCCGCCCGGCGGGCCCCGCGCACGTCGCGGGCAGCGTCCTCGCGCCGACGGCGCTCGTCGCGCTGCTCGCGCTGGTGCCGCTGACGGTTGCGGCGCGGCACCTGCGGCTGACGACGCGCGCCGGCGTCGTGGTGGTCCCCGAGGTCCGGCTCCTCGACGAGGGCGGGCGCGCGCTGCCCGCCGCGGAGCAGGCCCCGATCCCCGAGGGCGCGTCGGTCGAGGTCGGCAGGAGATCGGGCGGGCTCGCGGAGGTCCGCTGGGGCGCGACCGAGGGGTGGGTTCCGGCGTCGAGCATCCGGTTGCTCGCTCCATGAACGGCGCCATCGTGTGCTAGGTTGTCCGCGTGTGGGTACGCCGCGCAGCCATTCGCCCCGTCCCCTCGTACGCTCAGGTGCCTGCGCGCGTCCTGTCCGAGATCGAGGATCAGCTCGCCGAAGATGACGACGACTCGCGCAAGCAGCTCGACGACGCGTTCACGCGCTTCGAGCAGACGCAGCCTGCGCTGGCCGACCGGATCTCCACGGTGCTCTCGGGCCCGCTCGACGAGACGGCGCTCGCCCTCGGTTATTTTCTGACGCTCGCGATCTGGCTCGCCTTCGACGAGCTGTTCGGCCAGGACCTCGACGAGGTCACGGAGACGGCGCTCACGGGCGTCGAGGAGTCGCTGAACCTGGACGAGCAGATCCGCCTCCACGATCCTGCCGAGGCGGTCGACTCGGACGACGTCATCGCGATGGAGCAGCCCGACGTCCTCGCCTTCGTGCAGGAGCACCTCGACGCGGCGCTCGAGGCGAACGCGCACGAGGTGGACGTCGACGACGTCCACGCGATCTACCGGGTGGTGCTGATCGAGGTGCTGGCGCTGAGCTACGCTGTCCGGCCGCCCTCGAACTGGGTGGCGCTGACGACGGAGTTCACGGCGTAGCATCCAGGGGCCTGCCGGGGCCGTTGAATGAGGGTGATACGTCAGCGCGCGGAGAACGTGGCGAGGAACGCTGGCATCTCGGCGCTGCGTCCATCCTCGAGGAGGACGGCGCGGCGCGGGGCGTTGATGGCGTCGAGCACGGCGACGAGCTCGCGGAACGGCGTCCTGTCGTCGCTGTGGAGGACGGCCTGGTCGGCGCGGCGGTCGCTCGGGGCGCGGTGCTCGCCGCTCCTCTCCCACTCGCGCTGGATGGCCTCGCTGAGCTCCGTGTAACGGATCGCGGTGGCGCCAGCCGTCCCGATCTCGACAGGATGCCTGGGGACTGTCGCCTCGCTCAACACTGTCGCGCCCTGCTTCCACACGAGGCGGAAGCTGTCCTCTCCGACATGGACGTGCATCGCCTTGAGGGGCTCCTTCTGGCACTCCTCGCCGCAACCGGCGGCCGCAGGCACCTCTGCGCTGGTCTCGAGACGAGAGTTCGTGACCCACACCGCGGTGATCAGGAGAAAGGCGATGATCACCATCAGAAGATCGATGAACGGGATCATGTTGATCTCGCTGTTGCGCGCCCGCCTCTCGCCTCCACCCACGTCGACGCCTGCCATGGCTGCCTCCTCGTGTGTTCTTGATGCCGCGATGTGTGTTCGTGATGTCGCGGCGCTCTCGGCTCCGCAGCGCCGCCACGTGAAGGACAGAGGACGGCGCGCGCAGGATGTTCCTGAAAGCCCTCGGGCGGATCGTCTGTGCCAAAGACGAAGCGTCGCGCAGGTGGGGAGCGGACACACCGACACCGAGTCGACGGCGTGGAAACCGTCGTGGCGCGCCGGGCACCGCGACAGGTGGACGGATGAGCGCGGCCCATGCGGGGAGACCGCCTCGTCCAGTATTTCAGAGGCAGGGCGCCTCGCCCAGGGCCCTGAATAATGCATCGCGTTATCCAGGTGGTCCTGATGGCCATGCCCGGCCGTGGGGACCATCTACGAAGGGGCGCGGTGCTCCTTTTCCTGCGCCGACACGCTGCGCCGTGGACGAGCCTGCCGGGAGGAGCCCGTCGGGACGACCGTCGTGGCCGTCACCGGTGCGTCATCGCCCAGCCGTCCCTTGACAAACAATCCGTTATAACGGATGCTATGCCTACGGGTTGGAGGTAAGCGGATGCGCGCCCAGAGTGCTCAAGTGATTGACCTGGAAGAGTACCGACAGCGGCGGGTCGTTCGGAACGAACGCGCCCACGAGGGCGACACGATGTCGTCGGGCAAGTCGGTCAGCATGCCGGTCGCCCTCTGGTGGTACCCCGTGTGGACGTGGATGCCGGTCTGGCAGATTCGATGAAGTCCGTCCGCCAGAACACGCGCCACACCTCCCCGGCGGGGAGCTCCGGCGAAGGTTTTCATGGCTCGTTGAGCGCATCTGGCCTGGCGAACGGCGCGGCTGCGTCGGCCGAGTTGACGGCGAGCGCGCTGTCGCTGGCTGGACCTTCCTCGTTCCGCAGGCCGGACAGCGCCGCTGGCCCAGCGAGCTCGACCTCGAGCCGAGCGAAGGGCGAGGCGCCGCCGCAGCGGGACACGGACGAGGCGTCGGACGAAGCCTGGACCTACGAGATGGCCCCGCAGGACGCGTCCTCGGCGCTCACGGGCATCGTCGGCGCCAACCTGCGCCGCCTCCGGACCAAGCGCGGGCTCTCCCTGGAACGGCTGGCGAAGGCGTCGAGCGTGAGCCGGGCGATGCTCAGCCAGATCGAGCTCGGCCAGAGCACGCCGACGATCAACGTGCTCTGGAAGATCGCGCGGGCGCTGGGCGTGCCCTTCTCTGCGCTGATCAGCGATCAGTCGATCGGCGGCACCTCGATCATCCCTGCCGCGCGCGCCAAGGTGCTGACGTCGCATGACGGCTCGTTCTCTTCGCGCGCGCTATTCCCGTTCGATGTGCCGAGGACGGTGGAGTTCTACGAGCTCAAGCTCGCCCCTCTCGCCACCGAACACGCAGATCCGCACCCGCCGGGCACGGTCGAGAACCTCGTGGTGACGTCTGGAACGCTGGAGATGATCGTCGGCGC
The DNA here is from genome assembly GCF_001589285.1 of Sorangium cellulosum. GTDB lineage: Bacteria > Myxococcota_A > Polyangia > Polyangiales > Polyangiaceae > Sorangium > Sorangium cellulosum_G. The sequence goes on along the minus strand of NZ_JEMA01000646.1, from coordinate 13,625 downwards.
CGAGCGCCACCTCCTCGCGACCGGCGACGCGATCCTGTTCGAGGCCGACGTGCCCCACCAGTACAGGAACCCCACCAAGCAAGAGGTCATCATGTACCTGGTGATGACCTACGTCGAGAAGACCGGCTAAAACCCGGCGCCGGCCGGGTCCCCACGCTGAAGCGCCAAGAGGAAGAGAGCGCCAGGAGAATCGCTTCTCCTCGTGGCGCTCTCTTCCTCTTGGCGTTCTTGCTTCCAGCCTGAAGGATCAGGCGCCGCGCCAGGAGCGCGCGCTCACTTGCTCATGCTGGCGACGCTCGCGCCGGCGCCCATGTTGCTCGTGCCGCCCGAGCCGGTGCCCATGCTCATGCCGGTGCCCATGCACATCATCATCGGCATGCTGCCGCACATGAGCGTCATCGGCATGCCCATGCTCATCATCTTCATCATCGCTTCACAGCGCCCGCGCAGCATGTCCATGCCCATGCCCTCCATGGGCATCATCTTGCAGACCATCCCCTCCTTGTCCATCTCACAGGTCATCCGCGCCATCATCGGCATCTGACCCATCATCCCCATCATCTGGGGCATCATCCCCATGCCAGGCATCATGCCCATCATCTGAGGCATCATCCCCATCATCTGAGGCATCATCCCCATCATCTGAGGCATCATCCCCATCATCTGAGGCATCATCCCCATCATCTGAGGCATCATCCCCATCATCTGAGGCATCATCCCCATCATCTGAGGCATCATCCCCATCATCTGAGGCATCATCCCCATCATCTGAGGCATCATCCCCATCATCTGAGGCATCATCCCCATCATCTGAGGCATCATCCCCATCATCTGAGGCATCATCCCCATCATCTGAGGCATCATCCCCATCATCTGAGGCATCATCCCCATCATCTGAGGCATCATCCCCATCATCTGAGGCATCATCCCCATCATCTGAGGCATCATCCCCATCATCTGAGGCATCATCCCCATCATCTGAGGCATCATCCCCATCATCTGAGGCATCATCCCCATCATCTGAGGCATCATCCCCATCGAGCTCATCATCGGCATGCTCATCGGCATCATGGCGTTTCCCTCCGCAAATCCGTGGTTACGTCTGCGACCCAGGCTAGGCGCTCACACAGGTGCGGGCAAGCAACGCCATCGGCCCCCTCCACTTTTCCTCCGGTCGAACAGACGTGTCGCCGCCCTCGACAGACACCGCGTCAACCCAGCAGAGAGCCGTCTGTCATAACAAACGTCCGATGCGCCCTGACCTGGGAGGGACGGCACGGGAACAAGCGAGCTCATCGGAGCTCGCCCGCACGAGCGATGGACATGCGCTCACCGCGTGGACAGAACTCACCGGCTCTGCGCTGCTCGACAGAGGTCGTGACGGACACGACTCCGCCTTCTCCCGAGCGTTAGTCAGGGACATCCGTCATCCACCGTGGTTCGTGGTCCGTCGCCGATCGTCACGCCTTGCGCGGCCCTGTCATCGAGCTGGGCCACCGTCGCGCTCCGCGAGGTAGCGCGCGAGCGCGTCGTCCAGCGCAGGGAGCAGGAGCCCTCTCCGGCTGCCCAGGGCGCTGTAACGAGGGCGCGGCGCGACAAGGCAGAGCGCGCGGCTCGGGCAGCCAACCAGATGCCTCGTGTCCACACGCGCCAGCGCGGCGGCCCGCGCGACGAGCTCAGCCCAGGTCACCGCGTCGCGGTTCGCCAGGTGCCAGAGCCCCGCCTCGCCGTCGATCAGGAGGTCGAGGGCCGCGTTGACGAGGTCGGGCGTGTAGGTCGGCGTCACGATCATGTCCTCGGCCGCGCTGAAAGGGCGGCCATCGCGGAGCGCGCGCAGGGCGTCCGCGACGAACGTCGACGCGTCCCAGGGGTCGATGAAGGCCGCCGTGCGCACCACCAGCGCCGTCGGGAGGATCGAGAGCACCTGCTGCTCGGCCACAGCCTTGCTCCGACCGTACGCGCTGAGGGGCCTCGCCGGATCGGTCTCCACATAAGGAGTCGCACCGGTGCCGTCGAATACCTGATCGGAGGAGAACGTGACGAGCCGGACGCCGCGCTCGCGGCACGCCGCCGCGAGCACCGCGGGCCCGGCGGCGTTCTCCCGCTCGCAGCGGTGAGGCTCCAGCTCCGCGTCATCGACCCGCACGTAACCGGCGGTATTGACGACCGCCCACGGCGCATGGCGCTCGAGGGCGCGCTCGACGGACGCGGGATCGGCGATGTCCATCTCGAGGCGGCTCAGCAAGCGGGACGGCAGCCCGCGGTGCGCGCACAGGCGCGCAAACGCCCTTCCCAGGGTGCCCGTGGCGCCGGTGATCAGGACCGGCGGCCCCTCGGCCTTTCCTGCCGCGGCGCGGTCCGATGGCTCGATCGTCGGCCCATCGCCGGATCGCTCGAGCCGCGCCGCGCCGCGCTCCTTGAGGCTGACGGGGGAATAGAGGAGGCGCTCCGGACGGCGCCACCACCCTGGTGACGCGAGCACCGGGTGATCGAAGCGCTCCCCGCGCGCGAGCGCGCGGACGAGCGCGGCGAGCGCCGTCGGACGGGGCGCTTGACCGCGGACGTCGAAGACACCCGGCTCGTAGCGCCCGCGATCACGCACGACAAGGCTGTCCCAGTCGAACGAGCCGAGCAGCGCCCACGCCGTCACCGCGCGCACGTCCGCGCCCGCGGCGCGCGCGGCCACCGCGGCGCGGTGCGCCTCGGCCAGCCACCGGAGCTGCTCCTCACGGGAGCCGCCCAGGTGCGCCTCCGTGATCGCGACCGGACGACGGTAGCGCTCCCAGACCTCCAGCAGGCGCGCGAGATGCCCGCCCACGCCCTCGGCGACGACGCGCACGGCCTCGACATCGACGTAAGCGTGCCTGTCGTTGCCACCATGCATCCATGACGGATAACGCTCGAGGCGCTCGTCGAGGAACCGCTCGCTCGTGATGTAGTAGTTGATGCCGAGGATGTCCGGCGGGCACGGCGACACGACGAACGCCTCGAGCTCGCCAGGGGACGCGCCCCACCGGAGGAGCTGGGGATAGAGCGGGTGATCCTGGTCCACCCGCCCCATGAGCAGGTCGAGGCTGAGCCACCTGCGATGATTCTCGTGCTGCGCCTGGTAGGCGAGCAGCGGCGTGCTGGACGTCTCCCCGACATCCTCGGTTTGCACCAGGCGCGCGCGCGGGTTGACCTCGCGGACGGCGCGCATCGCCGCCGCGACGGCGCGGCACTGCGTGAGGAGCGCTCGCAGGAAGGCGCGGCCATCCTGGCCGTGCGGGTACCAGTGGCCATACAGGCCGGAGAAGCGCGCCGTGGTGAGCGGCTCGTTCACCGGCGTGTAGTCCTCGACCCACGGATAGCGCTCGGCGACCTCGCGGGCGAAGCGCGCGAGCCCGTCGACGAAGCTCGGGTCGAGGAGGCTCGTTTGGGGCGGCCCGCTGCCGTGGTGGACGAGGCCCACGATCGGACGGACGCCGAGATCGCGCAGCCTGCCGAGGCGCGCGTCGGCCCACGCGAAGCTCGCGCAGCCGTCGGGCGCCGTGCGCTCCCAGAGCACGGGATACCGGAGCGCCCGGATCCCGAGCGCGGCGAAGCGGTCGAGATCGTCGAGCCGGCGCGCGTGGCCGTTCCGATCGAGCTGGTCGTGGTAGGCGTCGCCGACGCGGTTCACCGTGCACTCGATGCCGCCCCAGAGCTCGAGCGCCGGAGCGCCGCCCCCTCCGGCTGCCCCGCTCACGCCGCCTCCGCGAGGGACCGCCAGCCCGGAGCGCCCGTGAGCTTCGTGTAGAGGGTCAGGGCCTGGGCGACGACCTGATCCATGTTGTAGTAACGGTACGTGCCGAGACGGCCGGCGAAGTGGACGCCGCTGGTCGAGCGGGCGAGCTCCTCGTACTTCCGGTAGAGCGCCGCGTTCTCCGGCCGCGGCACGGGGTAGTACGGGTCGCCGTCGCCCTTCGGAAACTCATAGACGATCGTCGTCCTCGGGTGCGACTGGCCGGTGAGGTGCTTGAACTCGGTGACCCGCGTGTAGCTGTACTCGTTCGGATAGTTGATGACAGGCGCCGCCTGGTAGACCTCTTGATCCTTCGTCTCGAACTTGAAGTCGAGCGAGCGATAAGGCAGCTTGCCGAAGCGGTAATCGAAGTACGCGTCGATCGGCCCCGTGTAGATCACCTCGCGGTGCGGGATGGCATGGCAGACCTCGCGGTAGTCCGTGTTGAGCAGGATCTTGATGCCCGGGTGGTCGACCATCCGCTCGAACATCCGCGTGAACCCGTGGAGCGGCATCGCCTGGTAGGCGTCGGAGAAGTAGCGATCGTCCCGGTTCGTGCGGACGGGGACGCGCGCCGTCACCGAGGCGTCGAGCTCCGACGGGTCGAGCCCCCACTGCTTGCGGGTGTAGCTGCGGAAGAACTTCTCGTAGAGCTCTCTCCCCACCTTGCTGACGATCACGTCCTCCGACGTGCGGATGCTCTCGCGCCGCTCGGCCCTGGACGCGAGGAAGGCCTCGACCTCCAGCGCGTTCAGGCTCAGGCCGTAGAGGCCGTTGATCGTGTCGAGGTTGATGGGGATCGGCAGGAGCTGCCCGTCGACCCAGGCGCGGACGCGGTGCTGGTACGGGCGCCACTCGGTGAACTGCGACAGATAATCGAAGACCTCCCGCGAGTTCGTGTGGAAGATGTGCGGTCCATACCTGTGCACGAGGATGCCCGCCGCGTCGTGGTGGTCATACGCATTGCCGCCGATGTGCATGCGCACGTCGCAGAGCAGGATCTTCTTGCCGGCCCCGCGGGCGAGCCGCTCGGCGAGCACGCACCCGGCGAAGCCGGCGCCGACGATGAGGTAATCGAACATGGCTCACCTCGCCGCCGCGGCCCGGGCGCGGCGCTCCAGCGCGCCGTCGAGGAGGCGCTCGATCGTCGCCCACGTCGCGTCCCACGAGCGCTGCCCGAGCAGGTCGTCCGCCCGCGCGAGCAGCGGGCCGCGATCCTCGGCGAGCGCCGCCTCGACGGCCGCCACGAAGTCGCGGGGCGCGTCCGCGATGCGCACCAGCCCGAGCTCGCCATAGGGCTGCACCACGTCGCGGATCGACGTCGAGACGACGGGCTTGCCGCCGGCCAGGTACTCCGGCGTCTTCGTGGGGCTGATGAACCGCGTGGCCGCGTTCCGGGCGAAGGGCAGGAGCGCCACGTCCCAGCCGCCGAGGTACGCGGGCAGCTCCTCGTACCTCTTCTGCCCCAGAAGGTGGATGTTCGGCGCGCGGGGCAGCGTCGACGGGTCGATCTTGGCCACGGGCCCCACCAGCACGATCTGCCAGGCTGGCCGCAGCGCGGCCACGGCGGCGATGAGATCGAGATCCATGCGCTCGTCGAGGACGCCGAAGAAGCCGAGGCGGGGCCTCGGGATGCCCGCCTGGTCGGCGGGCTCGGCGCGGGAGGCGGCTCGCGCGCGGGCGAAGTGCGCGACGTCGACGCTGCTCGGGAGCGCGTGCACGCTCGGGTGCAGCGCCCGCTTCGCCTCATAGAGGCTCGCGCCGCCGGCGAAGACCAGGTCGGACAGGCGCAGGAGCTCGGCCTCGCGCTCCTTGAGCGCCGGGGGCGCCCCGGCGAAGGCCGAGAGCTCGTCCATGCAATCGTACACGGTCGCCGCGGGCGCGAGGTGCCGAGAGAACGAGAGCGCCATCGGCGTGTAATACCAGAGCACGTGATCGGTGATCCCGTGGCGCTTCATCATGCCGTCGAGGAGCTCACGTTGCATCGCGGAGGCCCGTGACGGCCCGGCGCCGGCGGGCAGGTGCGGAGTCGCGACGCAGACACCCCGGTGCTCGGAAGCGGCCTCCTCGAGGCGCGGCAGCTCGCTGTCGAGCAGCGGCTCCTCGAAGAAGAAGACGCGGCGTCGCCGCGCGCAGCGCGTGAGCAGGTGCTGAGGTCGCTGGAACACGAAGCTGAAACGCAGGTGCGAAAAGCAGATCACGTCTGGCTGCGATCTCGCGCTCATCGATCCCTCCCGCTCGAGTCTCGGTGTGCACCTGGGTCCCGGCCCCGGCTCCGGACGAGCGCTATTCAAGGAGCATGCCGGGGAGCGCGCGCCGCGATGCGGCGTCACCGCGTCTCGCGCGCGATCGCGCTGCGGGATTGCGGGGCGATGACGAGGTATCGATCGAGGAGGAGCGGGCCCGCGAGCACCGAGGCTTGACGAGATCGAGCGTCGGCTCCGCGCCGGAGCCGGGCCAGCGCCGCGGAGCGGCTACCCGCCGGCCTCTACCGTCGGCTATCCGCCGTCCTCTACCAGCGGATCGACCACGCCCTCCTGCCGGGGTCCCTCGCGTCCTCGGAGCCCCAGGCAGTCGGGCTGCAGGTGGCCGGCGACCCGGCCGCGCGTCGCGGCGGCGATCTCGTGGAGCGGGAACTTCGGCGTTCGATCCGCATAGAGAAGGCCGTTCGCCTCCTGGTACGTGTCGGCGAACTGCGTGTAACAGAAGCCGCTGAGCAGCTCGACAGAGCGCACGGCCGCGAGCAAGGCCTCGTAGGCCCGGGCGAACGCGCCCGCGTCGTCGCAGAGCGAGTAGCCCCAGTTCCCCGGGATGCCCCGCCGGAGCGCGATCCCGCCGAACTCCGACAGGATGATCGGGAGATCGCTCGTCGGGGCCTTCCCATCGAGCACCAGGAGGCGTCCGCCGGGGCGCTCCCGCTGGAACAACCGGGGACGGACCTCCTCGGCGTGGTAGCGCCGCTCGATGCGCTCCGCGTCGGTATCGTAGTCGTGGATCCCGATGATGTCGGTCGCGACGCTCTCCCATCCGTCGTTGCCGACGACGGGGCGGGTCGCGTCGAGCGTCCTGGTGAGGTGGTAGAGCGCCTCGACCCAGTGCCGCTCCCGCGCGTTGTCCGGCAGGTTCGGCACGCCCCAGGACTCGTTGAACGGCACCCACGCCATGACGCAGGGGTGGCTGTAATCGCGATCGATCACGTCGATCCACTCCCGCGTGAGGCGCTCGACCGACTGCGCGGTGAAGCGGTAGGCGCTCGGCATCTCCTCCCAGACCAGGAGGCCGAGCGTGTCCGCCCAGTAGAGATAGCGCGGGTCCTCGATCTTCTGGTGCTTGCGCACGCCGTTGAAGCCCATCGCGCGCGCGAGCTCCACGTCGCGACGGAGCGCGTGATCGTCCGGCGGTGTCATCCCGGTCCCGGGCCAGTAGCCCTGATCCAGCACCATCCGGAGCGGGAGCGGCCTCCCGTTGAGCACGATGCGGTCGCCCTGGATCGCGATCGAGCGAAGCGCCGTGTAGCTCCGGATCCGATCGAGCACCTCGCCGTCCGGGCCGAGGAGCTCGAGCTCCGCCTGGATGAGCGTGGGCGACTCGGGGCTCCACAGGAGGTGGTTCCGGAAGTCGTCGATGCCCGGGTCGGAGAGCGCGACCCGCCGGTGCACCTCGCCGGCGACGACGGCGTACGTGTCATCGGCGAGCAGCGCGCCGTCGCAGCGGAGCCGCACCCTGAGGCGCAGGTCGTCGCGCCGCGCCCCCGCGAGCTTCACGAGGCAGTCGATCTCCCAGCGGGCGAGGCTCGACGCCCAGCGCACGGCGCCGATCGAGGTCCTCGGCACGCGCTCCATCCAGACTGTCTGCCAGATCCCGGTCGTGCGCGGATACCAGATGGAGTGCGGTTCGCGCTGCCAGTCCTGCTTGCCGCGCGGCTTCGCCAGGTCGGCGGGGTCGTCCTCGGCGCGGACAACGATCTCCTGCGGCCCGGACGCGCCGAGGTGATCGGTGACGTCGACGCTGAAGGGGGTGTACCCGCCGACGTGGCGCGCGACGAGGCTCCCCTCCACCCAGACGGTGGCCTCGTAGTCGACAGCGCCGAAGTGCAGGATCAGCCGCTCGCCCTCCCGGAGGTCGGGCGCCTCGAACGTCCGCCGGTAGAAGCAGGCGCAATGGAAGCCCATCTCCCCGATCCCGCTCTGCTCCGTCTCGGGCGAGAACGGGACCTCGATGACGCGGTCCCACACGACCTCGCCGGGCCTCCTCCACCTCGCCTCCGGATCGAGCGCGAACGCCCAGGTCCCGTTCAGGGAGGTCCACCCCGCGCGCCGGAGCTGCGGCCTCGGATGGCCATGGTCGCGGCCGCCCGCGCTCGACAGCTCGTCCTCCACGGCGTGCTTCCCCTTCGCTCGCCTCGGTGCCATCGCGTGACGTGTCCTCTCTCCGCGCAAGCCGCCGGCCCGAACCCCGGAGTCGCAGCGCTCCTCACAGGGCGGTGGATGATGCCCGTGCGCCCAGGGCGAGTCCAACCCGCTCATCGCAAATAAGGCCGTTGCCCCTGGCCGATTGTCCCTCATCGACCGGAGCTCAAGGCAATCTCCGACCTTACCTGCTCTGCGTCCCTTCTCTCGATCTCACGCTCGCCCGGCCCGCTCGGCGCCTCGGGCCGGCCCCCGGCTCGACGATCCGCCCGATGGCCTTCAGGCCGCGCTATCATCGTGTCGCCTCATCCCGAGGAGCCCGGCCCCTCGCTGCATGTCCCAGCCCCCTCCCGCGCCCGCCGAGCCCCCGTTCGCCGAGATGGCCGTCGGCGCCCATCGCCTCGCGCTCCTCAAGGACGGCGTCCAGGCGTACCCGGCCATGCTCGAGGCCATCGCCCGCGCCCGGCGCACCATCTGCCTCGAGACGTACATCCTCCGGGGCGATTGCACCGGCCAGCGCTTCGCCGAGGCGCTCGCCGAGCGGGCGGCGGCGGGCGTCGAGGTGAGCCTGCTCTTCGACGCCTGGGGCTCCTCCGTGTCGTCGTCCTTCCTCGACGGCCTCCGCCGCGCCGGCGTCCGGCCCCTCGCCTTCCGCCCCTTCGAGCTCTCCGCCCCGTTCGGGAAGGTCGCCCGCCGCGACCACCGCAAGGCGCTCATCGTCGACGGCGCCGTCGCGTTCACCGGCGGCCTCAACATCTCCGACGACTACGCCGCTCCGGAGCACGGCGGCGCCGGCTGGCGCGACACCCACCTCCGCATCGAGGGACCCGCCGCCGCCGAGCTCCAGTACTTCTTCCTGCGCGCGTGGCAGCGCGCCGGCGGCCCCCCCGTCGACGAGCGGCGCTACGGCGTCACGGGGCGCAGGCCCGACCCCGCCGTCCAGATCCTCAGCAACGACCTCCCCCGCCGGAGGCACCGCCACGGCATCCGCCACGCGTACCGGATCGCCATCGAGCGCGCCCGGCGGCGGATCTACATCACCAACGCCTACTTCCTGCCGCCGCTCCGGATCATCCACGCGCTCACCGCCGCGGCCCGGCGCGGCGTCGACGTCAGGATCATGGTCGCCGGCACCACCGACGTGCCCGCGGTCCTGCTCGCGTCGCGCACCATCTACGGCCACCTCCTCGACGCCGGCGCCCGCATGTTCGAGTGGCGCGGCCGCGTCCTGCACGCAAAGACAGCGGTCATCGACGGCGCGTGGTCCACGGTCGGCTCCACGAACCTCGACAGCCAGTCGCTGCGCATGAACCTCGAGGTGAACGCCGTCGTCTCGCACCGCGGGTTCGCCAGCACCATGGAGCAGATGTTCGCCGACGACCTCGCCCATTGCCGCGAGATCACGGTCGCGCACTGGGCCCGGCGCCCCCTCTGGGAGCGGGCGGCCTCGTGGACAGCCTACCTCGCGCGCGACTGGCTCTGACGCCGGCGCACACTGCCGCTCCGGCGGACGCGCTGGCGCGAGCGCCGCCAGGCGCGCCGGCGGGATGCTACCGTCTCGTCATGTCCGATTTCCGCCGCTTCCACGGCACCGAACGCTACCTCACCAACGAGGCGCTCGAGGCCGCCGTCAACTGCGCGCTGGTCCTGGAGCGGCCGCTCCTCGTCAAGGGAGAGCCAGGCACCGGCAAGACGCTGCTCGCCGAGGCCATCGCGCAGAGCCTGTCGGCCGAGCTCATCCCCTGGCACGTCAAGAGCACCACGCGGGCCCAGGACGGGCTCTACGTCTACGACACGGTGCAACGGCTCTACGACTCACGCTTCGGCGACGGCGATGTGCGCGACATCCGCCGCTACATCAAGCTCGGCCCCCTCGGGAAGGCGTTCGGCGCCGAGAAGCGCGTCGTGCTGCTCATCGACGAGGTCGACAAGGCGGACCTCGAGTTCCCGAACGATCTGCTGCACGAGCTCGATCGGATGCGCTTCCGCATCACCGAGACAGGCGACGAGATCGTCGCCCGGGAGCGGCCCGTCGTGATCATCACCAGCAACAACGAGAAGGAGCTGCCGGACGCGTTCCTGCGCCGCTGCGTCTTCCACTTCATCGATTTCCCGGAGGCGGAGCTCATGCGGGAGATCGTCCGCGTCCACCACCCCGACCTCGATCGGACGTTCGCCGATCAGGCGATGCAGGCCTTCTACGAGATCCGGAAGAACGCCCGGATCCGGAAGCGGCCCTCGACGAGCGAGCTCATCGACTGGATCGCCGTGCTGCGCCGGGCGGGCGTGCAGGAGGTGAAGCTCGACAAGACGCTGCCGTTCCTCGGCGCGCTGCTCAAGAAGGAGCAGGACCTTGTCGCGCTCGCCGACCAGCTCGCCGGCGGCAGGCGCTACCGGTCGTAGCCATGTTCGTCGAGTTCCTCTACGAGCTCCGGGCCCGCAAGGTCCCTGTCGGCGCCCAGGAGGCGATCGGCCTCGCGCAGGCCCTCGCCGCGGGGCTCCACGACAGCTCGCTCGACGGCTTCTACCACGTCGCGCGGGCGATGCTCGTCCACTCCGAGGCGCACCTCGACGACTTCGATCTCGCGTTCGCCCAGCACTTCCGCGGCGTGCACGTGGAGGCCAAGGCGATCGCGGAGGAGCTCCTCTCGTGGCTCCGGGATCCCATCAAGGCGCGCGCCCTCTCCGAGGAGGAGAAGGCGATGATCGAGGAGCTCGACCTCGACGAGGTGCTCCGGCGGTTCGAGGAGCGCCTGCGCGAGCAGCGGGAGCGCCACGACGGGGGCAGCCGCTGGATCGGCACCGGCGGCACGTCGCCGTTCGGCCGCGGCGGCTACAACCCGAGCGGCATCCAGGTCGGCGGCTCCGCGGGCGGGCGGAGCGGCGCCGTGCAGAACGCCGACGCGCGCCGCTACAGGCCTTACCGCAGCGATCTCACGCTCGACGTGCGCCAGATCGAGGTGGCGCTGCGCAAGCTGCGCGCCTTCGCGCGCGAGGGCGGCGACCGCGAGCTCGACATCGACGCGACAATCGACGCGACGGCCAGGAACGCGGGCGAGATCGAGGTCGTCACCAGGCCACCGCGCCGGCCGAACACGCGCGTGATCCTGATGATGGACGTGGGCGGCTCGATGGACCCGAGCGCCGCGCTCGTGTCGCAGCTCTTCAGCGCGGCGAAGCGCGCGACGCACTGGAAGGAGCTGAGGAGCTACTACTTCCACAACTGCGTCTACGAAAAGGTGTATAAAACCGAAGGGTTACAGGACCCTGTGCCGGTGCGCGAGCTCCTCCACGAGTGCGGCAAGCACCACAAGCTCGTGATGGTCGGGGACGCCTCGATGGCGCCGTACGAGCTGCTCGGCTCGTCAGGCTTGGGCGGCGGGGGGGCCGACCGCTGGCAGTCCCCGTTCGAGTCCGACGCGCGGATGCCCGGCGTCGCCTGGCTCATGATGCTCCGCGACCACTTCGACCGCGCCGTGTGGCTGAACCCCGACGGCATCGGCCCCTACCCTCACCCCACGGTCGACGCGATCAAGGGCATCTTCCCGATGTTCGCGCTCACGCTCGAGGGCCTGGGGGAGGCCGTCACCGAGCTGGTCCGCGGCCGCGGCCGCGGCTGATCGCGCGCGGCGCGGCCCCGGGTCAGCGGCCGGCGCGCTTGAACACCTCGGCCGTCGCCTGCGCGACGAGGGCGCGAGCAGGCCCGGCGATCTTCTCCTGGAGCCTCTCCTCGTCCTGCCCCACCTACGCGCTGGGGAGCCACATGCGGAACGCCGTGCCCCGGCAGCGGCCCGCCGTCGCTGTGATCTCGCCGCCGTGGGCCTCGACGATGACCCGGCTCAGCGCCAGGCCGAGGCCCGTCCCCTTCACCTTGGCGGTGACGAGCGGCTCGAAGAGGCGGTCGATCACGCACGGGTGGACGCCGGGGCCGTTGTCCTCGACCTCGAGGTACGTCCGCTCGTCGCCGCGCCACGCGCGCGTGACGATCGAGCCGCCGGGGGCGTTGTCGAGCGCCTCGATCGCGTTGAGGTAGAGGTTCGAGAAGACGCGCTCGAGCAGGATGGGGTCGCACAGCAGCGTGAGATCGGCCGGCGCGACCGCGACCTCGAACCGGACCGCCGTGGGCAGGACCAGCGCGTGCCGGGCGCTCTCGATGAGCTTGCCCACGGGCGCGGGCTCGCGCCGCAGCGGCTCGCCGCGCGCCAGCCCGAGGACGCTGCCGATCACCTCGTGCGCCTTGCGGATCTCGCACGTCACCCGGTCGAGGTGGCGCAGCAGGCAGGGCCGATCGTCGAGGTCCCGCTGCGCCAGGTAGAGCGACGACTCGGCGACAGCGAGGGCGTTGCGCAGCTCGTGAGCGACGCTCGCGCCGACCGCTCCCGCCGCGGCGAGGCGCGCGGCGCAGCATTCGGTCTCGTGACCCTCATTTGCCATAACGCCGAGCGCAGCGTAGCCGATCTGCGGGCGATCGCCCGCGCGCTCGGCGGCGATCGCCGCCGCCATGTGATGGAACTTCCCGCTGCGACCGTACGCAGCCTGGTTCACCCCGCGTCGGCCGCGAGCGGCGCAGACGCCGCGCGCTCCGGCGCAGATTTGACGCGGCGCGCCCGCTCGAGGTCGAGGAGCGAGAAGCGCTCGACAGCGGCGGAGCCCGCCGGCGCGGCGCGGCCGAAGAGCTGGAGCCGCACGGCGCGGTGCGGCGGCGGCGTGATCGCGCCCGGCGCTTCCCCGGGCTCTCCCAGGATCACGGCGGCGACCTCGGACGACTTCACCGCCCCCGAGCCGCGGATGTCGACCTCGACGTCGAGGGCGACGAGGTCGCCGGCGAGCCCGGCGCGCGCGAGCGCCGAGAGCACGTCGGGCCCGCCGACCTCGGCCCGCACGAGGTACTGCCGCACGTCGACCATCTTCGCGAGCCGGTCGATCTCGCGGCGGATCGGGAGCGACGCGGCCGAGAGGGCGGCGCCGCAGCGGGCCGCGAGGATCGCCTCGGCGTCGCTGCCGATCGCGGAGCGCGCGAACGCGAGGGCGTAGCGGGCCCCGGCGATCAGCTTGCTCACGGCGGGGTCCTCCGGGCCGAGCTTCGCGGCCCCGCGGAACACGAGCCCGCGCGGGCTCGCGGCGGTCATCGACGCGACGAGCGCCTCGAGGGCGGCGGGGTCGAGGTCGCGCTCGAGCCGGAGGTCGACGTACTCGTCGAGGCTGATCACGCCGAGCGAGAGGGCCGGGGAGAACGTCATGTCCGGCTTCGGGTGGAAGCCCGCTGTGTAGGTCATCGGCGCGCCGACGCGCCGGAGCACGCGCGGCAGCTCGCGCACGACGTCGAGGTGGCCGAGCAGCGCCACCGGTCCGGTCTTCTCGAAGCGGAAGCGGTAGCGGAAGCCGCCGCGCCCCTTCGGCGCGGGCGCGGCGGCCCTGGGCGGCGCCGCGACCTCGGGCGGCGGCGCGGCCTC
>NZ_JEMA01000645.1 GCF_001589285.1 Sorangium cellulosum | reverse complement strand
CCGCGAGCGCGCCGACGAGCGCCGCCGGGGCCTGCCCGTCGAACGCCGTGCGCGCCGTGACCTCGGCGATCGTGACGCGCACCTCCGGCGCGGACGGCGAGCCCCGCTCCCCCGCCTGCGCGCCGCGCGGCGCGAACGCCTCGTCGAGGACGACGGCGACGCACGAGGCCCTGATCTCCTCGGGCAGCTTCACCTCGTAGCCGGCGGGCTCCTTGACCCACGCGTCCTCGGGGAGGCTCACCTGGAAGAGCCGATCGGGCGTCGCCACGAAGAGCGTGCGCGGCGCGGCGCCGCCCTCCACGCCGTCGACCGGCTTGATGCGCAGGCCGAAGCCCGTGATCCCGACCTCGTCCGCCGACGAGAACGAGACGAACTCGCCCCGGCCCGCGCCCGCCTTGCCCTCGGACCACGCTGTCTTCGGGTCGCCGTCGGCGATCTCCGCGAAGCGCTTGCCGACCGCGCTCGAGGCCGCGGTCGGGCGCAGCAGCCGGAAGCCGGGCGCCGCGGCGTCGGCCTCGCGGCGCTCCGCGGCCACCTTGCCCGCCGCGCGCCGCTCCTCGGCCGGGAGGTTCTGGAAGCTCGCCCCTTTCAGGAGCGTCATCGTCCGGGGATCGACCTCGCTGGCCCCGACCAGCGCCGGACGCCCGCAGATCGTCACGTCGTCGCGGAGCTGCCCGACGAGCACGCGGCTGCCGCTGCCGAGCGGCTCCACGACGACGGCGTCGCTCCGCCCCTCGCCGTGCTCCCCGGCGGCGACGCCGGTCCAGCCGCTCCAGAGCACGAGCGGCTCCGTCCCCTTCCCCGCGAGCGGCGCGGCGAGCAGCATGACCCACGACCCGCTCGCGACGCCGCCCTCGCGCGCGNCGACCCGCTCGCGACGCCGCCCTCGCGCGCGCCGGACGGCGCGCCCGAGGCGGGCGCCTCGATCTTCGCGAGGTGCCTGCCGTCGGCGAGCGTGACCGGCGCGACGCGCGCGCCGCCGAGCAGCGGCGCGACCTCGGACGGCACGGCGAGGGCCTTGCCGCCGTCGGGCGCGCATGCCGCCGCCGAGGGACAGGCGCGGGCGGAGATCCCGCGCGCGTCGATGCGGACGGCGAGCGCCTGCTGGCCCGCCGCCTGAGGGAGCACCACGGGCGCGATCTGCGCGGCGGCGTCGCCGAGCCATGTCGACGAGGCCGCGACCGCGCCAGCCGTGACGCTCGCGCGCAGCCACCGGGAACGAAACCGCGTTCTGCTCATGGCGGGCATCGTAGTCGCCTGGCGCCGCGGTGCGCTCGAGAGTTGAACCCCTCGAGCAGGGCGCCACGGAGGCCCGCGCCCTCGCTGCGGCGCGTCGGTCGAGGAGCCCCGCCGCGCGCCGCCGCGTCCTCGCTACTTCGGCGTCTCCGCGGCGGGGATCCAGAAGCCGCCCTCGTCCGGCGGCGTCATGCCGAGCGCCTTCGGGAGCACGTTCGTCCAGCCGGCCACCGTCTCGAGCAGGTAGATCTCCGCGCCGGCCTCGATCTCGCCGACCGGCCTCTCCTTCTCGTCGCGCCGCGCGCGGATCGGGATCGACCGCGTGGCCTTCACGATCGGCGGCGCCTTGTCGAGCGCGAGCTGCGCCCCGGCCACCGCGGTCGTCGGCGGGATGTACTGGTCCATCAGCTCGCCCTTCTTCAGCGGCTCCAGATCCTTGAGCCGCCCCCAGGCGTCGACCGTCAGATCACCCCGCGACATCAGGTGGACGAAGCCGGCCTTCGCCTCCGTGCTCCAGAAGAGCTGGGCCGTCCCCTCGAGCATCTTCAGCGTGAAGATCACGTCGCCGTTCGGGCGATCGAAGAGCTCGATCGTCGACGTCTTCATCAGGTAGCCGCGGGCGCTGCCGGGGACCTCCATCTTCATGGGCGCGCCGCGCTGCAGCGCGAAGGCGTCGCACGGGGCCGAGGCCCTCGCCGTCTGCCCCTCGGACCCCGAGATCGACAGCTCCGCGCGCAGCGAGTCGCCCGTCGCCGCGACGATCTTCACCTTCTGCGCGCTCGAGATCCAGATGTGCCCGCTGATGACCGGGATGTCGCGCGTCGTGAACACCGCGATGTCCGTGGGCGCGATGTAGCCGTCGATCCGCAGCGTCGGCGAGCCGTCGGACGTGCTCAGCCTCGCCCGGCCCGACGCCGGGTCCGCCGGGATCGCGCTCAGCGTCATCGGCACCAGCGCGCCGGTGAAGTTCGCGATCGTCCGGCCGCCGCTCGGCGCGTCGTGGAGCCGGACGCCCTTGTTCACCGGCGCCGTCCCCTTCAGCTTGCAGGTCGGCCCCGACACCGCCGCCTGCGCGGTCGCCCCGGTCACCTGCGCGGTCGCCCCGGTCGCCTGCGCGGCCGAGACCGTCACCTGGGCGGGCTCTGCCCTCGCCTCGGAGACGGCCGCCGCGCCCGGGAGCCCCGCGCCGCAGAGCACCGCCCCAAGAGCCAGAAGACCAAGTCCCAGAACGTCGCTTCTCATCCACTTCCTCCGACGTAGCCCAGCAGCCCCGCGCTGGTGCCGACGCACGCGCGGTCCACTCGTGTCGCGTCTCCCTGGAACCGCCGGCCTCCTGCGCGGCGGGCGCGGCGGCGTACTGCAGGACCGCCCGGCGCGCCGAGCCGTCCCTGCCGTTGGTCGGATTATCCTAGCGGATCATTCAGGCCTCGCCCGAGAAAGGTCCTACCTCGCGGCGCTTCAGGCATTTCGGGTGTATTGAGCAAGGCGCCCGCCGACACGCCGCCACACGTCAGGCAACCCGGCTGGACCTCACCTGACTCCCCCGGGAAGCCACGCCATGCACGGATTCGATCTCGCCTTCGCCTCCCCCCGCAAGCTCCCGCGCGCGCGCGACCTGCGCGGCAACGTGGCCGTGCTCGACATCGCCTTCGCCTCGGAGGCGGGGGGCAAGAGCTTCGAGACGGTCACGCTCCCGCTCATCCAGGAGCTCGGGCCGCGGCTCGCCGCCTGGGTCGACCACCACGACAGCGCCCACCACGCGCGCTTCGCGGGCGACCCCCGCTTCGTCCTGTCGACCAAGGCGGAGCACGGCGCCTGCCCGGAGATGATCACCCCGGAGGTCGTCGCCCGCGCCGGGCGCGTCGACACCCTCGTCTGCCACGTCGACTTCGACGGCCTCGCCAGCGGCGCCAAGTGGATGCGCGGCGGCGTCGAGCCGTACCCAGGCTGCGACGACGACGCCCGCGCCATCGACACCCGCATCGGCGTCCCGGGCCCGGCCGCCACCCGCATGGACCGCGCCCTCCGCGCCCGCCCCCGCGATCAGGCCCTCTTCGGCCTCATCGTCCGGCACCTCGCCTCAGGCCTCTCCGACCCGTCGCTCTGGACGCCCATCGACCAGGCCGGCGCGGAGCTCGCCACCATGGAAGCCGAGACCCGCCGGATCGCGCTCCGCTACGAGCGCGTCGAGCCGGGCGTGGTCCTCGTCGACGCCTCGCAGCGGGGCGGGTCGTACGACAAGACGCTGCTCCTCCTCATCGGCCAGGAGCGCGCGCCCATCTCGGTCGTCGTCGACAACGACAGCATCACGTTCGCCGCCCGCTTCGACAGCGGCGTGAACTTCCTCGAGACCTTCAAGATCTCGGGCGGCATGCCGACCCGCATCTCCCTCCAGCGCGCCAAGCTCAAGGAGGCGCTCCTGGCGCTCGGGGTCAAGCCGGCGGACGCGAGCCGGCTCGCCACGCCCCCCTGAACGGCCCGCCGCGCGCGCGGATCGTTGACGCTGTCGGCGCCGGCTGCTACGGGCATTTCAGATTTGCAATTTGCAAGTCTGCAATGGCGGCGTGACCCGAGGCATCACGCCCGCGCCGAGCACGAGGGGTATGGCAGCGACAAACCTGTCTTCGACGTCGAGCAGCGGTGTCGACGAGCTCCTGTTCCGGAACGACGCTGTTTCGCTCTGCCTGCTGGTCAATCGACGGCACCGGACGCTCCGCATCATCGACTTCCGCGCCGGGCCGACCCCGTCCAAGCGGAGCTTCGTCCTGTCGACCGCGAAGCGCGAGGGGGTCGAGAAGATCTTCACCCTCGTCGAGCGCGACGAGGTGCCGACGTGGACGCGCCTCGGGTTCGTCCGGGAAGGGTCGATCCCCGGCTTCTACAAGCGCAGCGACGCGTGGATCCTCGGGGCGGTGGTGTCCGAGATGTCGTCGCAGATGCGCGAGCAGGGCGACGATGAGGAGGGCGCCGAGGGCGAGGGCAAGGCGGGCTCACCGGCGGTGCTGCTCGCGGAGCGCACGGTCGCCCGCGCGCGGCGGCTGCTCCGGGAGAGCGAGGGGCGGCCGCTGCCCGCGATCAAGATCGCGCCGGCGAGCGGCCCGGAGCTGCGGCGCGCCGTCGCTGCCGCGCAGCGGGCGGGGCAGGCGCTCACGGGCTTCGAGCCGTTCGGGCGCGACGCGGTGCGGACGGGCTACGCGCTGTCCGCGCGCGGCGGCTTCAGCCTCCACGCGGCGTGGGAGATGCAGTCGTGCTTCGGCAATTCGTTCCTGGAGATCCTCTCCTCGCCGCGCCACGAGTCGGAGCGGCTCGCCACCACGGCGGCGATCGGCGCCCTCTGCGAGCGCCTCGTCCAGGAGAGGGCCGTGAGCACGTTCACCTTCGCGCCCGCGGACGACCAGGAGCTGTGCGCCGCCCTGCTCGCGAACGGCTTCCGCCGCTCGGCCGTGCTGGCGCGCCACCTCGTCGTCGGCCGCGCCCGCAAGGACGCGATCCTCTGGTCGAAGAAGCTCGTCGCGCCCGAGGCCTGAGCCGCGCGCGCGCGCCACGGGCCACGGCCTACGGCGCGAGCGTGACCTCGTAGTCCTCGATGACCGTGTTGGCCAGCATCTCGTCCGCCATCTTCTTCAGCCGCGCCTCGAGATCGGGCGCGCTGCCCAGCGACGGATCGAGCTCGATCTCGATCAGCTTGCCCACGCGCACGCCCTTGACGCCCGGGAACCCGAGCGAGGTGAGCGCGCGCTTCACGGCGTCGCCCTGCGGATCAAGGACCTCTTTCTTCAGTCGGACGGTGACGACGGCTTTCACTGGCTTTGCTCCAAGCGCTCTTCGCGCGACGCTACAACGGGCGCGGCCGCGCCCACCTACACTCCCAGGTTGCGCGGGATGCGCACGGCCGGGTCCTCGAGATCGGGGACGAAGGCCGCGCCGGTGATCCGCTCGAACGCCTCGATGTAACGGCGAGACGCCTCGATCCGGATCTCGTCGGGGATCGGCGGGATCGGCCCGTCGCCCTGGAAGCCCCGCGCGGCGAGCCAGCGGCGCACGTACTCCTTGTCGAACGACTCCGGGTCCTCGCCGGCGGCGAAGCGATCGGCGTAGGAGGACGTGAACCAGAAGCGGGACGAGTCGGGGGTGTGGATCTCGTCGATGACCACGATGTTCCCGCTCCGGTCCTTGCCGAACTCGTACTTGGTGTCGACGAGGATGAGCCCCTGTTCCGCGCAGAGGCGCGCGCCGCGCTCGAAGAGCGCGAGCGCCATCTCGGCGGCGGCGTCGAAATCGCGCGGCGCGATCGTCCCGAGGGCGAGGATCTCGTCGCGCGAGGCGGAGAGGTCGTGTCCGCCCTTCGGCGCCTTGGTGCTCGGGGTCAGGATGGGCCGCGGCAGGCGCTCGTTCTTGCGGAGGCCGTCGGGGAGCCGGTGGCCGCAGAAGACGCGCTCGCCGCGGGCGTAGTGCGTCCAGATGCTGGTCGAGGTCACGCCCGTCACGTAGGCGCGCACGACCATCTCGACCGGCAGCGGCGTGCACTCGAGCGCCTCGAGGACGTTCGGGTCGGGCTGCGAGAGCATGTGGTTCGGCGCGACGTCGCGCGTGCGCTCGAACCAGAAGGCCGAGAGCCGGTTCAGCACCTGCCCCTTCAGCGGCAGCGTGCCGAGCACGCGGTCGAAGGCGCTGATGCGGTCGGTGACGACGAGCAGGCGCCGGCCGTCCGGCGTCGTGTAGCAGTCCCGCACCTTGCCCTCGTAGCGGGCGAAGGGGCCCGCGAGCGAGGTGCGTTCGAGCACCCTGCCGAGCGCGGTGCGCAGATCGTCCTCGGTGACCATGGGGCGCGGCTTACCCGGCCTCCGGGGCCGAGTCGACAGGTTTCGAAGGCGCCGGCCGAGTTCCCTCCCCCGCGCCCGGCCCGGGAGCCCCGTTGGTCCCCGGCCGGCGGGGTGGTAAAGGGCCGCGCATGGCCAACCGAAAGAAGATCGCCCTCATTGGCGCCGGGAACATCGGCGGGGAGCTCGCGGCCCTCATCGCGCGCAAGGAGCTCGGGGACGTCGTGCTGTTCGACATCCCCCAGAAGACCGACTTCGCGAAAGGCAAGGCGCTCGACCTCGAGCAGAACGGCGCCGTCCTCGGCTACGACGCCTCGATCAAGGGGACCTCGAGCTGGGCCGACTGCGCCGGCGCCGACGTCCTCATCGTCACGGCGGGCATCCCGCGCAAGCCGGGCCAGAGCCGCGACGACCTCGTCGCGACGAACCTCCCGATCATCCGCAGCGTGGCGGACGGCGCGAAGGAGCACTGCCCGAACGCGCTCGTGATCGTCATCTCGAACCCGATCGACGCGATGGTGTACGAGTTCAAGCGCCGCACGGGCTTCCCGCGCGAGCGCGTGCTCGGCATGGCGGGCGTGCTCGACAGCGCGCGCTTCCAGCTCTTCCTCGCGCGCGAGGCGAACGTGTCCGTGAAGGACGTGCGCGCGATGGTGCTCGGCGGCCACGGCGACGACATGGTGCCGATCCCGTCGGCGTGCACGATCAACGGCGTGCGCGCGACCGAGCTCGTCAGCAAGGAGAAGCTCGACGCGCTCATCGCGAGGACCCGCAAGGGCGGCGGCGAGATCGTGCAGCTCATGGGGACGAGCGCCTACTACGCGCCCGCCTCGAGCGCCGTCGTGATGGCCGAGAGCTACCTGCTCGACCAGAAGCGGCTGCTCCCCGCCGCCGTCTACCTGGACGGCGAGTACGGCTACAAGGACATCTACATGGGCGTGCCCGTCATCATCGGCGGCAAGGGCGTCGAGAAGATCGTCGAGCTGCCGCTGAGCGCCGAAGAGAAGGAGATGCTCGCCAAGAGCGCGAAGAGCGTTCAGGGCATCACCAACGTGGTCAAGGCCGCGAGCTAGCGCCCGGCCCCGGGTCGCCCCGGGATCATGAACAGAGGATGAACCACAGAGGGCACAGAGGGCACAGAGGAGAGAGAGAATAAACACCAGGTTCTCCTCTCTGTCTCTCCTCTGTGCCCTCTGTGCCTCTGTGGTTCATCTCTCCCTCTTCACCTCATCACAGCGCCGCGCAGCTCACTCCGCGGCAGGAGCCATCGAGAGCTCGCTCGGTGAATCGGCGGCAAGATCGCAGGCCGCCGGCAGATCCATCGCCGCGCCGCTGCCCTCGGCGATGTCGTTGATGCGCTGGCAGATCATGTTCATCATCTGCCACCCCTCGGTGAGCGCGCCGCGGAGCGGGGCGATGTCCAGGCCGGGGAAGCTCTTCAGGAGCTCGTGCCCCAGCCTGAAATGATCGGCGTCCACCTGGGCGTGGATGGCGAAATAGTCCACGTCGGGGAAGACCGCCTGGGCCGCGGTGAGGAGGATGTCGGCGCAGCGCTCGATGACGAAGTGGACGAGGACGGTGCGCTCCTCGGTGGACGCCGAGCCCATCCGCTCGATGAACCAGGACGACGCCGCGGCGATGCCGCGATCCCAGGACGGCGAGCGCGACGGGCCGCGCATCCGCGCGAGCCGGCGGTTGTGCCCGACCTCGTCGGCCAGGTGGCGCTCGGCGATCGCGCTGGCCGCCGGGTGCGACTCGAACACGACCCTGGCGCAGAGCACCTTCTGGAACGCGTCCGACCAGATCTGGAGCGCGCCGAGCATCCGCCGCTTCACCTCGTCCCCGCGGGCGCGCTCGGACCGGAGGAGCTGCATCAGGGGGCTGCCGGCGAACTCGCGCGCATGGACCTCGTTCTCCTCGAGGAGGCGATCCAGCGCGGCTCCGCCCGGAGGGCCCTCGATCTGGCCGCCCGGCGCGGTCGTCGCGCACAGGCACGGCGTGTCCCAGCGGGCGCCCTCTCCCTCGAAATGAATGGATATCGCGGAGAGCCCGTCTGGCGCTCCGCCCACGAGCCCGCGCAGCCCGCCGGGAGGGACGAGCACGACGTCTCCCGCCTGGATCTCCCGGGGCGACTCCCCGATGACCTCGCCGGAGCCGCCGGTGACGACGAGCATGCCTCTCGTCGGGAGCTCACGCGTCATGAACCGTTGATCCGGTGAGAGGCGTATCCACCTCAAAGACAGGCGGCAAGCCTCTGGCAGGAAAGCCGAGAGCTCCGCGTGCTTCCGGAAATCCTTGAAAAGCCCCAGCAGAGTGCGCTCATCCGTCTTGAGGTACTCGATCGCGGGGATGCCGGCTGTATTGATCACGCGCATCTACATCGTCCTCTGCGTCGACGTTGTGGTGCGCTGACTCTGCACGGCACGACTGGCCGTGTCCAGACGACTCAAGGGGAATGCACCAGAATGCCAGAGGCCTGGAGAAGGACGAGAGCCTGAGTTTTCCTCGCGGAGCCGCCGGGCGATGGTGCAGAATGCGCGCGTGAGCCAGCCGCAGCTCGTACCCACCATCCGGCGCGCCGTCGAGGCGGACCTGCCGGCAATCGTCCACCTCTTCTCGATCCCCGACGAGGGCAACGTGAAGACGGACCACCCCGGTCCGCCGCTCGATCCGCGCTACCGGGAGGCGCTCGCGGCCATCGCGGAGGATCCGGACAACGCGCTGCTCGTGGCGGAGGTCGAGGGGCGCGTGGCCGGCGCATTCCACCTGACCATCATCCAGTACGTGGCCAACCACGGAGGGCGGGTGGCGCAGGTCGAGAACGTGATCGTGGACCCGGGCCTGCGCAGCCGCGGGATCGGCGAGGCGATGATGCGCTGGGCCATCGACGAGGCGCGGCGGCGGGGGTGCTTCCGCGTGCAGCTCACCTCGAACAAGGCGCGGCTGCGCGCGCACCGCTTCTACGAGCGGCTCGGCTTCGTGGCGAGCCACCAGGGGATGAAGCTGAAGCTGTAGGCGTCGTCCGCGCCCATCGATGCGAGTCGGTGCAAGCCGATAGGCAAGCGCCGGCCGCGGTGTGTGCCCTCGGCGCAGGTGGATCGAGCGTGGCCGCTGCGAAGAAGACAGGGGCCGCGCCGGTCGCCGGGGCCGCCCTCGCGCGGGGCGCGCCCGCTCAGAGGAGCGGCTCCCCCTCGGGGCCGAGCAGCGACAGCGGGAACACCGGCGCCCCGGCCAGCACGCCGCGGCAGAGCGGCTCGACGTCGGGGCCGCGCAGCGGCAGGGCCCTGAGCTCCTTCAGCGCGACCCAGCGCGCCTCGAGCGAGTGCTTGTCGGGCTCGCGCTTGGGCGGCGTGTCGTCGGCGGGGCGCGCGAGGAAGATCACCCGCATGCGCGCCTGCAGCGCGCTCGGGCTGTGCTCGATGCGCAGGATGCCTTGCAGCTTCACGGGGACGCCCGTCTCCTCCAGCGCCTCGCGGCACGCCGCCTCCGCGAACGTCTCGCCGGGCTCGACCCTGCCCGCGGGCAGGTACCAGAGCTGGTCGTGCTTGCGCTCGTGCACCAGGAGGAAGCGGTCGCCGAGCTTCACCAGCACCACGGCGAAGCACCAGGTCGGGATGGGAGAACGGGCCATGATGAGTCCGCCCACAGCTTACCCCGAAGCGCGCGGGAGGGAGCGGTGGATGCGGGCGAAGGCGCGGGATGGGCGCTCGCTCGGATCAGCCGGCGCAGCGCGGCGCCCCCGGTGAGGCCGCGGCGCGGTCCGCCGCTCCCGCATGCTAACGTGACCGCGCCGGCTCCAGCGGGAGAAAGCGAGGGTCCATTGCTGTACATCCAGGAGAGCATCCGTCTCGAGGCGCCGATCGAGATCGCGTGGGCATGGATGAGCGATCTCGAGCGCCTGATGAAGGTGAACGACTTCCACGTGGCGATGCGCTTCGAGACCGACCAGCGCCGGGGCAAGGGGACGCGCGTGAGCATCGATCACTCGTTCTTCGGGAGCGCCCCGGAGCCGCGCGGCGCGCGGGTGACCCACTGGGAGGAAGGGACGGGGATCGGCTGGGTCGAGACCGATCTCAAGGAGCCGAGGAGCAATTTCCCGCACTCGTCCCAGTACCGGCTGAAGCCGCTGCCCGGCGGCGCGACGTTGCTCTCGGACGAGCTGCGCGGCTCGCTCAACCTCCCCTTCCTGGGGAAGGCCGCCGACAGGCTGATGCAGGACGTGTTCGCGTCGAGGGTCGTCCGGCGCGAGTGCGTCCATCTGAAGGAGCAGATCGAGGCGTTCGCGGCCGGCTGGAAGGCGGCGCGCGCCGCGGCATAGCGGCGCGCGGGGCACGGACTTTTCATCCCCTGCGTCACCGCGTCGCATGCGCCCGGGGCGGTGGCGCGCTACGTTCCGGCCCGCCCGCATGAGATGGTCGCCGCTCCTCGCCGCCCTGCCCCTGCTCGTGGCCGCGTGCAAGCGGCCTGCTCCCGCCGACGAGGGCGTCGCGCTCTCGCCCCGGGCCGTGCAGGGCAAGGCCCTGTTCTCCACCCACTGCGCGGCGTGCCATGCCCCGTCCACCAAGCTTGTCGGGCCCCCGCTCACCGAGATGGCGAGCCTGTATGCGACGGATCCCGAGGGCATCGTCCGCTGGGCCGTGACCCCGGGCCGCAAGCGCACCGACGTCCCCCCGATGCCCAGCTTCCGGGGCATGCGCACGTCGGATCTCGCCGACGTGGCGCAATACATCATCGAAGCCGGCACCGCGGCCGGGAAGCAGAGACCATGATCTATTCCATCGTCCTCTCGTTGCACTCGTGGCTGCGCTGGGCCGTCCTGCTGCTCGGGCTGGCGGCGCTGGTGCGGTCGGCCCGGGGCTGGGCCCAGCGCACGCCGCGGACCGCGGCCGATCGCAAGCTCGGCGCCGCGTTCGTCGGATCGCTCGACGCCCAGCTCCTCCTCGGCGTCCTGCTCTACGTCGTGCTCAGCCCGGTCACGCCGAGCTCGCTGGCCGCGCTGAAGGCCTCGATGCCCGTCGCCGCGCTGCGCTTCTTCGCCGTCGAGCACGCCTTCGGCATGATCGTGGCGGTGGCGATCGCCCACGTGGCCTCGGCGCGGGCGAAGCGCGCCGCGGATCCCACGACGCAGCACCGGCGCATGGCGCTCGGCGTCCTCTTCGCGCTGCTCGTCGTCCTCGCCGCCATCCCCTGGCCGTTCCTGCCCTTCGGTCGCCCGCTGTTCCGGCTGCCCTGAGGGGGCCGGCGGGCATCGGTGGCTGCGTCGGATCGACGCGCCTTCCGCCTCAGCCACACCGCTCGCCGTCGGCGCACCGTCCCCGCTTCAAGGGAGCCGCGCGTGTCCGCTCAGGTCGTCACGGCGCTGTTGCGATGAGCGCTGCGCGGTGGCTTGACTCCTGTGCTCGTGGGCGTTCCATGGATCGATGCAGCTCATCGCGCATCTCCAACGCTGGTGGCTCCCGCTCACGATCCTGGCCATGGCGGCCTCCGGGTGCTCCGGTGGTGACGGCGACGCCGCCTCGCCGGAGCTCGCCTCTGCAGCGCCGCGCGTGGGCGCGCGCGGGGAAGCCCTGCGGACCCATCCGATCTGGGCTCCTGCAGGGTCGATGATCTCCGGCCGCCACCTGCACACCGCGACGCTGCTCGCGAACGGCAAGGTGCTCGTGACGGGAGGACGAGGCGCGGATACCGACTGGCGTTACTGGGCGAGCGCGGAGCTGTACAGCCCGGCGACGAACGCCTGGACGGCAGCTGCCTCGATGAGCGCCGTCCGCTTCGAGCACGCCGCGGCGCGGCTCCAGAGCGGCAAGGTCCTGGTCACAGGCGGCCGCGATGCCCTCGAGCGCGCGCTGGCGAGCGCGGAGCTGTACGATCCGGCGACGGACACCTGGACGGCGGTGAGCCCGATGGTCCTCGCCCGTCACGGCCACAGCGCGACGCAGCTCCTGAACGGCAAGGTCCTGGTGGTGGGCGGCGGCAATGGCACAGAGCTGTACGATCCGGCGACGGACACCTGGACGATCGATGACGCGGCGGGCGTCGGCCGCGACCTGCATAGCGTGACGGTGCTCCGGGACGGGAAGGTCATGGTGCTGCGCGAGGGCTTGTACCCGCGGCTCTACGATCCGGTGACGAACACCTGGACGACGGGGCGCTCGATGCGCGAGCCACGTGAGGGGCACGCGGCGGCGCTGCTTCCCAGCGGCAAGGTCCTGGTGACGGGCGGCATCAACGAGAAAACGGGCCGCTACTTCAGCAGCGCGCTGGCGTACGATCCGGTGGCCGATGCCTGGACGGACGCAGGCTCGATGAGCCATGGCCGCGCCTTGCACACGGCCACGCGGCTTCCGGGCGGCAAGGTCCTCGTGGTGGGCAGCTATGACGGCCTCGAAGAGGAGGGCTCCCATGCCCTGGCGAGCACCGACCTGTACGATCCGGACACGAACACCTGGATAGACGCAGGCGCGATGAGCACCACCGCCTACTGGCACACAGCGACGCTGCTCTCGACCGGTCAGGTCCTCGTGGCAGGAGGCAGCAGCTACGAGACCGTGAGGACCTGGCCGACCGCGGAGCTCTACACGCCGGCGCCGATGCGCAGCCCCTGAGCCGACCCGCCCTGGCGCCAGCAGGGCCGGCGCTGGGCCTGGAGCCGCGCGGAGGCGGCGGGAGCCCCGGGCGAGCGTGGACCCCGCACGGTTCCAGCCGGCTGCCGGACAGGGTACGCTGAGCCCACCTTGAACGGGAGAACGGCACCGTGAGCGACGTCGACTTCGCCTTCGCGTGGGAGGGCGCTGCCGAAGGGGCCGGGCCCTGGCGACACCTGCAGGTCGTCGAGCTCCGGGGCAGCGAGGCGATCTCGAGCCTGTACCGCTACGAGCTGGTGCTGGTCGCCCACGAGCCGGCCCCCGGGGTGGACCCGGAAGAGCTCATCGGCACTCGAGCGACCCTGCGCGTGACAACGCGCTCCGAGCCGGCCTACCGCGCGGTGCACGGGATCATCACCGAGGCGGAGGAGATCGGGCCGATCTACGACGGCATGCTCTACCGCGTCGTGCTCTCGCCGCCGCTTGCGCGGTCGATGCACCGCACCCGGTGCAGGATCTTCCTCGAGAAGACGACGCGCCAGATCATCGACGCCGTGCTCCAGGGCGACCCGTCGCTGCGCCGCGACGACGGCGCCGCGGCCGAGCCCGACGCGGGCGACGCGCTCACCTTCGAGCCGGCGCGGGAGGTCTACGCGTGGCGCGTGACGGACCCCACGCGCATCGACGACGTGGCCACGCGGCCCTACTGCGTGCAGTACAACGAGAGCGACCTCGCGTTCGTCTCGCGCCTGCTCGAGGAGGAAGGGATCAGCTACCACTTCGAGCACGGCGACGGGACGTGCCTCCTCGTCCTCGCCGACACGGACGGCGGCCGGGCGCGCCTCGCCCCGTTCGCGCCGCTCGGCCCCGGGGTGCTCGGCCGCGAGATCGCGACGATGAAGCTCGGGGCGCGCCTCCGCCCGAGGAAGGTGTCGCTCGTCGACTACAACTGGAAGAAACCCGCGCTCGACATGGCCGTGTCCACGTCGGGCCAGCCGGACGGCGAGGGCCTCGTCGACCACGAGTACCCGGGGCGCTACCCGGACACGCCCGACCAGGGGCGGCCGCTCGCCCAGGCGAAGCTCGACCGGCTGCTCGTGGAGGCGAGCTACGCTGTCGGCGAGGGCACGGCGCGGATGCTCGGCGCGGGGAGCGTGTTCGCGCTGGATCACCCGGCGTCGCGGTACGACGGCGAGTACCTGGTGACCCGCGTGGAGTCGCGCGGCGAGCAGCAGGGCGCGCTGCCGCCGGAGCTCGCGGCGCGGTTCGCGCTGCAGGGCGTGCCGTTCACGGCGCGGTTCGAGTGCGCGCGCCGCGGCAAGAACGGGAGCGTCGCCGAGTCGCGGTTCCGGCCGGCGCGCGTGACGCCAAAGCCGCGCGTGCAGGGCACGCAGACGGCGTTCGTCACCGCGGAGCCGACCGCGCAGGGGGCCGAGATCCACGTGGGCGGCCCGCCCGGCGCGGAGATCGGCTGCGTGCGCGTCAAGTTCCACTGGGACAAGGACGGCGAGCGGCTCGCGAAGGAGCCGTCGTCGTGCTGGGTGCGCGTGAACCAGGTGTTCGCCGGGGTCGGCGAGGGCGCGGTGTTCCACCCGCGGGTCGGCGTGGAGGCGATCGTCGACTTCGAGGAGGGCGATCCGGACCGGCCGATCGTGGTGGGCCGCGTCTACAACGGCCAGAACCGCCCGCCGGGCGGCGCGCCGACCGTGAGCACCTTCAAGACGATGACGAGCCCCGGCGGCGGCACCCACAACGAGCTGCGCTTCGACGACACAGCCGGCAGCCAGCAGATCCTGCTGCACACGCCGATGAACTGGAACAGCGAGGTCGGCAACGACCGGAGCGAGCAGGTCGCGTCGAACAGCGGCTCTTCGGTGGGGAGCAACCGCAACGAGTCGACAGGCGCGAACCGGAGCACCATGGTCGGCGGGAACAACTCGGAGATCATCGGCGCCAACGAGTCGACCACTGTCGGCGCCAACCAGAACGTCACCATCGGCGCCAACCAGACCGTCTCGGTCGCCGCGAACCAGACCCTCACCGTGACAGGCAACCAGAGCGCGAGCATCACCGGCAACCAGGACGAGAAGGTCACCGGCAACCGCACGGGCGACGTCACCGGCAACGACAAGCTCACGGTCACCGGCACCCAGGACGTCGCCGTGACCGGGGCGCAGACGACGGCGTACCTGGCGACCCACGAGCTGAGCGTCGCCGCGAGCCAGAAGATCAACGTCGGCGGGGAGCAGACCGTGGCGGCGACAGGGCCTCAGGGGCTGAAATCCTCGGCCAGCCAGAAGATCGAGGCGCCGTCGCAGGAGATCAAGGCCGACGGGGTGCAGGCGCTCAAGTCGACGACCCTCGCCGTGAACGCGTCGAGCACCATGACGGTCGACACCTCGCTCTTCCAGGTGAACGGGTCGACGCTGGAGCTGAAGGGCGGCCAGATCCTGATCAAGGGCGGCCAGGTGGTCATCGAGGACGGCGAGATCGCGATCAAGGGCGGGAAGGTCACCGTGAACGGCTCGCCGATCGAGATGGACGGGGGCGGCATGGTCCAGGTGACCGCGGGGGTCATCAAGCTGAACTGACGGCCGCGATGCGCTTCTCGAACGACACGCCCCTGCCCGCGGCGATGATCCCGAACGCGGAGCAGGACGACCGGGTGACGGCGATCTTCCTGGCCGCGATCACCTACCGGATCGCGCGCGGCCGGCTCACCCTGGCGGCCGCGCAGCGGCCGCTCCTGCTCGACCCGGAGCTGCCGTACCCGCACGACGGGATGCTCCAGAAGAGCGTCGCCTCGGTGTGCGCGACGGGCTTCGTGTACCCGAGAGAGGGGCGCGCGCGCGAGGCCACGGCGGTCCTGCGGGTCGGCGAGCGCGACGCGGGGATCGTGGCGTACGGTCATCGCGTCTGGCAGCGCGCGCTCGGCGGCGGGCTCACGCCGACCGCGCCGCTCCCGTTCGATCGGGTGGAGATGAGCTGGCGGAACGCCTTCGGCGGCGTCGTGAAGGAGCCGGCGCGGGTTGTGCGGCTCGACGACGACGACGGAGGGGGCGAGGCGTTCTTGCCGGAGCACGAGAGCGGATATCCCCACAACTTCGACGGCAAGGGGTTCGCTGTCGACGCTGCGCGCGCTGTCGATCAGCCGCTGCCGCAGCTGGAGCACCCGGAGCAGCTCATCCGGCGCTGGGACGACCGGCCCGAGCCGGTCTGCTTCGCGCCCTACCCGCTCTGGGGCGGCCTGCGCGCGGTGCACGTGTGGCACGACCAGCAGTTCGACCCGGGCGGCGCGAGCAAGCTCGCGAGCAGGGCGGCGCCGCGGACGACGTTCGACGCGATCGCGCCCGGCACGCGCATCGCGCTCGGCGGGATGCGGCCCGGCGGGGAGGCGCTCCTCTTCGAGGCGCCGCCGCCGCCCGTGGCGGTGACGGTGACCGTGGGCGGCTCCTCCGAGCGGCTCTTGCCGGCGCTCGACGCGGTCGACATCGACGCGGAGGCCGCCGAGGTGCGGATGCTCTGGCGGGCGAGCGTGAGCTACGGCCTGGTGCAGTTCGAGCGCCGGCGGGCGCGGCTGGAGGCGACCGAAGGCTTCCCGGTCGCGTGAGCGAGGCGGCCGAGCGCTTCCCGGTCGGGTGAGGAGGAGCGGACGTGGCGCACAACTTCCACGACATCAACGGCTGGTTGCTCGTGGGCCTCGAGATGCACCATGGGACCGGCTCGTTCACGCCGCCCGGTCGCTGTATGCCTACGACAGCCGGGGGCGGCGGATCGCCAAGGTGGAGCCGGGAGATGGGCCGGAATCCAGACGGACCGAGTATGCATGGGACTGCCGGGATCGCTTGCGAGAGGTGCGGCTGCCCTCCGGCGAGCGGGTCGTCTTCACCTACGACGCCTTCGGGCGGCGGACGCGGAAGGAGCTCTTCGACGCGCACGGCGATCTGCGGCGCGAGGTCCGCTTCCTGTGGGATGGGGACGTGCTCGCGGCGGACATCGACAGCCAGCATGGCTCCCGCTGCTTCGTTCACGCTCCGGGGACGTTCGTTCCGCTGCTCCAGGCGGAGCAGGGGGAGGTGTTCAGTTACCGCAACGACCACGTCGGCGTGCCCAAGGAGCTGCTCGACGCGAGCGGACAGGTGGCCTGGTCGGCGGCGCACTCGGCCTGAGGCCGGGAGACCGAGGCGTTCATCGGTGCGGGGCGCGAGCGCTCGACCGGCCGCGCGGTGGCGTCGCCGTTCCGCCTCCAGGGGCAGTACGCGGACGACGAGACGGGGCTTTGCCTCACGAGGTTCCGGTACTTCGACCCGCAGGTGGGGAGGTGGTGGTGCAGCCCGGATCCGCTGGGCCTCGCCGGCGGAGGTGACCAGTTCGGCTTCAACGGGGCGCCGACCTGGGCTGTCGACACGCTGGGGCTGAATCCGACCCCCGAGCAGATCGATCACGCCGTGAAGAACATTCCTGGGCTCACGGAGGAGCAGGCGCGCTTGATCATGACAGAATCCTTCAAGCGCAACTCGTCCGCGGTCTTCGGCGGGAGCAGGATCCGCGGCAATTTCAGGCCGGACAGCGACCTTGACGTGGGCTTCGGCGGGCTCTCCAAGGCCCAGGCAGGCAAGGTGATCGACAAGGCCAACGAGCTGGGCCCGCTGAGCATCGAGACGACGCGCATCGTCCCGGGGAACGCGACCAACAACATCCCCGTCATCGAGAGCCCGGAGGAGTTCTTCCTGCGAGAGGGCGTCCGCTCGGACCCCGGCCGCGTCGGAGAGCGGTTCGTCCCCTCCGGGTACATCGCCTATCATCCCGACGGCCGCATCGTGGACGGCAGGATCACGTGCTGATGCTGGAGGAGGTCGCATGAAGCTCCGGTGCTACGTGGATGGAAGCCCCGCGGACCCGAGGTCGCTCACCCGCCGGCCGATGAACTTCGGGCAGGGCTGCCCCGGTCTGCCGGCGCACGCTTGCCGGATCGAGGCCGAGGCCGACGGGTTCCTCGCGGCGATCCGGGGCCAGTTCGAACAGCTCCGGGAGGAGCTCATCAAGGACCTCCCCTACGACGCCGAGTCGGGGGAGGTCCGCGCGCTCCAGGCGCTCCACTGGCCATCGCAGGAGGAGCTGCTGCGCCTCGACGAAGGGCTGCTGGCGCGCGTCCTCTCGACGTACTTGATCCAGGAAGTGCTCGATACCCTGCTCCCCCATCGGATCGAGGCGCTGATCGCTCCGGCCTATGCCATCGACAGCGTGTCGACGTTGCAGATCAGCCCGGCGACCCTGCGCATCGAGGGGATCGCCTACCCGCTGGCCGGTTGATCACCGCCCCCACGTCACCCCGAGCTTCGTCTCCTCGAGCTGCTCCTCCGCGAGCGGCGCGACGAGCCGCACCGCGCCGCACCAGGTCAGCGACACAGTCCGCCGCTCCCCGTCGATCCGCACCGTCTGCAGCACCGGCTCCGGCGTGAAGATCTTCGGCGACCCCGGCGGCCGCACCGTCATCCCCGGCGCCTCCCCCGGCAGCGCGAACTGCACCTCCGGCTGCCCCTGCACCAGGTACTTCAGGATCACGAGCTCGTCCCCCCGCAGCCGCTCCGTGGCCAGCCCAGGCGCCGCGCCCTGCGCGAACCGCGGCAGCACCTCGTTCTTCCGGAACGGCCCCCCGAGGTCCTCCCCGTCCGCGAACGCCATCTCCCGGATCGGCTTCGCCGGCGGGTCGTGCTCCAGGAACGCGCCGAGCCCCCGCATGATCCGCGGGTACCACGTGTGCGCCACCCAGCCGACCCCGCCCGAGGCCGGCGCGTCCAGCCAGGCCTTCGGCGCCTGCACGAAGAAGCGCGGCGCGGTGAGCGGGTCCCCCGGGTCCTCGATCTGCGGCAGGAGCTCGCCGTCCGCCCGGTCCCGGTCCACGTCGAGGAAGTAGCCGCGCCCGATCTTGTTCCGCGGGTACGCGAAGACGCCCTCCTCGCGCGGCGACCGCTCCACCCGCCGCCCGTTGCGCCGGAGCGGCGGATCGAGCTCGTCGTGCGCGTACGCGTCGTAGCCCCCGTAGGCCAGGTCCCACGACAGCGGCACGCTCTCGAACGGCGCCGGATCCGGGAAGCGCACCTGCCCCTCGAGCGTCACCTCCACCCGGCGCTCGCCGAGCACGCGCAGCACGCGCGCGCTCCGGCCCACCGCCACGCCGACCATCAGCTCGCGCACCTTGCCCGGCGCGTGCGCCCGGCCCGTCACCACCACGTCGGTGGCCGGCTTCGGCGGGAACAGGTCCATGTCGTCCCGCAGCGCCCTGTAGCGGTCGTACGGGTCGGTCTCGATGTCGGGCTCGAAGACGACCGGCGCCTGCTCGTCCGCGAGCGTCACCCGGCCGCCCGCGAAGGAGTACGTGCGCCTGGCCACGCAGACCATCCACAGCTTGCCGTCGTGGCTCTTCGCGCACCGCACGGTCTGGGTCACACGCGGGGAGGCCTCCACTGCGCTCATCGGGCTCCTTGCAGGCTCGCGTTCGACGGGTATCCCTGCCCTTGCGCGCGCGCAAGCGCGAGGACCGGCGCGCCCCGGCGGCACAACCGGCGCGCCCCCGCGGCCGAGCGCGCGCGGCGCCCGTCCCTGCGCTACCCTGCGGCCGTGCCGGACGCGCCCGCCCCTCCGCCGCCCCAGGATCCCCCGCCGCAGGCCGCCGCTGCTGCCCTCGCGCCTGCGCCCGGCGCGGCGCTCGCGGCGCCCGCCCGGGTGGTGCCCCTCGCCTCCGGGCGCTCCATCGAGATCGCCGAGGAGGGCGCCGAGGAGCGGATCCATATCCGCGCCGCGGCGGGGCAGCTCCTCGTGTCGATCCGCCTGACCGACGAGGGGCCGGTGCTGTCGCTCTCGGGCGCGTCGCTGGAGATCGCGGCCGCGAAGACGCTCTCGCTCTCGTGCGACACGCTGCGGATCCAGGCCGCGCAGGACGCGGCCGTCGAGGTGGGCGGGAGCCTGCACGAGCGGGTGCGCGGGAGCGTTGTGCGCGAGGCCGGCAGGAGCGCGCGCACGACGGCCCGCGAGGTGATGCTCGAGGCGTCGCCGGGCGGCGTGGAGATCCGGGCCAACGACGACGTCGACATCGTCGGCGAGCGGGTGCGGCTCAACTCCGAGGATCCGCCGATGCCGCTCTCCTGGGAGGAGTTCCGCGCGCGGCAGGCGCTCGCCGGCGGTCCCGGGCAGCCCTCCGCGCTGGTCGCCGGCGAGGAAGCCGCGCCGGGGGCGCCGGACGGCCGCTCGCCGCGCGGCGTGAGCTGAGCGCCGCGCTCACTCGTCCCGCAGCTTGTCCATCAGCGCCATCAGCTCCGCGGAGAGCGCCATCTGGCCCGCGGCCCGCTTCGTCCACACCCGCACGATGGGCATCAGCGCCGTCCGCTGGATCGCGAGCGCGTCGAGGACCTCGCTGGCCATCCCGCGCTCGAGCCCCACGGCGATGCGCGCGTACTCCGGCAGGCCGATCGGACCGCGGAACGACTCGACCGCCGCGACGTAGGCCGCGTCGTGCGCCGCGCGCAGCTTGCCCCCGGCGCGCGCGTCCTTGTCCAGCAGGGCGCGGATGTGGCGCTCCACGGGGGCCCAGGCGCGCTCGCTCATCCCGTGCGCGCGCAGCACCTCGGCGCGCGGCGCGCGCTGCTCGGCGATCTCGGCCGAGATCGCCGCGAAGCGCTCCACCGTGACGTCCTCCGGTCGCACGGCCGGCTCGGGCGAAGGCAGGGCTTCGGCGCGCGGCGCTTCGGCGCGCGGCGCTTCGACGCGCGGCGCTTCGGCGCGCGCAGCCTCCGCGCCATCCGGGGCCGCCTCGGCCGCCGGCTTCGCCAGGAGCTGCCCCAGGAACGGCGGTGGAGCCGGCGTGAACGGCGGTGGAGCCGGCGTGATGCGCGGAGAGCGCTGCTCCGGCGCGTCCACCGACGGCTCCGGTGCGGGCGCCGGCGCGCTCGCGCGGATCGCCGGCCGGGGCGGCGCGGGCGCCGCATGAAACGGCAGCGGCTCCGCGGGGGCCACCGCGAGGCCCGAGGTCAACGTGTCCGACGCGAGGGCGCCCGGCGCCGCGGTCTCC
>NZ_JEMA01000644.1 GCF_001589285.1 Sorangium cellulosum | reverse complement strand
GGCCCGGGCGATCACAGCCGAGCGCCGCCGCCGCGAGGAGCGAGATGCATGCGATGGATCGGGAGAGGATCGCGGCGGGGAGCGTCATCGAGCGCAGGATGACGTATCCGCGCCGCAGAGACGACGATCAGACCCCGGCGCTCTCCGGCGCTCTCCGGCGCTCCTACGGGAGCGCCTCCGCGAGCTTGTCCGCGAGCGGCGCGCCCCAGCCGGTCGGGTAGTCCCATCCGGGCCCCGCGCTGAACCCCTGGGTGTACTCGTCGCCGGTGGTCTTCCCCTCGGTGATGTCGCGGAACGCGGCCTGCACCTCTTGCCGCTCGTAGAGCGTCTTGTTCAGCCACCCCGCGACCGGCTTGCCCTGGGCGATCCTGTAGCTGTTCACCGACGCCATGATCCCGGCGAACACCGGCGCGGCGAACGACGTGCCGCCGCGCCGCTCCCACTCGCCGAGGTAGTAGAGCCAGTACGTGGCGTCCGGCGAGGCGTTCAGCGCCACATCGGAGACCGCGCGGGTGCCCTGCGCGTCCGTGACGACGGCCTCCTGCCAGGAGGGCGTCTTGAAGGCGCGCGACCGGCCCGACCCCGAGCGGCTCCACGCCACCTCGCGCGCGACCTCGCCGTCCGCGCCGAGCTCGAGCAATGTCCCTCCGACGCTCGTCACGTACGGGCTCGACGACGGCACGTCGGGCCTGCCCGAGTCGCCGCCCGCGACGACGATCGTCATCCCGAGCGCCGCGCCCATCCGAGACGCCGCGTGGTACTGCTGCTGGATCGGCGCCGCCTCCGTCTCCTCGCGGTGCGCGAACGACGTCGAGAGCACCGACACCTCGCCGGCGGCGATCGCCTCGTTCCACGCGTAGAGGATGGAGAGGGTGCGCGCGTCCGGCCCCTCGTACGCGATGACGTCGGCCTTGGGCGCCATCACGCCCGACCACTGCGTATCCAGCGTCGTCTCGACGTAGCGGGTCGAGATCGGATCCGCCGTGACCACGACCTCGGGGTTGTCGCGCGAGACGCCGAACGTCCGCCAGAACGACTGGAGATCCCGGGTCTTGAACGTCGCCCCGACCACGACGCCGAGCTTGACGCCCTGCCCGAGGTGCCCGCCCTCGTGCAGCTTGTCGAGCCCGTACGCGTGCGCGATCTGCGCGGGCGTGAACCCGCGCTCCTGCTCCTCCGGCAGCGCCGTCTCGATCGAGCCGCCCTCCGCCGCGAGCGGGTTGGTGTCCGCCGGGACGTCGACAGCGATCACGCCCGACGTCAGATCGATGATGTTCTGCGGCGGCCTCAGCGGATCGAGCGCGCCGAAGGTGCGGAGCGGCTTGCCGCCGGCCGACGGGTTCTCGCGCTCGAAGTCACGGAGCTCGACGTCGAAGGCTGTGTTGAACTGCTCCACCGTGCCCGCGAACTCGATCAGGAGCCGGTTCCGGGACCGGCGCCTGATCTCCATCTTGTGCCCGGTGAGCCACGCCTCGACGGCGGCGACGTCGCTCTCGGATGGGGCGTGCCGCTCCATCCAGGTCTCCACCGACATGTACTTCCGGAACGCGTCCGGGTTGCCGGGATCGTACATGGCGT
Organism: Sorangium cellulosum; assembly: GCF_001589285.1. GTDB lineage: Bacteria > Myxococcota_A > Polyangia > Polyangiales > Polyangiaceae > Sorangium > Sorangium cellulosum_G. Next base: position 6,676 of record NZ_JEMA01000644.1, on the reverse strand, counting down.
CGATCGCGGCCTCGAGCCCGGGGACATCCCGGGTCGGGAACCCGATCAGCGCGCGGAAACGATCCCCCTCCGGCGCCGGGCCGAAGTCCATGTAGACCCCCGGCATCGGCCCCGGGAGGCCGCTCGGGAGCACCGGTCCATCGTCTCCGCACGCCGCGCTCGCCAGGGCGAGCGACGCAACGCACCAAACCGAGAGCGATCGCATCGAAGATGCCTTGCGGGGAGAAGGTGAGCTTCAGGCCAGGCTCAGCACCACACGTGTTCGATGTAGTAGCAGGTGTACGTCCCGGGGTACCAGCTCTCGGGCCACCCGCCGGTCTCGTTGTCGACACAGATCTCGCAGAACGCGTGGATGCACTCGGGGTCGGTGGTCTGCGGGCCGGCGTTCGGGGACTTCACCGGCACCTCGGAGTAGAAGAACCCGTCGGTCCGGAGCTGGTCGAGCTCGCTGCCCGAGAGCTTGCCGAAGGCGGCCTCGTCCGAGGAGACGCTGAACCTCTGATCCGAGGCGTCGGTCAGCTTGGGCGCCGGGAGATCGCCGTAATCGGCGTTCTCGATGGCGGCCATCTGCTCCGCGAGCAGGACCTCCTTGCCGTCGGCGGTGGAGAGCTTGATCCGGCTGTAATCGATCGCCGCCGCCGAGTAGTCGAGGGCGTACACGGTGTTCCGGCTCATGTCGAGGCTGAGGAGCTCGCCGGCAGGGAGGGCGGAGACCTCGGCCTGGGTGATCCGCTCGTGCTCGACCATCGGATCCTGGTCAACCGGCTCCGACGCGGTGCATCCGGTGAAACCGGCCGCTGCGATGACGCCGAGCGCAACACTGAGAGCGAGGGACTTGGATGAACGGATCATGTTGGCATTCCTTTCTATGGGCTCACTGACGGAGGTCATCTGGCCTCGGGCTGGCCAGAGTAGCTCCACCCCTTTCGGTCCTTCGAGCGATGGCTGCTTGTTGGACCCCACGACTCCCGCGAGTTGAGTGGAATGAGGGGAGATGATTTCATTTCAAACGGTGCCCCAACCCCCCCATACCTGGCAAGTAAATTCCCGGCGGGGAAGAGAATTCCATCGTTCTTTCTGCGGCGCAGTGGTCTGGACGGTGCGCTGTGCGGGTGCCGCTCACCTGCGACGATACAGCGGGGCCAGGGTCTCAATCAGGGGTTGCCTTGAGCGCCGCTCACGGACATACCAGAGCCTACATGGAGGACGTGCCTAGACAGCCGTCCGGGCCAGTCGCCGCGGAGGCAGAGCTCGTGATCCTCGACGGCCCGCTCGGGACCGAGCTCGCCGCGCGAGGGATCGAGACGCCGGCGCCGCTCTGGAGCGCCGCGGCCCTGCTCGACGCGCGCGGCTGCGAGGTCGTCCGCGCGATCCACCGGGATTACGCGCGCGCGGGCGCGACGGTGCACACGGCGAACACGTTCCGCACCAGGCGGCGCCAGGCGGGCGCCGCGTGGGCCGAGCTCGCGGCGCGCGCTGTCTCGCTCGCGCGCGAGGCCGTTCCCGCCGGGCACCGGGTCGCCGGGAGCATCGCGCCGCTCGAGGACTGCTACCGGCCGGATCTGAGCCCGGCCGCCGCGCGGGAGGAGCACCGCGAGCTCGCGCGGGCGCTCGCGTCGGCGGGCGTCGACGTCCTCCTCTGCGAGACGTTCCCGCACGTCGGCGAGGCGCTCGTGGCGCTCGAGGAGGCGGTCGCCACGGGCGTCGAGGCGTGGGCGTCGTTCACGGCGGGTCCGGAGGCCGATCTCCTCTCGCCGGACGACGTCGAGGTCGCCGCGCGGCAGGCCGCCGCGCGCGGCGCGCGCGCGGTGCTCGTCAACTGCACCCCTGCGGCGCGCACGCTCGCGTACGTCGAGCGGCTCGCGGCGTGCGGCGCCCCGTTCGGCGCCTACGCGAACGCGGGCGCGCCCGGCGAGGGGCTCGGCTGGCGCGCGGCGCCGGGCAGCTCGGCGGCCGCGCGCTACGCGGACCTCGCGCGCGGCTGGATCGAGGCGGGCGCCACGATCGTGGGCGGGTGCTGCGGGACGGGGCCCGAGCACGTCGCCGCGCTGCGCGCGCTCGTCGACGACGACGCGCGGGCGCCCGCGCGCCGCGCGCCGGGCTCGCCGCGCTGAGGCGCCGATCGCCGGTTGCTCTCCACGGGGCGACGTGCCACCGATGCTCCCGGAGCCGGGCGACGCCGCGCGGCAGCGCCACGACCCCTGCCGGACGATCCCGAGAGACAGCACGCCGTCGCGATCGTCGGACCATCCCTGGAACCACTGGAGGCGGAGCGCACGATGATCGATCTCTATTACTGGCCCACCCCGAACGGCTGGAAGATCAGCATAATGCTCGAGGAGACGGGCCTCCCGTACAAGCTCATCCCGGTCAACATCGGGCGGGGCGACCAGTTCAAGCCGGAGTTCCTCGCGATCAGCCCCAACAACCGGATGCCCGCGATCGTCGATCACGATCCGCCGGGCGGCGGCGCGCCCATCTCGGTGTTCGAGTCGGGCGCGATCCTGCTCTACCTCGCGGAGAAGACGGGCCAGCTCATGCCCTCGGATCTCCGCGGTCGTCACGAGGTGACGCAATGGCTCATGTGGCAGATGGGCGGCCTTGGCCCGATGAGCGGCCAGGCGGGCCACTTCGGCCAGTACGCGCCCGAGAAGATCCCTTATGCGATCGAGCGCTACACGAACGAGGTGCGCCGGCTCTACGGCGTGATGGAGAGGCGGCTCGCGGATCGGGCCTACCTCGCCGGCGAGTACTCGATCGCCGACGTCGCGAGCTTCCCCTGGGTGGTGCTGTACGATCGGTACGGCATCTCCCTCGACGCGCTCCCGAACCTCGCGCGGTGGATCGAGGCGCTGCGCGCGAGGCCGGCGGTCCAGCGCGGGCTCGCTGCCGGGAGCGAGCTGCGGAATCAGAGCCAGCCGATGGACGACGAGGCGAAGAAGTGGCTCTTCGGGAAGAAGCCCGAGGCGTGAGCCGTCCGTCCACGGAGCGCGCGAGGCGCGTCGCCCCGGCGTCCCACGCCGGAGCGCCCTTGCGTCGCCGGCATACAATGATGCGCTGACATCGCTGCGCCGCGGACGGGCGGAGGTCGTTCCCGTGAGAACCGTCCGTTCCGGCGCTCCGGTGGTGCACACGCGATCCGACACGCAGCGTCCTGAGCAGGGCGGGACCATCATGTCGATGGGCCCTGCTGCAGGGCTTTGCCCGACGCCTCGGGTCCGCGGGGTGCGCCCGCGCCGGATCCGAGATGCCTTGTTCTGTCTGTCGTGCAGCGCGCCCCGTCTGTTCCGGTCGTGCGGCGCGCGCGGGGCGCGACTGTCGCGGGCGGCGCGGCGCGCCTTTGCGCGACGAAACGCCGGCTCCGGCCAGCGGCGGTGACTGTCACGGGGGCGGGGACGCTGCCCGGGAGGAGCGCCCTTCGGAGGTCCGCTTTCCCCGGATCGGGAGAACTCCCGCGCGGATACAGATCGAGCAAGTACGATCGTTCGTCGCCCGCGCGAACGTCAAGGACCCTGTGAGCGGAAACGTATGCACACGCCTACCAGGCACACAGTCTGCTCTATGGTGAACCCGAGATGTCCGGGCCTCATGGGCCCTCGCGGACATCAGGGGGACCAATCATGTCGATGCATAGCAAGATGCTGGTGCCTGCGTTTCTCTTTGCCGCGCTGGCGGCCGGTTGCGCGGTGGGCGCGGACGAGGCGGACTTCGATCAAACCGAGCTCGATGACGAGGCGGTCGAGTCGACCGAGCAGGCGCTCGAGGGGGCGAGGGGCGGATACGCCACGATGGGTACCGCCCAGCTCGGCCCCAGCAAGGGTCAGCTCGGCCCCAGCAAGGGCTCTTTCGGCCCGAGCAAGGGTGAGTTCGGGCCCAGCAAGCTCGGGTATGGCCCCAGCAAGGGCTCTTTCGGCCCGAGCAAGGGTGAGCTCGGCCCCAGCAAGCTCGGCCCCAGCAAGGGCTCTTTCGGCCCGAGCAAGGGCGAGTTCCCGTCGAAGACCGGCGTGGGCGGCTATGCCGGCCAGCAATCGGGTCAACAGGCCGGCTATGGCCAGTCCGCGATCGGGCAATCGGGCGTCGGCCAGCAGGGCGCCATGATCGGGCAGTCGACCTTCGGCCAGCAGGGCGCCATGATCGGGCAGCTCGGCGTCGGCCAGCAGGGCGCCATGATCGGCCAGCTCGGCGTCGGGCAGGCGGGGGCCTTCGCGTCCGGCCAGACCTCGGCGATGGGCCAGCAGCACCACCCGTAACACCCCACCAGCGCGCTCTCCCCGGGCTCCCGGGGAGAGCGCACCCCGCTCTCTCCGACCGCCGCCCTAAAAGACGATCGTCCGGCGGCCTTCGACGATGACCCGCCGCTCCAGGTGCGCCCGCACGGCGCGCGAGAGGACGAGGCGCTCCACGTCGCGCCCGACCCGCGTCATCTCCTCGGGTCCCATCTGATGGCTCACGCGCGCGACGTCCTGCTCGATGATCGGCCCCTGATCCAGATCCCGGGTGGCATAGTGCGCCGTCGCGCCGATGAGCTTCACCCCGCGCGCGTGCGCCTGATGGTACGGCTTCGCCCCCTGGAACGCGGGGAGGAACCCGTGATGGATGTTGATGACCGGCGGGCCGTCATCGAGCATCTGCTCGGAGAGGATCTGCATGTAACGCGCCAGCACCACGAGATCGACATGGTGCTTCTTCAGCAGGTGCAGGACCTGGGCCTCCTGCTCGCGCTTCGTCTCCTGGGTGATCGGGAGACAGAAGAACGGGATCCTGAAGCTCTCGGCCACCGCCTCGAGCGTTGGATGATTGGAGATGACGAGCGGTATCTCGCAGCGGAGCTCGCCCGCGCGCTGCCGGAGCACGAGGTCGTAAAGGCACGCCGGATCCCTCGTGACCAGGATCGCCATCTTGGAGACGCGATCGCTGTAGTCCACCGACCATCGCGCCGAGAGCGACGTGGCGAGCTCGCGAAACGCGGCCTCGATCGCGCTGCGGGTGGCCGACCCGCCCAGGGCGGTGACAGCGGCCGGCGAGGAGAGGCCCGACAGATCGACGACGAGGCGCATGAAGAAGCGGGGTCCCTCGTCCGTGAACGCATCCGTGTGGTTGCTCGCGTCGATGATGTTCAGGCCGATGTCGTAGAAGAACCCCGCGAGTCGCGCCACGAGACCGGGCTGATCGGGAGCGGCGATGAGGAAGGTTGCGTGAACGGGACCCATCATGCGGGTCATGTAGCTCGCCCGGCGGCGGCGGTGCAAGCCGCGCAGGGCGACGGGCCGCCACCGACCGTCGCGGGCGCGCGCCGGTGCGCCTCAGACGCAGGGCCCAGCCGCCGCGCGGGCTGCCGCTGCGCGGCGGGACGCGAGGCGGCCGGGGAACGCGCGCGCGGCGAGACGGAGGCCCCTCGCGCCCCTGGCGCGCGCTAGACGCCTTCGCCGCTCTCCGAGGACGGCGGCCCGGCTTCATCGACCATCCTGGGAGCCAGCGTGGAGAGCTCCGCCCAGGGGATGCGCACAGTCCGCTCGACGTCGCGCAGGTGAGCGCTGTCATTGTAATAGACGAGGTGCCAGGCCTCGTTTCGACCCCAGCGCCGCCGGCGCTGCCAGTGGGTGAGCGAGGTGTGGCGGGTGGCGAAGTGCGCGACCGGGAAGGAGAGCGCGTTCATCTTGAAGAAATGGAGGAACGCGACGTCGATGAAGCCGCCGTGCGTGACGACCGCGATCGTCCGGCCCTCGTGCTCGCGGGTGATGCGGTCGAGGGCGACGGAGACCCGGAGCATGAACTGAGCCCAGCTCTCGCCGCCGGGGCTCGCCGGGCGGTACGGCTCGCGCTCGAAATCGATCGCGTAGCGCACCATCGCCTCTCCGACCGGCATGCCGTCCGCCTCGCCGGGGCGGAGCTCCTGCACCTCGTCGTCGAGCGTGAGCGGCAGGCCCAGGGCGGGGGCGACGATCTCGGCGGTCTGCTGCGCCCGGCGGAAGGTGCTGGCGATCAGGACATCGGCGGAGAGCTCGCGCGTCGCGGCCAGCCGGTCGCGCAGCCGCTCGGCCTGGAGCACGCCGAGCTGCGTCAGCCCGGTGTCCCCCCGCATCCCGCCCACGATATGGTTGACGTTGACGAGCGCTTCTCCGTGCCGGATGAGGTAGAGGTTCGTCACGATAGAAGCCTCCGAGGCGCGCAACCTGGCGAACGGGAGGGCCGCGAGGGCGATCCGCGCCCGCTAGGAAGAGCAAGGCGCCTCTCGGATGTCAAGCCTTTGTGCCCTCGCCGCGCGGGCCCGCTCAGGGACACCCCTGGAGCAACGCGAAGAACGCCGCGCTCTCGGAGCAGACCTGCTCGCCGCGCAGGGCGCTGCAGTACTCGTCCTCCGTGCTGAAGGACTTCCTCCCCGTGCTGCCCTCGACGCACGAGATCGAATAAACGTACCGCGGAGCGCTCTCGCCGGCGCTCCCCGGATCGGCGCCGCTGCCGGCGTTCCCCGGCGGGTCGACCTCGAGCACCGGAACTACCACGAAAGGCCAGAGGCCGAAGAGACCAGCCACGAAGTGCGGGATCATGTGCTCACCTCCAACATCGATGGAACACCCATCGCTCGTCCGAGATGACCATTGCATCTCACAGGCCAGCTCGCGTCATGTCCGCCCATTGCACAGACGCGCCGGCGCGCGCCGCTCCCGCGAAGGCC
>NZ_JEMA01000643.1:8266-9749 GCF_001589285.1 Sorangium cellulosum | reverse complement strand
AGCCCCCGGGGGGGCGGGGCCCTCGCCGAGGCCGACCCACAGGAGCGTCGCCGCCCCGAGCAGCGCGCCCGAGGCCACGAGGGCCGCCGCGGTGGCGATCGTCCTGGCGCGGCGCTGCGGGTCGAGGCGCGAGAGCGGCCGCCCCCGCGCCCTGCCGTCCGCGGCGCGGACCGCGTCCTTGAGCACCGCCGTCCGCCGCGCGGCGCGCGAGGCGAGCGCGTCGCGGATGTACCCCGTCACCTCCTCGCGTCGGCCGCCGAGCGTGGCCTCCACCGCCTCGAGCGCGTCGGCGAGCTCGGCCATCGTCGCGAACCGCTCGGCCGGGTCCTTGGCGAGCGCGCGCATCACCGCGGCCTCGAGCGCGGGCGGGTAGTCGGGGACGACCGAGCTCGGCGGATCGACCGGCTCGGGCCGCGCGATGCGCGCCATCGTCGCGAGGTCGTGGCTGGCCGCGAACGGGTGCGTGCCCGTCGTGAGCTGATAGAGCACGATCCCGAGCGCGAAGATGTCCGACCGCCGGTCGAGCTGCTCGCTGTAGACCTGCTCGGGCGCCATGAAGAGGATCTTTCCCTTCATGTGCCCGGTGTTTGTCGTCGGGTTGTCCGCGTGCGCCACGGCCTTGGCCACGCCGAAATCGGCGATCTTCACCGAGCCGTCCCGCGTGATCAGNGGCCACGCCGAAATCGGCGATCTTCACCGAGCCGTCCCGCGTGATCAGGATGTTGTGCGGCGAGACGTCGCGGTGCACGAGCCCGACGAGCGTCCCGTCGTCGTCCCGGAGCTCGTGCGCGGCGTGCAGCCCTCGCGCCGACTCGATCGCGATCCGCACGGCGACCGGCAGGGGGAGCGGCCGGCCCTGCTTGCGGGTGCTGCCGCCGAGCAGCTCCACGAGCGCGTCGCCGTCGATCCACTCCATCACGAAGTAGAGCACCCCGCTCTGCTCACCCTGATCCAGGATCGCGCACACATTCGGGTGCTTGATCCGGGCCGCGATGCGAGACTCGGTGAGGAACATGCGCTTGCAGCGCGGATCGCTGGAGAGCGCCGGCAGCATCGTCTTCACTGCCACGATCGTGTTGCCCGCCGCGCCGCCGCGCTCCCGGGCTGCCCACACCGTGCCCATTCCGCCCTGCGCGATGGCGATCAGCAGCTCATAGCGGCCGAGGTGCTGACCTGGCACAAGATCGACGGGCGCTATCACAGCTCGTACCTGCGACTCCTGTGTCGTCGTGAATCCGACCATGCTGAAGCTCTCAGCGGCGATGCAAGAGCGTTCCAGGATCGGGCGCCAATCTCAAACAATTTTCCAGTTGTCGAGAATCGGGGAGCGTGAGTACGGTTAGATTGCCTCTATCGCTTCGCTGAGGAAGGAGGCGCAGGTGGAGCATCGGATCACCATCGGCGGAGTGGTATTCTTCGCCGTGGTCGGCGTAGGTCCGGCTGCGTTCGCCGATCCTTACCCGCCGATCGAGGGGCGCGCGCC